>JAGWVT010000005.1 GCA_018970765.1 Actinomycetales bacterium
CCAAAGCCGTCGTGGTCAGTGCGAGTCCAACGCCGATTGCATCGACGATCACTCCCGTTGCCGCCAAGACCGTGACGATCACTCCGGCAATAGCCGCACTACCGATCCAACCCAGGGCCGCACGCCGCCCGATCTGTCCGCTCAAAACTGTGTGATCGATGTGCATTCCGGCCAGGAAAAAGAGCAAGCCAAGGCCGAGTTCGGACAGCAGCGTGATGCCGTCACTAATCTTCAGCCAGTCGAGCAACGACGGACCAACGATGACGCCACCCACGAGCAGCAGCACCACTTCGCCGATCGGGATGCGCAGCAACCCAACCACCAGGGGCACGCCCCCGGCCAAACACATCAGGACCGTTAGGGAAAGGAGGTCCTGCATGAGTGCGGGGCTGACTACTCCGCAGTGACGGTGAACGTCACCGTGGCGACAACCTCAGGGTGGATTCGCACGCGAGCGTTGTGCTTACCGACGGACTTCACCGCACTGGATAGCTCAATCGAACGCCGCTCCACCAAGGGGCCGCCAGCGCTACGAATTGCCGAGGCCAGGTCCGCCGTCGTGACGGATCCGAATAGGCGGCCGCCATCTCCAGCCTTGGCTCGAACCTCGATGGCCAGACCCTGGAGCTCATCGCGCACCTGCTGGGCATGACCCAGGTCCCGGATCTCGCGCACCTTGCGGGCTCGCTTGATCTGCGTGACCTGCTTTTCGCCACCGCGGGTCCAGGCGATCGCCATGCCACGCGGAACGAGGAAATTGCGGCCGTAACCGTCCTTGACGACGACCACATCGCCGGGGGCTCCGAGCCCACCGACCTCTTGGGTGAGGATCAGTTTCATCCCGCTCTCCTATCGCGCCGTCGAACTGTACGGAAGCAGTGCGACCTCACGAGCGTTCTTGACGGCCATGGCGACATCCCGCTGGTGCTGCGTGCAGTTGCCGGTAACCCGGCGAGCTCGGATCTTGCCGCGGTCGGAGATGAACTTGCGAAGCAGATTCACATCCTTGTAGTCAATCCCGCGATGCTCGATGCCGGCTTCCTTGGCCTTTGCCGCTTCACGGCAGAACGGGCACGCCTTCTTCTTCGGCATCTTCTCGTTCCGCGCTGCGGCTCGCTTACTGTCTCTGTCTCGATCCCGTCCCATTGCTCTTTCTCCTGATCTTCCTTCAATGTCTGTGGTTGTTCGCCAGGTGATCCTGGCCCTATCTGCTCCTGGCTCGTCTAGAAGGGTGGCTCATCGAACGAGCCACCCGACGGGCCGCTGTTGGCCCACGGGTCATCGCCACCGGTCGGGCCTTCGCCCATCCCTCCGGACTGACGTTGAACTCGATTGACCTTGGCAGTCGCATAGCGCAGGGCCGGCCCGACGTCGTCGACTTCCATCTCGACGACCGTGCGCTTTTCACCCTCGCGCGTCTCGTAGCTGCGCTGCTTCAGGCGCCCTTGCACGATGACTCGAGTGCCCTTTTGGAGTGATTCCGCGACGTTCTCGGCGTACTGACGCCAGACACTGCAGCGCATGTAAACCGGTTCGCTGTCCTTCCACTCATTGGTGGCCTTGTCAAGGTAGCGAGAACTCGAAGCAACGGTGAACGATGCGACTGCGGCGCCGCTTGGGGTGAAGCGCAACTCCGGATCATTGGTCAGATTGCCAACGACCGTCACCACGATGTCCCCGGCGGCCACTATCGGCTCCCCTCCGGACGGGTCACCTTGGTGCGCATCACTGCTTCGTTCAGATTCAACTGACGGTCCAGTTCCTTGACTGAATCCACAGTGGCGGTCAGATCCAGCACGGCGTAGATGCCTTCGCTGCGGTGATTGATCTCGTAAGCAAGGCGACGCTTGCCCCAGATATCGACCTTGTTGACCGACCCACCATCGGACTTGATCACGTTGAGGAACGTGTCCAAGCTGGGAGCGATCGTGCGCTCCTCCAGATCGGGATCGAGGATGACCATGACTTCATAGCGACGCATGAGCAACCCACCTCCTTCGGACTCAGGCGGTCACGGTCATTCCGTGACAGGAGGTTGTAACGCGTGCCAAGTGGCCCCCCGAGGGTACCCGAGTTGCGCCCGTTGGTGAAATCCAAGCTCACCGCCCACACAGATCCTCACCCGAGCCGACATTGGCTGGTGCGATCCTGTGCTGCGTAGCGTGGACGCTGCGTAGCATGGCCGGGTGCGGCTGGTCACCTGGAATATCAATTCAGTGACCGCTCGTCTGGAGCGCCTCGTGCCCTGGATCGAGCAGGCGCAGCCGGATGTCCTGGCCCTGCAGGAACTGAAGTGCACAGAGCAGGCCTACCCCTCGGTGCTTGCCGAGCTCGGCTACCAATCCGTGGTTCAAGCGACCGGCCGCTGGAATGGAGTCGCCCTTGCCAGCCGAGTCGGCCTAGACGAGCCTGCCCTGGGACTGCCGGGACAACCGGAATTCGAGGGGGCTGTGGAACCACGCGCCGTGGGGGCCACCTGCGGTGGGGTCCGCGTCTGGAGTGTCTACGTCCCCAATGGGCGGGAGCCGACCCATGACCACTTCGCCTACAAGCTCGCCTGGCTGGACTGCCTCGCGCAGACATGTGCGTCGGAACTCGCTGCTGACCCAACTCGCCCATTCGCGGTGATCGGGGATTTCAACATCGCCCCTACCAATGCCGACGTATGGGACATCAGTTTGTTCACCGAATCCACGCATGTCACCCCGGCCGAACGCACACGACTGCAGGCGCTGGTGGATCTGGGCCTGCAGGATCTGCATCCACGCAGCCTGAAGGGCGAGCCATTCACCTTCTGGGACTACCGCAACGGTGCCTTTCACCGGGGCTGGGGCATGCGAATCGACCTCATCCTGGCCAACGCCGCCTTCATCGAGCAGGTTGCCGATTGCTACATCGACCGCGAAGCGCGTAAAGGCAAAGGCGCCTCCGATCACGCACCAGTCGTGGTCGACCTGCGGACCGGTTCTGCGTGACGGTTGAGGTGCGCCCGATCAGCGCCGCTGATCACCTGCAGTGGATCGCCAAGCAGCCCTGGGTGTCGTTCCTACAGATTCCCCAGTGGGCGGCACTTAAGCCCGGTTGGCGCCATGAATCACTCGGCTGGTTTATGGCAGGTGAACTCATCGGCGCTGGCCTGGTGCGGTACCGGCCAGTGCCGCGTTACCCGCGGCGCAGCCTGGCCTACCTTCCCGAGGGGCCGTGCCTACCGTGGGAGCAGTTGAGCGAGAACACGGGCGAACTCCTGACACCGCTCATCACTCACTGCGGCGCGCAAGGTGCGTTCCTTGTGAAAATCGGGCCGGGTATCGCGCAACGGCGCTGGCAGGCCGACACCATCAAGGAGGGGCTGAAGCGCGCAGCCGAGTCACCAACCGGGGATCTTCACCGGCTGACTGACCTGCCCGCCGACTGGCAGTCAACGAGCGCGCCTGCTGTCGTCGAGGAGCTACGCACTGCGGGATGGCGCAGCGATGGCTCCTCCGGTCGCTTCGGTGACTACCAACCACGGCTGGTCTTCCAGGTGCCCCTTCGCGATCGCACTTCCGATGACCTCCTGGCCGGTTTCAATCAGCAGTGGCGCCGCAATATCCGTAAGGCCGAACAGGTCGGCGTGCGTATTTCCTGGGGTGGTTCGGCCGACCTGGAATCGTTCCATCGCATCTACTGCGAAACCGCCAAACGTGACGGCTTCACTCCACGAGGAATCGGATACTTCCGGGCGTTGTGGGAGAGCCTTGGTGGCTCTGTTAACGGTGGCTCGGTTAACGGTGGTCCTGTCGATGGTCAGGCGGTTGCTGCGGCTCGACTTGCGTGCGCTGAGGTTCCAGGCACTGAAGGCGGTTTTCATCTGGGCGCCGCAGCACTGGCCATTCAGGTGGGCCAGCGAGTCTGGTACTCATATGGCGCATCAACAACGGCGGATCGTGATGCGCGGCCCTCAAATGCCGCGCAGTGGGCGCAGATGCAACAGGCGATGAAGCTAGGTGCTGACGTGTACGACATGCGCGGCATTGTCGATACGGTCGACGGGCGTCATGAACAGGTGGGTCTCATTCAGTTCAAGGTGGGCACCGGCGGTTACGCCCAGGAGAGTATTGGTGAGTGGGATTACGTCATTCGCCCAATGTGGGCGCGAGCCTTTCGCACCTACGAATCTCGGATGTAAAAGATCCTGATTTAGGGAGGTGCCATGACCTTCGCGCTGCGGGTTGACGGTGATCGTTGGACGAAGCACGTTGACGGGCGCCTTGCTCAGATTGCGATCGCGACCGGAAATGCGGCAGTCCCTGTTATCAAGGGTGGCGGCTACGGACTCGGACAGCTGCGTCTCCTTCACCAGGTTGGTATTCGTGACCTTCCCTGCATCGCAGTTGGCACCATCTATGAGGCGCTGGAATGCGTGGGTAGCACCCAAAGTCGTGTTCTCGTCCTCGAACCCTTCGACCCCCGTGACGAACTCGCAGCTGCTGCGTGGGCAAAGGTGCCAGCCAACGCCTTCACGCGCACTATTGCCACAGCTGAGGGGCTGCATGCTGTGTGCCAGTTGGCGGGTTCCTCGGATTCGGCGGCTCCCGTGTCGATAGTGCTTGAAGCGCGGACTTCGATGCGTCGCTTCGGATTCACCGACAACGCACTGCTGCAGGTCCTCACCGAACCATCGACCCGAAATGCTCTGCGCGAAGGCAGGGTCGTTCTTGAGGGTCTGGGTCTGCATCTACCGATCGCACAACCCGATGATGACGTCGCACCTCGCGCCGGTAGCACTGTGGTGAGCGCCAAGGTCCGCCAGGTGCTCCGCTGGGCCGGACTATGGCAGGCTGAACTCGATGCACTGCAACTTGGCGGGCAGCAATCTGCTGCGCTTTGGGTCTCACACTGCAGTGACGAGGAACTCCTCGAGATCAGTGCCGCGGTCCCACAACTCACCTTGCGGCAGCGCAGCGGCACGGATCTTTGGCTTGGTGACCGACGTGCTCTCCAGGCGGAAGGAACGGTGCTGAACGTGGCCCAGGTTCCCGGTGGAACCCCAGTCGGCTACCGCCAACGCAGCCGAGCTCGAGGTGGTCACGTCCTTACTGTTTCTGGTGGAACCTGGCACGGCATCGGTCTGCAGGCACCTTCGCCGGTGAGCAGTGTTCGGCAACGCGCGGTGGCAGCCGGTACGGGTGCACTCGACGCTGCTGGTCGCGCCTTATCTCCATTCAGCTGGGACGGACGCCAACGTTGGTTCATTGAGCCTCCCCACCAACACGTCAGCATGGTGTGGCTCCCGGAGCAGTGCACGCCACCACAAATCGGTGATGCACTCCCCGCGGATGTTCGGTTTACGACGTCGCGATTTGATCGGGTGTTGGGTCTGGAGCCCTTAGGCGACGACGCCTGAACATATCCGGGCCAACGACGTCTGGTGCCCGATCGAACGCACCGCCGCCGGGGTCGTCAATGTCTTCAGTGAACCCATCGGTGCGCACTGGGTCATGGGATGGTTCGAGCATGTCTCGAACAACCATGTACGCGAAGTAGCCAGTCGCTATTACATGAACCACAATCGCCGCGGAGTACCACTGCGGAGTTAAGCCCTTGGTGTCTTCCATGCCGTATCCGACGAGGAACCACCAGATGGCGGCGAAGTAGACAAGTTCACCGGCCTGCCAGATCAGGAAGTCACGCCAACGTGGTCGGGCCAGGGCTGCCAGTGGAACCAGCCAGAGTACGTACTGCGGCGAGTAGACCTTGTTGGTCAAGACAAAGGCCGCGATGATCAAGAACAGCACCTGGGCCAGCCTGGGTCGGCGCGGTGCCAGCAGGACCAGGCCGGCTACGCCGAGCAGGAGCAGCGCAAGCGCTCCAGTTGCCACGGTGTTGAGCGAGTCTGCCGGAACACCGGTGAGCCCCGCCTGACTGATGGCGAACCAGATCGATCCGAAGTCTTCACCACGCTCACGACTGAATCGATAGAAGTAGCTCCAACCATCCCAGGCGAGTAGAGCCACCGGCCCATTGACCACCAACCAACTCCCGATCGTGCCCACTAACAAGAGCGTGAAGGCCTTCCATCGACCAGAGCGCAGTGTCAACAGCGCGAAGCCCAGGAGGAAGAACAGCGGGTAGAACTTCGCGGCGATGGCCAGCCCGAGAAAGATGCCGGCCAGCAGCGGACGTTGCCGGGCCCAAAATGCCAGAGATACACCCGCGAATGCCAGCGGCAGAAGGTCCCAATTGATGGTTGACGCCATGATCACCGTTGGTGCAAGTGCCACCATTGCCGCGTCCCACGGCCTGCGTCGCACGGTCAACGCCGTCGCGACCACCGCAACCAACAGTGCCAACCACAACCCGATGACATTCACGTCAAAGAAGGTCGTTGCTGCGTTTTCAAACCCGGGTACTCGCATCAACAGCCCGGTGAATATTGCAGCGATGAGCATGAAAGCGCCGGTTAGCACCGGATACTCCAGTGGCACCCCATCGGTCGGGATCTGGAAATACGGAAGCAAGCCATCAGCGAATCCGCGAAGTGAGTACAGCGGCGGGATATCCGAATAGCACAGGTGCTCATAGCGCTCCGGAGACATCCAGCCCGTGCTGCGGCAGGACAGGTCGAGGACATACCCGAGGAGGTAGCCCAGTGTCGCTAGAACAATGAGCACCCGAAGAGGTGTCCACCACGTTGCCCCAACGGCAGCCAAACGACCAACCGGGCCACCTATCCCCGTGCTCCCAGAGGCAACGACCGGATCGTCGTGTGTGGGCAGCACGATGGGGCTGTCCCCTGTGTTCATGACAGCCCCGGTATCACTGGTGGACCATCGGTCGGAGGTCCAGGGTTCGTGGGCCCAGGGTTCGTGGGCCCAGGGTTCGGAGGTGACGTCGGCTCGGGCATGCCATCAGTTGGCGTGACATCACCAGGCACTGTGGGTGCACCCTCACTTGGGACGAGGTCAGTCCCCGACGGCAGCACGTCAGTTGGTATGGCGGACGGATCAAATTCCGCAGCACTCGGCGATGGGCATCCAGGTGGAATTTCTCCCGCGACTCCACCGACATCGGGTGTGACATCCGACGACGTGCCATCCAACGAAGCCGATCCGGCCGGAATCACGGTCGGGCAATCAAGTTTTTCCAACGCCGACTTCGGGGGATCGGGGAAATCCTCGATTGGCTGATCAGCGAGGGCCGCCGACATGAATGCGCTCCAGATCGCCGCAGGAAACGATCCGCCCGTCACTGTCCCCAGACCGCCAGTTCCCGATAGGGATACGGGGAGTCCGTCAGCGTCCTCTTTGGCCATCAGAACCGCAGCCGCGAGTTGCGGGGTGTAGCCGACGAACCATGCGCTCTTGTTGTCGTCGGTGGTGCCCGTCTTGGCAGCTGCTGGTCGATCGATGGACGCGGCTGCGAATGCGGTGCCAGACCTGACCGTGCGCACCAGCGCATAGGTAACGGTGTTGGCCACATCGGGATCAAACGCGGTGCTCGGCTGAGGCTCGGCTGAATAGAGCAGTCCGTCATTTGGGCCGCGCACGTCTTTGATGACCGTAGGAGTCACCCGTTGACCCTGAGCAGCGAACGTCGCGTAGGCATTCGCCATCGACAATCCCGACGGTGAGGCAGTGCCGAGCACGAATGTCAGATCCAACTGATCCAGATTCAAGCCCGGTGTATCCGCGGGCACACCAGCACGAAGTGCCGCATCCGCGACGGCCTGCACTCCGACGGCGTCCTCAACCTCGACATAGGCCGTGTTCACACTGTTCTCGGTTGCCTTCAACAGGGTGATCGTCCCGAAGGAGCGGTCACCGTAATTGGTGAGCGTGTAACCCTTGATGGTCGCCGGTGAGTCACCGTTCCACACCGACTTCAGGGGAATACCTGCTTCGGTCGCTGCGGCCAGTGCGAAGGGTTTGAATGTCGACCCTGCCTGAGCAAAGGGTCGAGTAGCGTTGTTGATCTGATCGTCGATGAAGTCTTTTCCGCCATACATCGCAATCACTTCACCTGTGCCGGGGCGTACCGCAGCCAAGCCCACCCGAAGTCCCTTTGTGGCCGACTGCGGTCCTGCATCTTGCACAGCACGCACGGCGGCACGTTGAGCCCGACGGTCGAAGGTTGAGGTGATGTGCAAACCACCACGCTGAATCTCGGTCTCATCGAAACCTAGGGCAATCAGTTCGGTAGTAACGGCGTTGAGTAAGAACCCGGTCTGGCCACCCAGTCGATCAGTGGCCCGCTGTTTGATGATCTTGGGGAAATCCGCCTGATCGCGCTGCTGCTGAGTCAACCAGCCACGTTCGACCATTGCATCGAGTACGTAGCCCCAACGCTGCCTGAGTTGTTCGGGCTGCTCCTCAGGTGCCAGACCATTCGGTGACTTGATGAGGGACGCCAGAACTGCCCCTTGCGCAGGGCTCAACTCAGCTGCAGGTACACCGAAGTACGCGATCGCAGCGGCTTCGATGCCATACGCCCCACGTCCGAAATAAATCGTGTTCAGGTAGTCATTCAGAATCTGGTCTTTTGACACCAGCGTCTCGAGCTTTACGGCTAGCAGCGTCTCCCGAAGTTTGCGTGTCCAAGACCGCTCCTGGGTGAGGAATGCGTTCTTGGCGTACTGCTGGGTGATGGTGGATCCGCCTTGGAGGGAGCCACCAGTGAGGTTGTTCAGCACGGCGCGCACCACACTGACTGGCGAAATGCCGCCGTGTTCGTAGAAGTCTCGGTCCTCTGCCGCCAGCACAGCACGCTGCACCACTTCAGGAACATCGGCCAGCAGCACGCTGCGCCGAGTCGCCTCACCAAGCCTGCCCAGTTCGGTGCCATCGGACCAGTAGACGATTGTGGCCTCGCTCGTTGCAACTTCATTGGGCGACGGAACGTCAGTTCGCGCAACGGCAACGGCGAACACGGCGCCGGCCGCAAGGGCAGCCAGGCCTGCAAGCAGTACCAGACGCAGGATCCAGCGACCGAGCGACTGACGTCCGCGCCCTTGCCGTGAACCCCGCTGTGAACCCCGACGCGAACCCCGCTGTGAACCCCGACGCGAACCCCCACGTGACCTTCCAGGCCGCGGATTGCTCACCTGCTGCTATCCCTCCCGGCCGCGAGTCGGCCGTTGTCAGGGCTCCATGACACCACGTGATCGGCGCGAGCGTTGACGCGGCGCACCGTGACCCAACGTGAAGGCCATGACGAGGAAGTTCCACTCGCATCCTTGGCAGACCTCGACAACGTAAACCCGGAACTCAGCATGTTCGCGGGCAAGCTCAGGCAGTTGGGCACTGGCCAAAGCGCCACCGGAGGATGGCCCTAGCGCGTCACCGAAGGCGTAGGTGACGTGGACCAGGGTTTGCACTCGGCAGGCCGGGCAGGAGTCGTCGGTCGGTTCACCATGGAAACGTGCCGCCCGCATCAAGTAAGGGTCCGCGTCGCAGAACTCGCTGGTCAGGGCACCGCCGGAGTACAGCGTGCGGATAGCCGTTCGTCGTTGCAGGGCATAGTCGAGCACCGAGCGGGGCTTGCTCGGATCGGCCACGGGTTCAGCGGTGGAACCACTGCGTGACCCGTTAACGGAGCGGGAATCACCACGCACAAGCGAACCCCGCACCGTGCCGGGGCGCGACTGCGACCGAGGAACCGCCATACGGTGATCCTAAGCGGGCTCAGGGTCGCTCAACGGTGCCGAGTACCGTCCAATGCGTCCAATGCGTCCGATGACCGGGCAAACAGGAAGGTCCTAGGTGACAACCTCGGCACAGCGTCTGCATGACCTGCGTGACGTCCTTGCCTCGACTGGTTTTCGTCGCCTCATCACCGTCCGACTCACTGCGCAATTCAGTGACGGCCTCCTACAAGCATCGCTGGCGACTTTCGTGTTGTTTTCTCCTGAGCGCCAGCCCGACGCCATCAAGGTCGCTGCCGCTTTCACGATCCTTCTGCTGCCCTATTCACTCGTGGGCCCGTTTGCCGGAGTTCTGCTCGATCGATGGCGACGCCGCAATGTGCTGGTGGTCGCGGACCTGCTGAAGGCATGTTTCGTGCTACCCGTACTCCTGCTCGTCGCGGTTGGCAATGACGGTCCCTTGCTGGGGGTCGCGGTGCTCATCGTTTTGGGCATCGGTCGCTTCGTTCTTGCGGGCCTTTCAGCCAGCCTTCCGCACGTGGTGAGCGGACGAACCTTGGTCACCGCAAACGCCATCGCTCCCACGGCCGGAACGATGATGGCGGCCCTCGGCGCAATCGCCGGCGTTGCCATTCGTGCCGCACTGGGTGGCAACGATTCGGGCAGCCTGAGCATCCTCGCCCTTGCGGCCATCGGATTCGTCCTTGCTGGCCTGTTCGCCCTTCGCATGCGTGCCGACCAACTTGGCCCCGACGGCACGCGCCCAGGAGATTCCCCGCGTGCGATCGCCGTAGGCATGATCGACGGTGTCCGATCGCTGATTCAGGCACCAGCCGCCGGGCGTGCGGTCCTCGTTGTGGGAATCCACCGAATTGCGTTCGGGATTTTGACGGTCGGTGCGCTCCTGTTCGTACGCAACGGGTTGCACACCTCAACGGCGGCTGACGCAGCCCTGGGTGATTTCGCCCTCATCACGGCTGCTGCTGCAATCGGTGGGCTCCTTGGCGCTGTCACCACACCGGCGGGTGCACGGCGCCTTGGGCCCGTGGTCTGGTCCGCACTGGCCCTTGCCCAGGCAGGACTGCTGGGCATCGCGTTGATCCTCTTTGGGAGTTCGACGTTCTATCTGCCGGCGATGCTCGCCGGAGCCGTGAGCATCGGGTTCGCTGGCCAGTCAGTGAAGGTGTGTTCGGACGCACTCGTCCAACGTCTTGTTGCTGATGACCACCTCGGTCGCGTCTTCGCCATCTTCGACATGTTCGTCAATGTCTGCTTGGTCACCGGCATCACCCTCATGGCCTTCACTGCTCCTAGTTCAGGGCAGGCTCCGATCACCTACACGCTCACCGGAGTGGGGCTGATCGTCGCGGCAGTGTGGTACTCGCGGCAGGCAGGTCGTAGAGTGCCCACTACTGAGAGGAAGGCTCAACGATGACAAGTGCCGTGCAGGCCGCCGTGCCACCGCAACCCAAGACCAAGTCCGGCAAGAAGGCTGGGCGAGTCATCGCGGCCGTCTTGGTGTTCATCATCGCGGCCCTGAGTACACCCATCGCACTGGTTGGTAACTGGGGCTCTCAGACGATCTCTGACGCCACCATTTACATGGAGACCGTCACTCCATTGGCCGACAGCCCTGCCGTACAAGAGGCGATCGCCACTGCGATTACCGATGCCATCGTCAAGGAGGTCGACACCAAGGCCCTGGTGAGCCAGGTTCTGGGCTTCGTGGTCAAGGACGAGCAGTTGACCTCGGCACTTGCCGCTCCGTTGGCTGCCGGTGTCAACGGGCTTATTGCCGACCTTGTGAAGCGCTTTGTCGCATCTGATGCCTTCCAGAAGATCTGGTACTCGGTCAACGTTGCCGCGCAGCGCGGGATCGTGGAAATCCTTAAGGGCGGCAACGGCGGGGTTGTTCAACTCGATGGTGACAAGTTGGTACTGGATGTCACGGACATGCTTGAGGCCGTGAAGAAGGAGGTCGTCGCCTCCGGCTTCAAACTTGCCGAGAACGTGCCGATCCCGCAAACCGATCGACAGATCGTGCTCCTTGAGTCACCAGCGCTGGCCCAGGTGCGGTTCATCTACTCCTTCACTGAGCCGATCCTGAAGTGGCTGCCGGTTTTGGTCGGTGCTTTGTTCTTACTCTCGATCGCCCTTGCCATGCGTCGTTGGCTCGCCGCGCTGTTCGTTGGTATCGCGCTGGTCTTCTGGGGGACCGTAATGAGCTCGATCCTCGAGTACGCGCGTGACGTGTTCATCGATCAGCTGGCTGGGACTGTCTTCGCGAAGGCTTCTGAAGTGTTCTGGACCACCTTCACGAACTACCTGGAACGTGGTATCCAGTCGCTGTTGATCATCGGCGTCACACTGATCGTGGCAAGTTGGTTGTCGAGTAACTATGCCCTTGCAGTCCGGATTCGATCAGCTGTCACGCGTGGTTTGCACCAGATCGGGACCTCGATCAATGGAGGTTCGTTCGGCCGGTTCGTCAGTGATCGAGCTTCGACATTGCGCTGGGTGGCGTGCATCCTGGTGGCGTTCATCGGGCTCAGTGGTGATCTGCTGGAGTCAGGGCGAATCCTGTTGCTGGTGCTCCTGACCTTTGGTTTGCTCACGCTTATTGAGTTATTCCGGGCGCCGAGCGTTCCTGCCACCAACTGATCAAGATCTCGCGAGCTCGGTCCTTGCCGACCGGTCCGGAGTCCAGCCGCACCTCCATGAGGTAGCGGTAGGCCTCACCGACAACTGGTCCGGCAGGTACTTGCAAGATTTCCATGATCTCTCGACCATCGAGATCGGGGCGCAGTGCCGCGAGCTCCTCTTCTTCCGCTAGTCGTGCGATGCGTTGCTCGAGGTCGTCGTAAGTACGTTGCAGGCGAAGTGCTCGTTGGCGATTGCGGGTTGTGCAATCCGCACGGGTCAACTTGTGCAGCCTTACGAGCAGGTCGCCGGCGTCACGGACATAGCGCCGGACTGCGGAGTCGGTCCATTCACCACTGCCGTAGCCATGGAATCGCAGATGCAGTTCCACGAGCCGCGAGACCTCGTCAACCATGTCATTGGAAAACCGCAGCGCGCTCAAACGCTTGCGAACCATGCGCGCCCCAACCACCTCGTGGTGGTGGAAGGAAACTCGGCCGTCGTCCTCGAATCGACGTGTCTTTGGTTTCCCGATGTCATGAAGGAGTGCAGCCAGGCGCAGAGTCAGATCCGGTTCGCAGGTTGGTAGATGCTCGCGTTCTAGGGCAATGCACTGTTCCAGCACGGTCAGTGAATGCTCGTAGACGTCCTTGTGGCGATGGTGCTCATCCACCTCGAGCTGGAGTTTGGGTAACTCAGGGAGAACAACCTCTGCGACACCGGTGGTGACCAGAAGGTCCAAGGCTGATCGTGGATCAGGTGCAAGCAGCATCTTGGTCAATTCATCCCGGATCCGCTCCGCGGACACGATTGATAGCCGGTGCGCTTCGGTATGCATTGCCTCAGTGACGTCTTCATCCGGCCGGAATCCGAGTTGAGCCACAAACCGAGCAGCGCGCAGGATTCGCAATGGGTCGTCGGCGAAGGATGCGACGGCCGAGCCCGGTGTGCGTAATCGGTATTCACCGAGGTCAGTTATGCCGTTGAAGGGATCCACGATGACCATGTCGGGAAGTTGAAGCGCCATGGCATTTACCGTGAAGTCACGTCGACTGAGATCGCCTTCAAGGGAGTCGCCGAAATCGACCTCGGGTTTTCGGGAGTCTGGGTCATACCGCTCTGTGCGGTATGTGGTGATCTCGCATTCACGACCATTGACTCGAGCTCCAACAGTGCCGAAGCGAATGCCGACTTCCCAGGTCGTCGATGCAATGCCGCCCAGGATCTCAAGTGCCTTGTCGGGCCGCGCATCAGTTGCAAAGTCAAGGTCGGTTTGTGGGCCAAGCCGACCGAGTAACGCGTCTCGGACTGGACCACCGACAAGACTGACCTGGCAGCCCTGGGTAGCAAACGCCTCGCCAATGACTTGCAGGGTCGGGGTTAGGGGAAGGAGACGTTGGACCGCTTCCCGCTGCATCTGCTCAAGCCTGGACATTGCCGCCACAGGCGAGTGTCCGGGTCGGCACGAAGCGGAGCCTACCTGCGATGTGTGAATGGACTGGACGTGCTGGCCCGCACTGCTGACCTATCCTGCTGACATGGCAGCGCCCCGCCAGGTTTTGGCTGCTGGATTGACTGGTGTGCTGCTCACGAGCGCCGGCGTGATCACTGTCGCACCATCGATCCATGCCTCACAAAGTGACGGCCTCGATGTGTCAGTGCGCGGCATTGCCCCGCTCATTCCTCGCGTGGGCTCCACGCTACGTGTCACCGGACAGATCACGAACCTGACTGATGTATCTGCTCAGACTGTGGTTGTCCGGCTACGCCTGGGCACCGCGCCCCTCGCAGCCAATGACTCAGAGCAAGTTGCGGAGGTCGTCAATGAGATCACCGAGTTTGCGGCCGATTCAACACAAGAACCTGCCACCAGAACCGTCACGGCATGGACGCCCGTGGCGGCAACACTCGACGCCGGCGATCAGCGACCCTTCAGCATCACATTGCCTGTGGACGCTATGCAGGTGTCATCCCCTGGGGTCTACGTCCTCGGCGTTGAGGCCTTTGCTCGCACCAACACTGACGGAGGCAATCTCACCGGTGTTCAACGGAGCCTTTGGCCGTGGTTTCCGGAAGTTGATGCGACCTCGACCAAGGTCAAAGTCGCCTGGCTGTGGCCCTTGGTCGCCCCACCAGCCTGGAATGAAAACGATGAACTCCTCAACGACGAGCTGCCACGCGCACTTGGTCCGCAGGGTCGCCTTCGAGCCTTGCTCGATATCGGCGCCCGATATCCAAACCTGCTTACCTGGATTGCTGACCCAGCCCTACTGCAGATGGTGTCCAACATGCGTGGTGGCTACCTGGTGAAGTCCGACACAGGATCGAGGCCGGGTGAGCAGGCGACTGATGCTGCCACCTGGCTGGATGAATTGACGTCAGTCCTGCAGAGCGTGCAGGGTCGTCAACCAGATCCGCAAAACCCGGTTCTGTATCTGCTGCCTTACGCATCCATCGACGCGTCGGCCGCGCGCCGAGCAGACCTTGGTCCCGACGTCGTCAAAGCAGTCACCATGGGTCCATCGATAACTGCCGCAAGTGTTGGGCTTGCTGCCAGCAACACCTTTTACTGGGCGCCAGGTGGGCTGCTGGACAGGCAAACCGCTGGCCTGCTCGCTTCCGCTGGAACTCGATACGTAGTGCTTGACCCCCCTCGAACCGATTCGAACGGGCAGGATCCGAACGGGCAGGAATCGACAGGGGCAGCAGTTCGGCCTTTCGCACCCAGTGTTCCCGGATTACTCGCGGTTGTCCCGGATCCAACGATCCAGCAACTGCTCATCGAAGGAACTGGCGATGCCGAATCGGTGCTCTTGACACGTCAGACTTTCCTGGCGCTCACCGCCTTGCGGATGTCGACGATCTCGACGATGTCGAATAAGTCGACCATTTCGACAATGTCGGATGTCTCTGGGGGTCCAGATCTGGTGCTCGCTCCGCCGATCGCCGGCGCCAACTCCCGGGTGCTGGCAGCCACGCTGCGAGCCACAGCTCTGGCACCGTGGATTGACGCAGTATCACTGGATCAGCTCGTCGCTCAATCATCTGGCGGCGGGTTTACCTATGGACCCGCCGGACGAGACACCGAGCTCCCGAGTACCTACCTAGAGCGGGTGCGCCAGACTCAACAGCGTTTGGACCGTTTCGCAGCCGTTCTCGGCAATCCAGCGCTCATCTTTGAGGATTTCACTCAAGCCCTTCTTCGCGCGCAGTCGGCAGCCTGGCGCCAACAACCCCTCGTAGGTGAGGAGCTCCTCACTGCTGTTGCCGCGGACTTGGACAACCGCCGATCCGAAATCGAGGTACTCAACGGTCGAACGGTGACCCTGTCAGGCGATTCAGGTCGCATACCCGTGACCATCATGAACAGTCTTGATCAGCCCGTAACCGTTGGGCTCAGGCTGGTTGGCGACCCCCGGGTCCGACTCACCTCCGACGTGGTGCCTGCCTTCACGATTGCGCCAGGACGCACAACCAGTGTGGACATCCCGGTGCGGGTAGCCGGCAGTGAGCCGCTACGAGTAAGTGTTCAAGTACTCACGCCGAATGGCACCGTGTTTCGGACAGCCCCAGTCGGCACTGTGTATTCGGCTGCTTATGCCCGTGCCGCGTCTTGGGTCATCGGCCTTGCGTTTGTCGCAATACTGATCTTTGTGTTGGTCGGGATCGCGCGACGAGTGCTCAGCGCCAAGCGCTCGAGGCAGGCCGCACTTCGCAACGATTCCGTGGCCGGTGACGATGCCGACGAGTCACGATGAGTGACGACACGCCAAGTGTCGATAGAGGGTCGTTGGCTCGATCGAGTTCCGCGATGGCGCTCGGCACCATCGCATCCAAAGTCACCGGGGTCCTGCGTGATGTAGCCGCCGCGGCAGCCCTTGGGTTCTACATCGTGGCCGATGCGTTCTCACTGGGCAACAGCCTGCCGACCATCGTCTACATCCTGTTGATAGGCGGCGCGCTCAATGCGGTCTTCGTCCCGCAACTCGTTCGTCGCATGCAAGAAGACGCAGATGGAGGTGTTGGCTACGCGGACCGACTACTGACAGCGGCAGGCCTGGCGCTGATCCTGCTGGCCGCGCTGGCCGTTATCGGTGCGCCCTGGATTGTGGACCTCTACACACCTGACGACTATCCACCAGGTGCCTACGACTTGGCAGTGGCCTTCGCCAGACTCTGCCTTCCCCAGATGGTGTTCTACGGCATTTACGCAATGCTCACGCAGGTGCTGAATTCACGCGGCACCTTCGGACTACCCATGTTCGCCCCCATTGCGAACAACATCGTGGCGATAGGCACGTTCATACTGTTCATCGTCGTTGCCGGGACGTCAGCGGCGGCCGATGGGCAACTGTCCGCCGATCAAGTACTGATCCTGGGCGTCGGGACGACCCTTGGTGTAGCGGTCCAGGCACTGATCCTGATCCCGGTGCTGCGCAGATCCGGCTACCACTGGCGACCACGCTTCGACTGGCGCGACTCAGGTCTTGGCCATGCTTCCCGTCTTGCGGCCTGGACCCTCGGACTTGTCTTCGTCAATCAGTTGGCCTATCTGGTGATCACGCGCTTGACCGTGCAAGCAAACGTCAATGCCGCTGCGGCCGGCAATGTGGCCGCAGGACTCACGACCTACCAGAAGGCCCACCTGATTTTCATCCTTCCGCATAGCGTCGTGACGGTATCCATCGTCGCGGCCACATTGCCGTTGCTCAGTCGGCTCGCTCACGCCGGAAATCGCGCCAAAGTTGGGCAGGAGATCGGTCGCATTACCCGCGTTGTGGTCGCTTTGGTACTGCCTGTCGCCGTACTGCTTGCTGTTGAAGGGCCTAACATTGCGCTCCTGCTCTTCGGTTACGGCGCAGCAACCCCTGACCAAGCGTCGCTGTTGGGAAGAGTCGTTGCCGTCTTCATGATCGGTCTGGTGCCCTTCAGTGTTGTGTACATCTGTTTGCGCGGCTTCTACGCGCTTGAAGACACCCGCACACCCTTTTGGATCGCTGTGGTGTTCAGCTGCCTATGGCTGATGCTCGCCTTTCCGTTGTTCCGGGTAGCTGGTGCTGGGGGCCAGCAGATCGGCGCGTTGGCACTGGCCTACGGCATCGGTTACTGGATCACCTTGATCATCGCGTGGGTGCTGCTTCGACGACGCCTCGGCTCACTAGACAGCCGAGCGACCATGAAGTCAGTGGCCAAACTCTTGCTCGCAGCAGGTGTCGCAGCCGCAGTGATGGTAACTATTCAGGTCTTCGCCGAGCCGGGCCTAGAACGCACGTTGGGGTCGTCGGTGGTGCTTGGCCATGGCCTAGACGGGCGTCTAGTTCTCCTCATCACGGTGCTGGTCATGGGGCTGATTGGAGCGGCCACCTATGCGCTCGCGGCTCGCATCCTCCGTGCACCTGAGGTGACGGACGCCTGGTCACTAGTCCGCCGTCGACTGGTGCGAACGTGAGTGAGTCACGGGCCGACCATCTCACCGGCATCAACCGCTATGCGTTCGAGGATCGCCTCGAGGATCGTCAAGAAGCAGTACAGGACCTGGTGCGTAGTTGGCGGGGTCGTGATCGTGTCTTAGATCGCCAGGTTCTCCTTCGAATTGTCACCGGTGACCTGCGTGAGCCGACAGAGAACGCGGCGCGTCGCGCAGCAGCTGTCGAGGACCAGCGACTCGCCCGCGTCCTCGACATCGTCCATGTCGTGAACGCGATGGACGAAGTTCCGGTGGGCGGCAGCGACGGCCCAGCCACAGTGGTGGTCAGTGAATGGGCTGAGGGCAACACTGTGCCGGAATACCTGCAGGCCAACGGTCAGCAGCCGCTCCCACTCGATCGCGCCCTGGCGATCATGGACGCCGTCACAAGTGCGCTTGTCACGGCAGACACATTGGGCCTTCATCATGATCGACTCACGTCAGACCACGTGCTTATCGCGCAGGACGAAAGCATTCGAATCCGTGGTCTGGCCGTTGATGCGGTGCTGTTCGGAGTCTGGCCCAGTCAGCACGACCAGGGCTCCACTTCCCAGCGCTCCACTTCCCGGGGCTCCCCTTCGACTGACGTGGAGGCCTTGGCACGTTTGCTCTACTTCGTGTTAACCGGCGTCGAGGTCGACCCAAGCCGTGCTTTAGCCAACAGCGCTGGAGCCCCCGACGAAACCGCGGTCCTCGACCCACCTTCGTGGATCAACCCCGCCGTTCCCAAGCAAATTGATGCCGTGGTGATGGAAGTTCTTGATGGCAGCTATCGATCGCGGTGGGACCGGCCCGACGTTCAGGGGTTCCGTAATGCTCTTGGGCTCGCTGGACCCTCCACTCGTCGTCCGCCAATTGACGGGTGGGATCGGGTCCCGGGGACGGGGCGACGCCTCATCGCTGTCACTGCGGCATTGGGCGTCGTGGGAGCCCTCTTCACTGTCGGCGCTGTACTCTTGACCTTGGGACAACCCGTCCTTCAACCCCCTGAAGTTGGGGTTTCCACGCTACTGAACAGTCCAGTCGTCTTGCCGAGCCAGACGCCTGAAGCCAGCAGTGATCAGATCTTGGCTGTGCAACGCATTCGGTCCTATGACCCCTTTGATGACGACAATGCGGACGGCAAGCCTGATGGGAGAAAGGGGCGTGAGAACAACAAAGCTGCGAGCAACGCCGCCGATGGAGACGCCACCACCCGCTGGACCTCCAATACCTACCGAACCTCAGACGGCGATGGCAAAGGCGGTGTGGGGCTCGTCCTTGAGTTAGCTGACGTGAGCACCGTGAAGGCCGTTGACTTGGACTTCGGAACAGTCGGTTCCAGCGTCGAGGTCAAAATTGGCGACGACATTTGGCCGGACCCCATGCTTTGGACGGATTTCGCCTCAGCACCCGCCGGTGAAGGCCAGATCACGATTCGAGGCCCACGGGCGGTCAAGGGCAAATACGTCCTTCTGTGGTTCCCCGAACTGCCACCAACGCCGGAAGATCCGGACCGATTCCAGGTTCGTGTGGCGGAGGTTTCAGTCCGCGGCGAGTAGCCAAGTAGCCTGCGTTGGCGTGGCAGGTGACGAAGCCGGGTGGCCTGAGGAAGGCGAGGCACCCCTGCAGTCCGATGCCGACCTCCTGGCCGCCCACATCACCGGCGATCCCGAGGCATTCACCACCCTGGTTCGGCGGCACCGAGATCGCCTGTGGGCCGTTGCGTTGCGGACGACCGGTGATCCAGAGGAAGCTGCCGATGCTCTCCAAGATGCCCTTATCTCGGCATTCCGACGCGCGGATCAGTACCGTGGCGAGGCGGCAGTGACCACGTGGCTGCACCGAATCGTGGTCAATGCAAGCCTTGATCGGCTTCGGCGGCGCAATGTGCGAGCCACGGTGCCGCTGCCGGAGGAATGGGACTCCCGTCTGCCTGACCCGTCAGATCCGTTGGAAACCATGGACCAGCGCTGGGCGATTACCCAAGCTCTGGCTGAACTCCCCGAGGACCAGCGCGCAGCGGTCCTGTTGGTGGATGTCGAGGGTTACGCGGTCGATGAGGCCGCCCGACTGCTGGGATGCCCACCGGGCACGGTGAAGAGCCGGTGTTCACGCGGGCGCGCTCGCCTGGCAATTCGACTTGCGGGTTTCAGGAACCCGGACCAGTCCCCCAGCGTCACAGGCAACGAGGGAGGGCGGAATCTTGGCTGACCAGGGTCAATCGCCGACTGGCGACGCGCCGGGTTCCAGCATGCCCGATTCCAGCATGCCCGATTCCAGCATGCCCGACGAGGGCGTCACCGCCGCTGACTTCACGGTTCGTAGGGCGCTGGCCGAATTGGCCTTCCTGCGGCCGGATAGCCAGGAATCCGAATCAGCCGCATCTGCCCCAGCGATGCCACCCGATGTCTGGGCCAACATCGTGCTCACCCTGCAGGCCGAACAGGTTCGGCGAAGTCATGGCTGGCGGCGCGGTCCACGCATGCTTACGGCGGTTGTCGCTGCGGCTGCAGTCGTCATCGCCGGAGGCGTGGTGGTGCAAAGTCGCCAAAGTTCCGATCCTGCGCCAGTGGCTGCGGAAGTGGTGGCCCCGCAACTGGCCACCGCCGCACAACCCTCGGCCACAGCCGCAAAAGGGGACTCCGGACCAAACGCAGCACCGCGTGAGCCAGGCGGAGTAGAACTCGCCCCAGGCGCCCCCGCCATCAAGGGGAACCTCGCCCCCAGCACACTCGGTGATGCCCGTCTGCCAGCGGATTCGGGCGTAATCGCTCCGGCTCGGCGCGTGTTGGCGAGCGGCACGAATTACCGGGCCGAAACACTGGGCGATCAAGTCGAGGCCTTGCTGGCCCGCTTGGGGATCACCTCACAGCGTGAACTTGAGCAACTACCGCAGCAGGACGAACCATTGGCCGCCGGTGATAGTGGCTTCACCGCATCTGAGGCGGCGCTGACCGGATGTCTCGTCACCCTGCGGGGTCCCATCACCGCCATCAGCCAGCAGGCCTATGTGGTTGATCGGGCGCAATTTGCGGGCCAGGATGTCGGCTTGGTCTTGCTTCCCGCAGACACCGCGTCGACGCCGTTGATGATCCCGGAGCCTTCCGACACGTTGGGGACCAATATCGGACTGATCGACATCTGGATCGTGACACCGTCGTGTGGACCATTGGGAGTCACCCCGGTGCACCATGTCCTGCATCAGTTGTCGTTCCCCTAGGCCAGCTGATCCTCGAGAGCGACCTGAGAGGATGGCGGTATGAGCAGTGACGGCGACCTTCGTAACGTGATCATCGTCGGTAGTGGACCCGCCGGCTACACGGCCGCTGTCTACGCCGCACGAGCGCAATTGCAGCCGCTACTTCTCGAGGGCGCCGTTACTGCTGGTGGTGCATTAATGAACACCACCGAAGTCGAGAATTTTCCGGGTTTTCCCGAAGGCATCATGGGCCCGGCATTGATGGAGAACATTCGCGCACAGGCCGCACGATTTGGTACCGAATTCATCACCGATGACGCGACTCACTTGGACTTGGACAAGCAGGTCAAGGAAGTCACCGATGGCAGCGGACGCACCCATCGAGCCCATGCAGTGATTCTGGCCATGGGTTCCGGGTATCGCGAATTGGGCTTGCCGGACGAGAAGCGCCTCTCGGGTCACGGTGTTTCTTGGTGCGCAACCTGCGATGGATTCTTCTTCCGAGATCAAGACATCGCGGTCGTCGGCGGTGGCGACTCTGCCCTGGAAGAGGCGACCTTTCTGACTCGCTTTGCCCGCTCGGTGACCCTGGTACATCGGCGTGATTCATTACGGGCAAGCAAGATCATGCAGCAACGCGCCTTGGATAACCCCAAGATCTCCGTAGCCTGGAACTCTGCAGTTGTGGCCCTGCATGGGGAAGCCAAACTCACTGGCATCACCCTGGAGGACACCGTCACCGGTCAGCGTCGCGACCTAGCCGTCACGGGGCTTTTCGTTGCCATTGGTCATGATCCCCGTTCGGAACTCGTGCGCGGCATTGTGGAGTGCGACGACGCCGGCTACGTCCAAGTGAAGGCACCCACAACTCATACATCGCTAACAGGTGTCTTCGCCTGTGGTGACCTAGTGGACCACCGCTATCGCCAGGCGATAACTGCCGCCGGTACCGGCTGTGCGGCTGCACTCGACGCTGAGCGTTACCTGGCTGAAGCACAGGGGTAGTTGCGCACCTGAACAAGTAGGCTGCGGTCACGCGCAACACCGTGCATCAACCGCTCCAGTAGGAACCGCTTCACACGAGGAAACGAGTGCAGACATGGGTGCTACGAAAGTTGTCTCCGACGCCACCTTCCAGGCCGATGTACTGAACAGCACTAAGCCCGTCCTTGTCGACTTCTGGGCTGAGTGGTGCGGGCCATGCCGAATGGTGGCGCCAATTCTGGAAGAGATCGCCGCCGAGAATGATTCCCTCGTCATTGCCAAACTCAACGTTGACGAGAACCCGCAGACTGCGGCCAGCTACGGCATCACGTCCATTCCCACCATGAACGTCTATCAAGGTGGGCAGGTCGTGAAGACGATTGTTGGCGCAAAGCCCAAGGCCGCTCTCCTGGCCGACCTCGCCCCATACCTGTAAGCAGGACTTCCCGAGGCAACGAGTAGCCAACCCGATCGCATGCTGCTGCGCCAAGGTGATCAAGGCCCGGCGGTCGCCGAGGTTCGAAGTCGACTGAACCAACTCGGGCTGCTCGACGACGAGCGCCTCCCTGGTATCGCGACAGGGCCATCGACCGCGACCATATTCGATGAGTCCTTGGACCGCGCCGTGCGGACCTTTCAACAGGAACGCGGTCTCACTGTGGACGGCATTGTCGGGCCTGACACCTACCGGCGATTGGAAGAGGCCCGCTGGCAGCTTGGGGATCGAATCCTGCAGTTCGTGCCCGGTCACCTCATCAACGGCGATGACGTCACCCAACTGCAGCGACGCCTCAGTGAACTGGGGTTCGACTCCGGTCGCTTGGACGGCGTTTTCGGCCATCGCACCGACCGCGCGCTCCGGGAATTCCAGCGCAGCGTCGGGGTGCGACCCGATGGCACCTGCGGGCCGGATACGTTTCGGGCTTTCGACCGTCTGGTACGCACCGTCTCGGGCGGCAACGCTGCCACGCTTCGTGAATTCATCACGTTGACGCACCTACGAACAGGTGTGGCCGACAAGGTCATCGTGCTTGATCCCGATTCCGGACAAGGATCCGATATCTGCCAGGCGGTGGCCCTCCGGGTTGAGGGGCGCCTGGCAGCCCTGGGCACCCAGGTGCTGCTTACCGGGTCATCTCAGCCGTCGCACCAACCCTTGGATGAAAGCGATCGAGCTGACTTCGCCAATCGCACCGGTGCTCACCTCGTGGTGTCCCTGCGCGTGGACAGTGCACCAAGCCAGGAACCGAATGGGGTTGTCACGTTCTACTTCGGAGATCCCCAGGGTGGCTTGCACTCCTATGCCGGCCGAGCACTTGCCGAACTCATCCAGGAGGAGATCTGCGCACGTACAACCATGCGCGACTGTCGAACGCATCCAAGAACCTGGGACCTACTTCGCAACACCCGAATGCCGGCGGTCCGCGTCGAGTTGGGCTACCTATCGAACCCCAGTGACCGCCGTGCCCTGGCCAGTAGCGCGTACCAGGACAGTGTCGCCGCGGCAATTTCTGCAGCAATCACGAGGTTGTGCGCCCCGGACGAGTGACGGCTCAACCAGTCTCATTGCGAGCTGAATGCCGGGGCAGGACCAGTTTGATGACGAACCCGGTGGCAAGGCCGATAACAAATGCGGCGACCACGGTCGTCACAACGGGACCGACACGTGACGGCCCGGAAGACCCAATCTCTGCCACGGCACCTCCCAACAAGGCCCACCATCCACGTCCTTGCCTAGGGTAGGCCGGTGGCCGTCACCCGGTTGGACCCGTGGTTCGACTCCTACGCCGAGCGGACCCATGGAATGTCTGCGTCCGTGATCCGTGCCCTGTTCTCCGTGGCCTCGCGGCCTGAAGTCGTCTCCCTCGCGGGAGGCATGCCGTACGTACAAGCCCTGCCACTGGATGCGTTGGCTGACACCGTCCAGCGCCTCGTTCGCGATCGCGGTGCCAGCGCACTGCAATACGGATCCGGTCAAGGTGACGTCCGGTTGCGTGAGCAGATCCTCGAAGTGGTGGAAAAGGTCGGCATTAGTTGCCATCCGGACGACATCGTGGTGACGTGCGGATCACAGATGGCCCTTGACCTCGTCACTCGAGTGTTCTGTAACCCCGGCGACGTGGTTTTGGTCGAGGCTCCCTCCTACGTAGGAGCTCTCGGAGTATTCGCGTCGTATCAATGCGAGGTTCGCCATATCGCGATGGATAGCGAGGGCCTAGCACCGGACGCTCTCTTGGCCAGTCTGGACGAACTGACCAGGCAGGGTCGGCGGGCAAAACTGCTGTACACGATTCCGTCGTTCCAGAACCCCAGCGGCGTCACACAGTCCCTGGAGCGCCGTCGTGCCATCCTGCAGATCGCCCAAGAGGCTGGGTTGCTCGTGCTGGAAGACGACCCCTACGGGCTCCTGGGGTTTGAGGGTGAGCCTCCTACGGCTCTGCGTGCCTGGGACGACCAATCAGTCATTTACCTGGGCTCGTTTTCGAAGACCATTGCCGCCGGGTTGCGCGTCGGCTGGGCCATCGCCCCACACGGCGTCCGTGAACGCCTGGTTCTGGCTGCGGAATCGGCCGTGCTTTGCCCGTCGAATTTCGCGCAACTGACGGTCTCGGAGTATCTGGCAACCCAGCCCTGGCAGGAACAAATCAAGGCCTTCGTTGAGTTGTACCGCGAACGGCGTGACGCCCTCGTGCAGGCCCTTCAGGCCACCATGCCGATGGGTACCACCTGGACCGTGCCGCAGGGTGGTTTCTACTCCTGGGTGACCCTGCCGCCAGGACTGGACGCAACAGCCATGCTGCCTCGGGCGATCTCCGGGCGGGTGGCCTATGTGCCGGGGACTGGGTTCTTCGCTGACGGACAGGGTGCAAGGCAGCTGCGCCTGTCCTACTGCTATCCCGAGCCTGCTCGAATTACTGAAGGAGTCCGGCGACTGGGAGTCGTCGTAGAGGAGGAGTTGGCACTGCAGGAAACCTTCGGTTCCCCAGCGGCAGCGGGTCAGTCTGGTGGATCCAAGGCCCAGGTGGCGGTTCCCGGCCCTGAAATTGGATAACGCAGGGCCACCTGTTAGCCGGTGCGCTCAGCGATGCACCCTACGTTCAGCCGCCTGCTGAACCAACCGCAGCACCGTCCCCCCCAGGTCTAGGCCTGCAGCCGCCAAGGCCTGTGGATACAGCGAAGTCTCCGTCATCCCTGGCGCAGCGTTCACTTCCAGAATCCAGGGCTGACCATCGTTGTCCACAATGAGGTCGGCTCGTGACCAGTCTTGGAGTCCGAAGGCACGATGCGCG
This sequence comes from Actinomycetales bacterium, assembly GCA_018970765.1. Lineage (GTDB taxonomy): Bacteria > Actinomycetota > Actinomycetes > S36-B12 > S36-B12 > REEB426. The sequence continues at coordinate 25,185 of JAGWVT010000005.1, forward strand.
GCCAAGGCGGCTTCCACCGCTGCTTCCCGATGGTCGGGTGCCAAAGCAGCAGGACAGGTGAACTGCGTCAAGCCCGCGGTGTAGCGCGCGTCGTAGTCGTACAGCTGACCCGGCGGCGTGATGCTGATGGTCGGCAGTGCCCGAAGGCCCGACTCGTCCTGCAACATGCAGATGGCCAACTCAGTGCCAGCAATAAAACGCTCCATCAACACGGTGTCTGAATAGGCGAACGCCGCCATCATCGCCGCGGGCAATTGATCAGAGCTTTCGACATGGCTGACCCCCATCGCCGATCCACCCCGCGTCGGCTTCACAACCAATGGGAGTCCTAGTTGATCGATGACCGCGGCGAGTACCTCGCTGGCTCCCAGTTCCCGAAACACGGTCTGCGGGAGTGCCACGAAGGCGGGCGTCCGGATGTTCCACGCGCCAAGGTGTGCCTTTGCGACAGCTTTGTCGAATGCCAGTCGACATGCAGCTGACTCCGAACCGACAAAGGGCAGGTGCAGCACCTCAAGCAGGGTTGCCAACGCTCCGTCTTCGCCAGCCGCCCCATGGACCAAAGGAACGACACACTCAGCAGGGCTGGTTCGCCAGCTGTGGAGTGTGTTGGCATCCAGGTCTCGCTCGATGACGGTAGCCCCAAGTTGGCGTAGCGCATCCGCAACGCGACGTCCGGACCGTAGGGAGACATCCCGTTCCGGCGACAGGCTGCCCGCTAGGACATCGATGACGATCTGTGTTGGCGGTTTCACACCCCGAGGATCTCCATGATGCGCCGAAGGTCGAGCACATCGGCACAGTCAATGACCAGACGTCCACGTGAACGAGCATCCTTGAACCCGGTGGTTTGCACTCGGGTGTCGAGGTGATCCGCCAACTCACGTTGCAGGGTCGCCACCACCTCGGCTGTTTGACGATCCGGTTTCTTCTCCTTCTTTGATCGACTTCGGGTACTGGTCGGCTCGGCGAGCATCACCAGTTCCTCGACCGCTCGCACACTCAGGCCCTCAGCCACAATGCGTTGCGCCATGGCGTCCATTGCTGCCGCACTATCTAGGGAAAGCAGTGCACGAGCATGCCCAGCACTGAGCACGCCTGCGGCCACTCGACGCTGAACTGCGGGCGGCAGCTTGAGGAGGCGGATGGTGTTGGACACCTGCGGCCGCGACCTTCCGAGCCGGGTGGCTAGTTCCTCCTGTGTGCAGCCGAAATCAGCCAGGAGTTGTGAGTACGCAGCGGCCTCCTCGAGTGGATTCAGATCTGCGCGGTGCAGGTTCTCGAGAAGGGCGTCCCGAAGGAGTGCATCGTCGGCCGTCTGTCTAATGATGACGGGCACTGTCGACATGCCGGCCGCCTTGCATGCCCGCAGTCGCCGCTCACCAGCGATGAGTTGGTAGCGAGATCCGGAAGCCCGAACGACGAGTGGTTGCAGGAGGCCGATTTCCTTGATGGAAAAGGTGAGCTCTGCCAGCGCGTCGGGGTCGAAGACCGTTCGCGGCTGCCGTGGATTCGCGGCGATGCGCGCGATGGGTACTTCGGCGTACACCGCTTCGACATCCGCCGCTTCCGAGGCAGTCCCGGAACCACGCGGCGCCTTGGGTGCTTGGGGTGAGGCCTTCGCTGGGCTCGTGGATGTGGGAATCAACGCGCCAAGTCCCCGGCCTAGCCCACGCTTGGGCGGTGCCTTCTTCGCTGTTGCCATCGGGTAATCACCTCGTCCCGGAGTTGCTGAGGGCGGTGAGGGTATGCAGTTGATGCGCAGCCTCGCGGTAACACAGGGCGCCTGGCGAACTGGGGTCGTAGGTCAGGACTGACTGCCCGTAGCTCGGCGCCTCACAGACCCGCACCGAGCGCGGAATCACCGTCGGCAGCACCTTGGGCCCAAAGTGGGCGCGTACTTCCTCGAGGACTTGCGAGGCCAACCGAGTGCGTCCGTCGTACATGGTGAGCACGATGGCGGTTACCTCAAGATTCGGATTCAGTCCCGCACGGACCATCTCCACAGTTCGTAGGAGTTGTGACAGCCCCTCGAGTGCGTAGTACTCACACTGGATTGGCAGGAATACCTCGCGCGCTGCAACAAGTGCGTTCAAGGTCAAGATGCTCAAGGACGGCGGGCAATCAATGAAGACGTAGTCCAGGGGTTCGCCAGCCTGGTTCACATCGCTTAGGTAGCCCTGGATTGCCCGGTCAAGTAGAAACTCACGATTCTCATGTCCAACCAGTTCGATCTCGGCGCCAGCAAGATTGATCGTCGCCGGCGCTACCAGCAGTCCGGCGACCTCCGGGCATGGCTGGAGAACTTCACCGAGGTCTGCTGCCCCGACGAGGACTTCGTACACACCCTGAGCGTCCTCGTTGTGCTCGACCCCTAAGGCTGTCGACGCGTTGCCCTGTGGGTCTAGATCGACGACGAGCACGCGAAGTCCCTGTTGCGCTAGGGCGACCGCGATGTTGACTGACGTGGTGGTCTTTCCGACACCGCCCTTTTGATTGGCCACCGCGAGAATCCGAGTCATCGCGGCCACCCCAATCCACATGGTCGACCGGTCTCGTGGGTGGTTTCACGTGGAACATCGCCGTGCTGGGACGGCCAACCCAAACCGCTTTCTGGAAACTCCTGAGGGCTGCGATCTGGTGCCATGCCGACATTCTGCCGTCCTAGGCGTGGTTGATGCGCACGCCCTGGATCACAGTCGTCGGTGGATCAACCACACCCCGTCCAACTGAGAGCACGGAGAGCTCATCCATTCCAAGTCTTTTCGCGAGGTCACGTGACTGCCCTACCTCGGCGGCCGCGGATTGACCTTTCAAGGCGACCAAGCGCCCACCTGGGCGCAGCAATGGAGTGGTCCAACCGAGGAGACGATCCATCGGCGCGACCGCGCGTGCGGTCACGACGTCAACCCCCTGCCACTGCGTATCGCGAACTAGGTCCTCAGCGCGAGTACGCAGCACCCGGACCCTGTCCCCGATTGAGGAATCCGCCTGACAAAGAAGCGCAACCACGGATGCCAGGTAGTCGGCTCGACGCAGTAGGGGCTCGATCAGTGTGACCTCGATATCTGGGCGCGCAATCGCCCAGACCAGGCCGGGTAGGCCTGCGCCCGAACCAACATCGGCAACCTGATCCCCGGTTCGCACGAGATCGACGGCCGGTGCAGCAACAACTGCACAGTTCAGGATGTGCCGGGTCCAGATCCGATCAACCTCGCGGGGGCCAAGGAGTCCAAGTTCGACGCCTGTGCTGGCCAACGACTGCGCATAGACCCTGAGTGTGACTGCCTGTGGCGTGAGCCAATCGGGAAGTTCAGGGGTGGGTTCCACGTGAAACGTCACGAACCCTGCACTACGCAGAGGGTCCTGTCGCGCTGATCACGATGTAGCGGCGCGGCTCCTCGCCTTCCGACGCACTCGACATTCCAGCTGCTGCGACGGCATCGTGCACCACCTTGCGCTCGAAGGCACTCATGGGCTCCAGCGCGACCGGTTCGCCTGAGGAACGCACCCGAGACATTGCCTCGGTAGCTAGGTCTTGAAGCGCTGCGCGCCGTGCAGCCCGGTAGCCCGCGATGTCCAGCATCAAACGCGAGCGCTCACCGGTTGCCTGCGTCGCTGCTAACCGCGTCAATTCCTGCAGCGCGTTGAGTACGGCACCATCCGCGCCCACCAACGCTCGAAGTTCACCGGCATTTGCCTCGATGATCGAGACCATCGCGCGGTTGCCTTCGACGTCGATATCGATATCGCCATCGAGGTCGAGAATGTCGAGGAAGCCTTCGAGGTAGTCGGCGGCGGCGTCGCCTTCCTGCACGAGCAGGGTCGCCCCGTTCCCTGTTGACGGGGCTTCCTCGTCGACGATTTCGGTTGTGGATCCTTGATCAGACATGACACTCCTTGATCCTGGTCACGTGATGCGTGGTCAGGCGGATTTACCAGGCTTGCGCTGGCTGCGGGTGGCTTTCTTTGGCTGCTTACGGACAGGTGCGGGTTCCTCGACCACCGGTGGTGGTTCCGGTGGAGCCTTGACCTTGCGTGCCTTTCTGGCCTCACGAGCCTCGAAGGCAGGGGTACCGGGCTGTGGATTGTTGCGAATCACCCAGAACTGTTGGCCCATCGACCATAGGTTCGTAGTGAACCAATAGATCAACACACCGATAGGGAAGTTGATGCCACCAATCGCGAAGACCAGCGGGAACACGTAGAGCAGGATCTTCTGCTGACGAACCATCGGGTTGTCCGGGGCGCTGTTCTTGACGATCAGTTGGCGCTGGGTGAGGAATGTCGTGACCGTCATCAGGATGATGAGGATGAAGGCGACGATTCGAGTCGCCATCGGCATGGGTGTCTCGTCGGCGTTCATGAAGGTGCCATAGATGGGCACACCCAGGAGTTCTGCGTTCTTGGCCTGGGGCAACAGGTCCTGATACTGCGCCCACGCAAACACCCCGGGAGGGGTGTACCCCGGATCATTCGGGTTGTACATCGCGATGCCCTGCAGCACGGAGAACAGGGCGAAAAAGATCGGGGCTTGCAGGAGGATCGGCAGGCAGGAGGCCAGCGGATTGGTGCCAGTCTCTCGGTAGAGCTTCATCATTTCCTGGGACTGCCGTTCACGGTCCCCGGCGTACTTCTTTTGGATCTCCTTCATCTGCGGCTGGATCAGCTGCATGTTGCGTTGCGACTTGATCTGCTTTACAAAGAGCGGAATCAGCAGTATGCGGATCACGATGACAAGTCCCACGATGGAGAAGGCCCAGGTCCAGCCGCTGGCTGGATCCATAAAGGTGCTGAGCGCCTGATGGAACTGGACCAAGATCCAGCTCACACCGTTCTTCAGCCAATCGAGGATGAACATTGCTTCCGTCCAGTTTTGTCAGGGTCCAGTGGTGTCGGGGTCAAGAACTTTCAGCGTCCAAATCGCGGTGTTCCGTCAGGAAGTATGTCGGGTCGCCACGCACCGTGCTGCGGTACGGGGTCAATTCCACCACGGTTCCATGGGTTGCAACGCAGCAGCCGCCAGCAGGCCAGCGCAGTGCCCTTTGCTGACCCGTGAATCTGTATCGCTTTAAGTGCGTACGCCGAACAACTCGGGTAGAAGCGGCAACTAGCCGGCAGTAATGGCGAGATGGTCTGGCGATAGATCCAGATCAGTGCAATAAGAAGCCATGCCAGAACAAGACCAAGGGAGTGGTCCCAGACCCAGAGCGCCCACGACACAACCTTTGTCATCAATGCCTCGGCAGTCCGGCACGACCAAGTGCGATGTCAAGATCTGTGAGCAACGTCGCCCAGGAGCGTTGCGCCGCCCCGGGCAAGGCTCGAATCACGATGCGGCTGCCGGCAGGCCAACCTGCAATGCGAGTCTGAGCCGCGTGTCGAATTCGACGTGCTACCGCGTGCCTTTCCACGGCATTACCAACAGCCTTGCTAGCCACCACACCAACTCGTGGCAAGCCAGGGTTGTTGTTGCGTGAAAGCAACACGTGCACGGTTAGAGCGCCGTGTTTACCACGGGTCCCTGAACGCGTAACTTCAAGGAAGTCCGTTGAACGGCGGAGCCGGTGGACTGCGGGCAGCATGGTCGTTGCCCGGTAAGAGGCCGGACCTCGTTCAACTAGGCAGAAAGGCGCGTGCGGCCCTTTGACCGGCGGGCCGAAAGGATGGCGCGGCCAGCGCGTGTGCGCATGCGGGTGCGAAATCCATGGGTCTTCGCCCGCCTACGGTTGTTGGGCTGGAAGGTGCGCCTCATGGTTGGGAGCGTACGTATCGCCGCGCTTGCGGTCAAATGCACATCGGAACCCACAGCGCTAGGCACTGGACTTGTCAGCCTTCCCGGGCGTGACTAGCGTCTAGCCCCGCGGCACCGTCAGTTCAATGAGGTTCTAGGACCTGGGCCTGTGCACATCTGTTGACAAAGATGTGGACAAGGTCACCACATGTCCCATGAGTCCCATGTGTGGGGTGCTCCGACCACCGAGTAGTAATCCACCATCTGTAGTGACCGGGGTGAGTAGCCATGGCTGAGAACCTGGAACTGCAGTCCGTCTGGTCAGCAGCTTTAGGAGCCTTGGCTGACGGACAGCTTTCAGACTCCCAGCGCGGTTTCGTCAACCTGGCTCAGCCAGTCGGAATCGTCGACAGCACCGCCCTCATTGCTGTCCCGAACGACTTCACCCGAGACATTCTGGAAACCCGCCTTCAACCGATGTTGGCAGAGGCCCTCTCCCAGGCCATGGGACGAGATATCCGCCTGGCCGTCACTGTGGATCCGAGCATGAGCGTGTCAACCGATGAATTGGAAATCCTCATCAACGAGGAGCAGGGTGAACGCAACGAAGCCCCACCAGAACTAGCGATTCGCCCGGGTACCGGATCACCTGGAACCCGCGTTGAGGACGCCCGACTGAATGCGAAGTACACCTTCGAGTCCTTCGTCATCGGTGCGAGTAATCGTTTTGCCCACGCGGCCGCCGTGGCGGTGGCCGAGCAGCCCGCACGTGCCTACAACCCCCTGTTCATCTACGGAGGTTCAGGCCTAGGCAAAACGCATCTCCTGCACGCCATTGGCCACTACGCACGCACGCTGTACGCAGGCATGCGAGTCCGTTATGTCAGCTCCGAGGAATTCACCAACGAATTCATCAACAGCATTCGTGACGATAAGGCAGCGGCGTTCCAACGTCGCTACCGCGATGTCGACGTACTCCTGGTTGATGACATCCAGTTTCTCAGCGGCAAAGTCCAAACCCAGGAGGAGTTCTTCCACACGTTCAACACGCTGCACAACTCCAACAAGCAGATCGTTGTCACCTCCGATCTGCCCCCCAAGCAGTTGCAGGACTTCGAAGACCGGATGCGCTCACGCTTTGAATGGGGCTTGATTACCGACGTCCAACCCCCGGACCTTGAGACCCGAATTGCCATTCTTCGCAAGAAGAGCGCTCAGGAGCGGATCGTCGCTCCCCCTGAGGTGTTGGAATTCATTGCCTCGAAGATCGCCACAAATATCCGGGAACTCGAAGGTGCACTGATTCGGGTTACTGCCTTCGCGTCGCTGAATCGGCAGCCGGTTGACTTACCGTTGACCGAGAACGTGATGCGTCACTTGTTTCCCTCCGATGAGGGGCCTGAGATCACGGTGGGACAGATCATGGCGGCAACCGCCTCCTACTTCGGGGTCACCATTGACGACCTATGTGGCTCAAGCCGATCGAGAGTGTTGGTCACCGCACGGCAGATCGCCATGTACCTGTGTCGTGAACTCACCGATCTGTCCCTACCGAAAATTGGACAGGCTTTTGGTGGCCGTGACCACACCACCGTGATGCATGCGGACCGCAAGATCCGGCAGTTGATGGCTGAGCGGCGCAGTCTGTTCAACCAGGTCACGGACCTCACCAGCCGTATCAAGTCTCAACCGAGGACTGTCTAGTCCCACTTGTCACTCTCGTCCCCATATGTGGATAACTCTGTGGACAGTGGTTAATTGATTCGTAGTGACAGAAGTGTCCCCAGCTGAGGACATCCTGTGGAGAAGTACCTCACCTCTGGGGTGTTTATCCACAAACTGTCCCCAACGAGCTCAACTTGTGAGGTGGTCTCTAGGTGTCCGGGCCAGACCCGAGTAATTCTCCACAGCGCTGCCGATGGCTAGTCACAACCCGTCCACAGCCAAATTCGGCCACCGGGCGTCGTTCTCAAGTGTTTTCCACTGAATCCACAGTGCCTACGACTACTACGACAGCAACTAGTCGGAATAAGCCCACCAATAACGGCCTGCCTCCTGGGGATGCCCGGTCTTGACGTATCCCATGAGCCTGGAACACTGACGCTGTGAGATTCAGGGCTGAGCGTGATGTGCTAGCCGATGGCGTTGCTTGGGCTGCACGCACCCTGCCAAGCCGTCCACCGGTACCTGTCCTAGCTGGTCTGGTCCTGCACGCTGAATCAGATGCGCTCGTGCTGAGCAGCTTCGACTACGAAGTCTCGACACGTGTGCTGGTCCCAGCCGACATTCAGACTGCTGGAACAGTCGTAGTTCCAGGTCGCTTGTTGTCCGATATTTGTCGAGCTCTGCCGGGTGCACCTGTTGAAGTGCAATTGGACGGCACCAGGGTTCGTATCACCTGCGGACGCTCATCGTTCGCGGTACCGATCATGCCTGCCGAGGACTACCCGCAGTTACCGACAATGCCGGAACAGGTGGGATCGGTCCCAGGGGACGTGTTTGCCGGTGCGATTACACAGGTCGCTATCGCGGCAGGTAAGGACGACACCCTGCCGATGTTGACCGGCATGCGCATGGAGATCGAAGGCACGCAGGTGACCTTGGCGGCGACCGACCGCTATCGCTTAGCAATGCGTGAATTTACTTGGGAACCGCTTCAGAAAGCGCTCACAGCGGCCGTGCTGATTCCTGCTCGCACGATGGCTGACATGGCCAAAGCGTTGAGCGGTGGCAGTGGCAACAGCGCAGTGCAAATCGCACTGGCTGAGGGCGGTACCGGTGAAGGCATGATCGGCTTCGAGTCCACTGGCCGTCGAACGACGACACGGCTCCTTGACGGGGAGTTTCCGAAATACCGAGGCCTACTACCCAACGAGGCATCCTGCATCGCCACGGTGAGCACAGCGGAGTTGATCGAAGCTGTCCGTCGTGTGGCGTTGGTTGCCGATCGCAATGCACCGATACACCTGGCCTTCAATGGTTCTGAGGTAACGCTTCGCGCCGGCGCGGGTGATGAGGCCAATGCCACCGAGACTCTGGGATGTGCGGTAGACGGTGATGGCTTGGAGATTGCGTTCAATCCAGCCTTCCTGCTAGACGGGCTCTCCGCCGTGGGTGAGGCGAGCACGAACTTCAGATTTACCGAATCCAACAAGCCCGCAGTGCTTGAGGGCGTGGATGCTGGAAGTAGTTACCGGTATCTCCTTATGCCCATCCGACTCACCGGCTAATCCTTCGTGTGGCTTGCAGAACTGAGCCTTGTTGACGTCCGGTCGTACCAGGCGCTCAACTGTTCATTCAATCCCGGTGTGACTGTGCTTGTTGGACGCAATGGTCAAGGAAAGACCAACATTGTTGAGTCAATTGGTTACCTTGCAACGCACACCAGTCATCGGGTCGCCAGTGATGCCCCAATGATTCGTCTGGGTGCGCACCAGGCACTGATCACCGGCGAGGTGGTGACAAAGGAGCGCCAGGTCCTCTTGGAGTTAGCAATTCTGCAGGGACGGGCAAACAAAGCACGGGTCAACGGTGTCCCGGTACCGCGCTTTCGGGAAGCCCTGGGGTACCTGACTTCGGTCACGTTCTCACCAGAGGACCTGGGCATAGTGAAGGGTGATCCCGCCGAGCGTCGCCGATTTCTCGATGAATTGATCATGCAGCACCGACCGAGAATGGCGGCTGTCTACAGCGACTATGAGCACACCTTGAAGCAACGCAATGCGCTACTGAAATCAGGTCTCGCTCGACCTAACGGTGGGCAACCGTCAGCTGCGGCATTCACGAGCATGCTTGCCGTTTGGGACGAGCAACTCGTCAAGTTGGGCGCCCAGTTGACCGTCGCGCGTCTTGCCATGGTCGAACAACTCGCCGCCACCATCGTTTCCACCTATGCGACCTTGGCTCAAGGTGCAGCGGTCCTTGACGTCGCACTGGCTTACCGAAGCAGTGCCCTGAAGCCGGACGACGACTCAAAGGACAACGTGTCGCTCCCCAACGATGAGCAGTCATGGACCGCGCTGTTGGATGAGGCGTTACTGAAAGCGCGAGCCCAAGAACGCGCGCGAGGCATTACCGTGGTTGGACCACATCGCGACGATCTAGTCCTGTCCTTAGGCCCGCATCCGGTGCGCGGTTTCGCCTCTCAAGGTGAATGTTGGTCTCTAGCATTAGCGCTCAGACTGGCATCTATCAACGTGTTGGCCAGCCAAGGTGATAGTCCAGTGGTCATTCTTGATGATGTTTTCGCAGAGTTGGACAGTGGTCGACGTTTGATGCTCAGAGACTTCCTCACCGGTGTTGATCAGGTGTTCATTACGGCCGCTGTTGAGGAAGACCTCCCAAGTGAACTTGTTGCTGATCGACTTGATGTTCGTGATGGAACGGTCTCACCACGGGCAGCATGATGATGTGTAGCCGATCATGACGACCCCAAGCCGTGCAGCTATGCGTGCCCTCGATCAAGCCACGAAGGCAGGACCTCGGCGTGATGATGGGTCGATAGCTGAGCGCCGAGGGCCCAAAGGAAGAGGGACCGAGGGAACAGGACCCAAGGCAACCCGTCAGGCCGACATAAGCACCTCGCAGAGCGCGGTGCGAGACCTTCTGCAGTCCCAAGGTTGGGAGCACCTGAGTGTGCGCGCCAGCGTTCTGGCGGAATGGGGGACTTTGGTTGGTGCAGATCTCGCCCAACATGTGACCGTCGAGGATTTCACAAATGGAGCCCTCAAACTTCGGGCCGAATCGACAGCCTGGGCAACCCAGGTTCGGCTGTTGGCGGGAGAGATTCAAGTGGTCCTGGATACCCGGTTCGGTCCAGGCGTGGTGACCAGCCTTGAAGTGCAGGGTCCGGCAGCGCCTCGATGGGGGTCGGGTCCACGCCGTGTCCCAGGCCGCGGTCCGCGGGACACTTACGGCTGAGAGAGCCGATCCCGTATCCCCACCTACACGAGTACCGGTCCAGGCCTCCACAGGGCGGTTTATTCGCCCCACAAGTGCCACGAGAGCAAGACTTCGCCATCAGGACGCAGTAGAATTTGCCCACCGCAGCCACCAGCCGTCCCAAACGGCTCGCGCCTGCTTCCTGAACCACATTTGACCCGGCTAACGACAAGGAGTTTGGGCGGTGACCTACGACGCGAGCGCCATCACCGTCCTGGAGGGCCTGGATGCAGTACGAAAGCGCCCCGGCATGTACATCGGCTCCACCGGAGAGCGCGGGCTCCATCATCTGGTTTACGAAGTCGTGGACAACTCCGTCGATGAAGCCATGGCGGGTTACGCAACGCTAATCGATGTCACCCTGCTCGCTGACGGTGGTGTCCAAGTTGTCGACAATGGCCGCGGTATCCCTGTCGACATGCACCCGGTTGAGAAGCGACCAGCCGTCGAGGTCGTACTCACCGTGCTTCACGCCGGTGGCAAGTTCGGGGGTAGCGGCTACTCGGTGTCCGGTGGTCTACACGGGGTCGGCGTGTCGGTGGTGAACGCCCTATCGACGCGCTTAGACATTGAGATCCACCGTGATGGCCACGCCTATCGGCAAACCTACGCGAACGGTGTGCCCACGGCGCCACTAGAACACGGCGAGGCGGTCACCGATACCGGAACCGCAGTGCGCTTCTGGGCCAATGGTGACATTTTCGAGACGACGCACTACGACTTCACAACCCTGGCCCGTCGCTTCCAAGAGATGGCCTTTCTCAACAAAGGGCTCACTCTTTCCCTCACGGATGAGCGGACAATCGAAACCCCCGTTTCAGATGAGGCCGAAGAAACCGTCCGTCAGGTTACCTATCACTACGACGGGGGCATCGCCGATTTCGTGCGCCACATCAACGCCAGCAAGGGCCCGTCACATCCATCGGTCATCGAGATAGCTGCTGAGAGCGAGGTTGCCAACAGCGGCCAACAGATGAGCGTTGAGGTGGCACTGCAATGGAACACGACCTACGCCGAGTCGGTCTACACCTTTGCCAACACGATCAACACCACCGAGGGTGGTACCCACGAAGAAGGATTCCGAGCTGCGTTGACCACACTGGTCAACAAATTCGCTCGCGAGTGGAACATCCTGAAGGACAAGGATCCGAATCTTTCTGGAGAAGACGTACGTGAAGGCCTCGCTGCGATCGTCAGCGTCAAACTCCGCGACCCCCAATTCGAAGGGCAGACTAAAACCAAGCTCGGCAACACCGAGATGAAGGCTTTTGTTCAAAAAGTCGTCAATGACCAACTCGGCGAGTGGTTTGAAAAGAATCCTTCCGAGGGGCGTGACATTGCGCGCAAGGCAGTTAACGCCGCAACGGCACGAATCGCGGCTCGCAAGGCTCGAGATCTCGCACGAAACCGCAAAGGCCTTCTTGGCGGCGCCGGCATGCCTGGCAAGCTCATCGACTGCTCGAGTCGCAATCCAGAGGAATGTGAACTCTTTATCGTCGAGGGTGACTCTGCCGGTGGTTCAGCCCGTCAAGGCCGCGACCCACGAATCCAGGCCATCCTGCCGATTCGCGGCAAGATCCTGAATGTTGAGAAAGCACGTATCGATCGAGTGCTGCAAAACAACGAGGTCCAGGCGTTGGTCTCCGCAGTGGGTACTGGTGTCCAGGACGAATTCGACCTGAACCGTATGCGGTACCACAAGGTGGTGCTCATGGCGGACGCCGATGTGGATGGCCAGCACATTCGAACACTGCTGCTGACCCTGCTGTTCCGATTCATGCGACCCCTCATCGAACAAGGTCACACATTCCTTGCCCAACCACCGCTGTACAAGATCAAGTGGTCAAGGGAGACGGCTGACTTTGCCTACTCAGATCGTGAACGCGACGCAATCATCGAAGCTGGAATTGCCGCGGGCCGCCGACTCCCGAAGGACGAAGGCATTCAGCGCTACAAAGGCCTCGGCGAAATGAATGCCGATGAACTCTGGGAAACCACCATGGATCCCGATCGAAGGGTCCTCCTGCAGGTGACCTTAGATGACGCGGCGCAGGCCGATGAGATGTTCTCAGTCTTGATGGGCGAGGACGTCGAATCCCGTCGCGCGTTCATTCAACAGAACGCACGTGACGTGCGCTTCCTTGATATCTAGGGCTTGATATCCAAGCCGTGGTACCTAGTACACGAAGGAGCTACCGGTGCCTGATGACGTAACCCCAGTTGAAGGGGAGGTCGATGGCCACGAACTTGTGATGAGTCCATTGGGACACGGACGCATCGAGCCCGTTGATCTCCAGACGGAGATGCAGCGGTCGTACCTCGACTACTCCATGTCAGTCATCGTTTCGCGGGCGTTGCCTGATGTTCGTGACGGCCTTAAGCCCGTTCATCGCCGTGTCCTTTACGCCATGTATGACGGGGGATACCGACCTGACCGTAACTTTTCTAAGTCAGCGCGAGTTGTCGGTGACGTCATGGGCAACTATCACCCCCACGGTGACACTGCCATCTATGACGCACTCGTTCGTCTGGCCCAACCCTGGTCATTGCGGTACCCACTTGTGCAAGGCCAAGGAAACTTCGGATCACCAGGCAACGATCCCCCAGCGGCCCAGCGCTATACCGAATGCCGTATGGCATCGCTGGCCATGGAAATGGTGCGCGATATCGACGAGGAAACCGTCGACTTCGGCCCGAACTATGACGGCCGCACGGCCGAACCGCTGGTACTACCCAGTCGTTTTCCGAACCTCTTGGTCAACGGCAGCTCAGGTATCGCCGTGGGTATGGCGACGAATATTCCTCCACACAATCTGCGGGAGGTAGCTGCCGCTGCCCGTTGGGTGCTCGAGCATCCGGATGCCGAACGCGAGGAGCGTCTCGAAGCGCTGCTTGGTCTCGTGAAGGGCCCTGACTTTCCAACGGGCGCGAGCATCGTCGGGCGCAAGGGAATCGAGGACGCATATCGCACTGGGCGCGGATCGATCACCATGCGTGCTTCGATCACCGTCGAAGAGGATGCACGAGGACGCCAGGTCCTCACCGTCACTGAACTGCCGTATCAAGTCAACCCCGACAATTTGCTGCTGCGCATCGCGGAACTTGTTGGTGAGGGCAAACTCACTGGAATTGCCGATATTCGCGATGACTCGTCTTCACGGACGGGTATGCGTCTGGTCATCGAACTTAAACGTGATGCAGTCGCGAAGGTTGTGTTGAATCAGCTCTACCGACATACCCAACTCCAAGACAACTTCGGTGCCAACATGCTGGCACTAGTCGACGGAGTACCGCGGACCTTGACCCTTGAGCAGTTCATCCGTTTCTGGGTCGCTCATCAGCTTGAGGTCATCCAGCGACGGACGCAGTACCGACTCCGGAAGGCCGAGGAGCGCGCGCACATCCTGCGCGGCTACCTGAAGGCCCTAGATGCCTTGGACGATGTGATCGCGCTCATTCGGCGGTCTCAGACGGTTGAGGATGCTCGCACCGGATTGATGTCGCTGCTTGATATAGACGAGATTCAGGCCACTGCGATTCTGGATATGCAGCTGCGTCGTTTGGCGGCCCTTGAGCGACAGAAGATCATCGATGAGTTCGATGAGCTCATGGCAAGGATCACCGACTACCAGGACATCCTTGGGTCACCGGAACGCCAACGCAGCATCATCGCGGACGAACTTGCGGAAATCACGGAGCGCTATGGCGATGAACGGCGCACAGGCTTCATCTCTGAGGAAGGTGACCTCTCCGAAGAGGACCTCATCGCGGATGAAACGATGGTTGTGACCATCACGTCTGGTGGCTATGTGAAGCGCACCAAAGCCGACTCATATCGCGCTCAACGCCGTGGCGGACGGGGAGTACGAGGTGCAGCCCTTCGCCAAGACGACGTGGTTGAGCACCTCTTCGTAGCAAGCACTCATCAGTGGATTCTGTTCTTCACCAACAAAGGTCGGGTTTATCGAGCTAAGTCATACCAACTTCCGGAAACGGCACGCGACGCCCGGGGTCAGCACGTGGCGAATCTCTTGGCTTTCCAGCCCGATGAGGGAATTGCCACGGTCTTGTCACTACCCGCTTACAACCCAGATCAGAGTTTGGTGATTGCAACACGACGCGGCATGGTGAAGAAGACTCGACTACCTGAGTACGACACGAATCGCACTGGCGGCATCATCGCCATAAACCTCGCCGACGAGGACGAAGTAATCGCTGCGCGGTTGGTGGCCGACAACGATGACCTGTTGTTGGTCTCACGGAAGGGCATGAGCGCAAGGTTCTCTGCTGGCGACGGGAGCCTACGGCCGATGGGACGGGCAACGAGTGGGGTCATCGGTATGCGTTTCAGGGGGGATGACGCGCTTCTAGCCATGGAGGTCATCCAGCCTGATTCAGCAGTGGTCACCGTCACCGACGGCGGATTCGCCAAGCGCACCCCGGAGCAGGAGTGGGTACCTAAAGGCCGCGGTGGATTGGGTGTGCGCGCCATGCGGCTCGTAGAGGACCGAGGATCGCTGGTCGGTGCAGTCGTTTGCTCACCAGAGGATCAACTCTTCGCGATTACCTCGAATGGCGTCGTGATCCGTACCCGAGTCAGCGAGATACGTCCGTCCGGACGTGACACCATGGGTGTTCGGTTAATGAACCTGCCCGATCAAGACAGCGTTGTGGTCGTCACGAAGGCCGCGGACGAAGAGACGGCAGTGGAGGTTGAACAAGGAGACGGGCAGGTGGACGGGCAGGTGGAAGGGGCTCTTACGTGAGCGTCGATGTGCAGTCGCGGCACGCTCGACTGTTCATCTCACGCGTTGACCCTTGGTCAGTAGCCAAGGCAGCCTTCATGATGTCGCTCGGTGTTGCCGTGATCATTGTGGTGGCCATTAGTGCCCTGTGGTTTGTGCTGGACTTCACTGGTGTCTTCGTGACGGTGACCCGTAACCTCAATGAAGTCGTTGGCAGTGCTGCCTCAAACGTCGACCTCATGAATCTGCTGGATTTCACGCGTGTGCTCGGCATCGCAGTCATCATTGGGGCGCTTGAGGTCATCCTCGTTTCACTACTGGCGGCCATCTTCGCGGTGATGTACAACCTGACTGTCGGTCTGACCGGGGGCGTAGAAGTAGTCCTCACAGACGTGATCAACTGACCACACGAGGTAATGAGGGGCCCCGGTTCACCGGACACAGCCCTCGTGGCGGAAGTCAGATCCGGTAGTCTTCACCGCACGGGCCTATAGCTCAGCTTGGTTAGAGCGCTTCCCTGATAAGGAAGAGGCCGGTGGTTCAAGTCCACCTAGGCCCACTCGAGCCAATTAGGCGCATACCCCTTCGCCAAGATCCGTCGGGTATCGTGACGCCGTGAAGAAGTTGTTGATCCTGGGGATCGTGGCCGGTGTTGGCTACGTCATCTACCGGCAGGTCATGGCAAACCGAGCTGAGCAGGACCTATGGTCCGAGGCGACGGCCGAACCTGATCTGCGGTGACCCTGGGGGCTTAGCTCAGTTGGTAGAGCGCTGCCTTTGCAAGGCAGAAGTCAGGGGTTCGAGTCCCCTAGCCTCCACAATGTGATCGCTGCCTCGGCAGGGCATCAGGAACCCGAATTTGTCCGACATCAACACACTCGCGATTGGACTCATCCGTGGCCGGAACAACTGACAGCAATGCAGGGCACCGACTCACTTCACTCAACGCGGTGATCCACACCACTAAGGGCGACATTGACATCATCTTGTTTCCCGACCACGCACCCAAAACGGTGCGCAACTTTACGGGTCTGGCAGAGGGCAACCAAGAATGGACGGATCCAAAGGCTCGCACCAAGACAACGCGTGCGCTCTATGACGGCACAATCTTTCACCGAGTGATCCCCGGCTTCATGATTCAGGGCGGTGACCCACTCGGCACCGGTACCGGCGGACCGGGGTATCGGTTCGCTGACGAATTTCACCCTGAACTCACGTTCGACCGTCCGTACCTGCTGGCCATGGCTAATGCCGGCCCCGGAACCAATGGCTCGCAATTCTTCATCACCGTTGCACCAACTGCTTGGTTGAACTTCAAGCACACGATCTTCGGCGAGGTAGCAAACCAACAGTCACGTGATGTGGTTGATGTCATCGCCGGTGTGCCCACGGCCGCACAGGACCGTCCCGTCGACGAGGTCATGATCACCTCGATCGACGTACACCGTGTAGCTGGTGACTGAACAACCACCCAGCGCCGCGCCGACGGCGCAGCCCTGCCCGGTACACCCGGACCGGCTGACCCTGATCAACTGCACACGATGTGGGCGCCCCATTTGCCCTGACTGCATGGTGGCTGCACCTGTCGGTTTCCAATGCCCTGAATGTGTCCGTGGAGCGGCGGCAACGACTCGAACCGCGGTGACAGTTGCGGGCGGCGTTCCAATAACCCGTCCCGTTGTCACGTTCATCTTGATCGGGCTCAACCTCACGATCTTCGGATTACAGTTCCTTGCCGGCATTAACGAAGTCGCTGGCAGTTTCGGAATGTGGCCGGTCTCTATCGCGCTAGAAAATTCATGGTTCCGTCTACTCACCAGCGCGTTTCTCCATGGCTCAATCCTGCACATTGCTTTCAACATGTACGTGCTGTTTGCCCTGGGACCAACCCTGGAACGCATCCTTGGTCACGTCAGGTTCATCGTGCTCTACCTCGTGGCAGCAGTTGGCGGTTCAGTGGTCTCCTACGCACTGTCTGATCCACAAACTGTGTCCGTTGGTGCAAGTGGCGCGATCTTTGGACTCATGGGCGCACTTGTCGTGGCTGGTCGCCGCTTGCGATACGACATCCGCCAGGTGATCATCCTGCTGGTTATCAATGTGGTGATCGGTTTCCTGGCGCCAGGTGTGGATTGGAAGGCCCATCTCGGTGGATTGGTGACGGGCGCGGCGATGGCGGCCGTACTGGTCTGGATGCCAAGGAAGAATCGGCTGCTCTGGCAGGTCCTTGGCACCGCTGCGATCCTGCTTCTTCTTGTCGCTGTCACCCTCTGGCGAACAACGCAACTGCGTGACATGCTCATTACGTGAGTCATTTACGTGACGCGGTGATCGTTGGCGCGGTGCGAACGCCGGTGGGTATCGGTAAACCGGGCAAGGGCGCCTTCGCTGGAATTCATCCAGTGGATCTATCGGCCAAAGTACTCAGCGGTCTCATGGACCGAACCGGCGTTGAGGCAACCCAAATTGACGATGTCATCTGGGGGTGTGTTTCGCAGGTCGGTGAGCAGTCCGCAAACGTGGCACGTAATGCGGCACTGGCTGCCGGTTTACCGGAACAAGTCCCTGGCGTCACCGTCGATCGGCAGTGCGGCTCTAGTCAGCAGGCAGTCCACTTTGCTGCCTCTTCGGTCATCGCTGGCCACATGGATGTCGTCATTGCAGGTGGGGTCGAGTCCATGTCGCGGGTGCCGATGTTCTCCAATGCAGCTGGGGGAGACGGCCCCTTTGGCCCAATGATGCTGGAGCGCTACCAAGGCCGCCTCGTACCGCAGGGTTTGAGTGCCGAGATGATCGCCCAGCAGTGGGGTCTTACTCGACAGGTTTTGGATGAGATCGCCTGCGCCTCGCACCAGCGCGCCGCCGAAGCATCACGTGAGGGTGCCTTCCACGATGAGATCCTCCCCATCGGTAACGGTGCATCCCTGGTGGCGACAGACCAAGGCATCCGGCCAGACACCTCAATGGAGGGGCTGTCCGCACTCAAGCCGGCATTCATCCCTGACGGCGTAGTCACGGCAGGCAATGCCTCACAGATCTCCGATGGTGCCGCCGCACTCTTGATTACGACCAGCCAACGGGCAACAGAACTTGGTTTGCGCCCACTTGCCCGCATTCACAGCGTGGCGATGGCTGGGGTTGACCCAGTGATCATGCTGACCGGGCCGATACCGGCGACCGCGAAAGTCCTGCAGCGGGCCGGCCTTTCATTGGCGGATATTGGAGCCTTCGAAATCAATGAAGCCTTCGCGAGCGTCATCGGCGCTTGGCTTGCCGAGACAGGCGCAGACCCTGCGCTTGTGAACCCAACGGGTGGTGCCATCGCCCTAGGGCACCCACTCGGCGCCTCTGGAGCACGCCTCATGACGACACTGGTCCACGGTCTGCAGCGCACCGGGGCGCGCTATGGCCTGCAGGCCATGTGCGAGGGCGGCGGGATGGCCAACGCGACGATCCTGGAGCGCCTGGACCCCTAGTTGAAAACCCGCGCGAGCGTGGGGCGGATGGTGGATGTGGGACCTGGAGTGAAGAACGTGTTCGTTGAATTGTGGACAAACTGAGCCTGTTTCCACAGGCTATCCCCAGGTGGGGAAAACTACACGCTTGTGATTCGTTGCCCCAAGTGTGCTGGGCTAGCGCCAACGGGTGGCGAGCACAAACCCCACGATGATGAACCCGAATCCAATCGCGACATTAATCAGCGGACTTAGATCCTTCATCCCCGGAATCTGGCTACCTGCGATATAGAACACGACGATGTACAACATCCCGAGCACGAAGCAAGCAACCATGGTCGGTGCCAGCCAACTTGGTGAGCCGATGCGCGCAACCTTGCGCTCCCCGATCCCTGAGGGACCCTGGAAGCCCACCTCACGCTTGCGCCTTTTGGACTCAGGCATGGTCCCTCCTTCGTGAAGACATCTATCCGATGTAAGTAACAGGCCGATCCCTCGCTGCTCCGCAATCGAGCACCGCTCTGCTCGAGGTGCTAAAAGTGCTCATCGCACAATACCGGGCCGGGGTGCACCGATACCCCCAAGATGACGCACAATGGCATGGCTATGACCCGGGTTCTAGTGATCGACAATCGAGACTCATTCGTTCACAACCTGGTGGACTACCTGCGGCAACTGAATGCCGAGGTCGATGTCGTTGATGGCACCGTTGACCTGCCTGCACAGGTGCTCCAATCCGTCACCAAGGCACCCTTTAGGTACGACGGAGTGCTGCTGTCGCCCGGACCCGGCACCCCTGAGGCCGCCGTGGTCAGTAGGCAAATTGCGATGGGGGCAAGTCTGCCGCTTCTCGGTGTCTGCCTCGGCCATCAAGTAGTCGCAGTTGCGTTTGGAGGCAGCGTCGGGAATGCCCCAGTGTTGGTGCACGGGAGGGCTTCAAAGGTTCACCATGACGGGGGTGGAATCTTCGAGGGTTTACCGAGCCCGCTCGCAGCCGGGCGCTACCACTCCCTGGCAGTTGACCCAACAAGAATTCCGACCGCACTGGAAGTCTCTGCCCGGACACCCGACGGGATCGTCATGGGACTTCGCCATCGAAGTCGACCTATCGAGAGTGTGCAGTTCCACCCGGAATCGATTCTGACGGAGCACGGACACACCATGCTTCGCAATTGGCTGGACATGGTGGAGCGTTACGCAGAGTCCCAGGAAGTCCTAGGAAGTCCTAGGCAGTCTTAGGGAGTGGGTGCTGGCTCGGTAGGTGCCGGTTGAGTTGGCGGCGCTTCCGTGGGGCCAAAGGTGGGCGGTGCTTCCGTCGGGACATTGCTGGGCACGACTGAGGCCACGGCAGTGGTGATCGTCACCACCGAGCCACGAGGCAGCACAGAGCCTGCTTCGGGTGCTTGGGCCAGCACAGTGCCGGCTGCCGCGGAGCCGTCCTCTTGCTCGACGACCTGGACCTGGAAGCCAGCTTGCGTCAGGTCTGACAGCGCCTGTGCCTGGTCGAAGCCAACAACGTCAGGCACCTTCACCTGACCCGAGGCAACCGTGATCGAAACCTGTGATCCGACGGGAACTTGCGTGCCGTCACTGGGATCCTGGTCGAGCACGTAGCCGGCAGGTTGGCCAGAACTTCGTTCCTTGATCGTGCCGAGCACGAGATTGGCGTCCTCCAAGGCCACCCGCGCCGCTTCCACTGAGGTGAGGCCAACCAGATCGGGGACGGTGGACTCTTCCAAGCCGGTGCTGATCGTGACGTTGACAGCCTGACCCAGTTCGAGGAGTTCACCTGCTGCGGGCTGCTGAGCGATGATCGTGCCGCTTGGGCGTTCGGAGAATTGCGGTGTCTGAGCGCCAAGGGTGAGCTGGAAGTCACCGAGCTCGGTCTGAGCCTGTTCGATGGTGAGCCCGTCCAGATTCGGCACCTGCACGCGGTTTCCGGAGGTGTCACCGAAAAGGAAACGCCCGATGAGCAGTGTTCCGGCGACTGCTGCAGCGATTGCGACCAGGCTTACGATCCAGAATCCGACCCCACGGCGCGCTACGGGCGCCTTCCGTGAGCCTCCTTTGCTGCTCCCGGATGCTTCCAAGGGAGTTAGTTGCGCGGTGCGATCCATGACGACTGCGGGCACAGCCGCGGTGACCTGTCCACCATCCAGCACTCTCTCAATGTCAGCGCGGAATTCAGCAGCTGACTGGTACCGATCGTCAGGACGCTTAGCAAGTGCATGCAACACGATCGCATCGATCTGCGGTGGAATTCGCGGATCGATCTGTGACGGTGGGGTTGGCATCTCAGAAACATGCTGGTACGCAATCGCTACCGGGGAATCACCCGTGAAGGGTGGCTGGCCGGTCAGTAACTCGTAGAGCAGGACTCCGGTGGAGTACAGATCACTGCGGGCATCGACGATCTCACCGCGAGCTTGTTCGGGTGACAGGTATGCGGCAGTACCCATGACGGCAGAAGCCGTGGTCATCGTCGTACCAGCATCGTTGATGGCACGGGCGATACCGAAGTCCATGACCTTCACATCCCCGGAGCGGGTGAGCATCACGTTCGCCGGTTTGATATCGCGATGGACAATGCCATGGCGGTGCGCGTAGTCCAAAGCCGACAGGATGCCGGCGGTTATCTCCAAGGCGCGTTCCGGGAGCAGCCTTCGGCCTCGGGAGAGAAGTTGCCGCAGCGTCATGCCGTCGACGTATTCCATGACGATGTACGGGACGATCACAGGTTCGATAGAGCGGTCATCCCCAGAGCCACCCGCCGCAAGTTCGTCTTCGCCGGTGTCGTACACCGCCACGATGTTCGGATGATTCAACGCCGCGGCTGACTGCGCTTCACGGCGGAATCGCACCTGGAAAGCTGGATCGCGAGCAAGATCGGCGCGCAGGATCTTGATGGCGACCCTTCGGCCCAGTCGCAGGTCGCGTCCCTCACGCACCTCAGCCATACCACCACGACCGATCACATCGGTGACCTCGTAGCGATCACCGAGCATTCGACCTTGGGTGCTGCTCACGGGGTCATCATCCCAGTACCGCTTCCATGACGGCTCGTGCGATCGGTGCGGCTAGGCCATTACCGCTGATTTCGGGGGTCGGGGCTTCTTCGATTGCAACGGCAACCGCGACCTGTGGCGCCTGAGCTGGTGCAAACGCGATGAACCACGCAACCGAGGGTCGATCAGGTGCAGTCTGCGCAGTGCCGGTCTTGCCGGCAACTGCGATGCCGGGGATACGGCCGTTACCCCCAGTTCCCTGCTCCACCGCCTGCACCATCATGTCCGTCAACTGTCGCGCGTGATCGAAGGACATAGCAGTGGCGAACTCCTGCGGTTCGGTTGTCTGCAAGATGGCCAGGTCTGGGCCTCGGATCTCCTGAACCAGGTACGGAGCCATGGTTACCCCGCCATTTCCAATGGCTGCAGCAACCATGGCCATCTGCAGGGCGGTCGCCCGGACATCGAACTGCCCGATCGCGGTGAGCGCAGTCTGCGGAACATCTGGGTCCTCGGGAAACCGAGAGGTGGCTGCGCGAAGTGGAATCTGGAACCCACTATCGAATCCCATGAGGGACGCCTGGCGCCGAAGTGCATCAGCCCCAAGTTCCACCCCCAGCCACGCGAACGCAGTGTTACAACTAATTGCTAGGGCTTGACGCAGGGTGACTTTGCCTTTGGGTCCACATGCTTGCCCATTCCAATTACGCAGTTCGGTGGTGGTGCCGGGCAGGGTGTAGGTCTTCGGCCCCGGAAGGACTGAGTCAGGGGTGAACTTGCCGGAGGCTAGGGCAGCGGCTGCCGTGATCACCTTGAATGTCGATCCAGGTGGGTTCAGTGAGACGAGTGGTCGATTGAGCAGTGGCTCATCCGGATCAGCGGTGAGTTCCTCGTGATAGTCGCGGACCTGTTGCAGGTCATGGCTGGCTAATAGGTTCGGGTCAAACGATGGAGACTGGGCTGACGCGAGGATCCGGCCAGTCGCCGGCTCAATAGCGACCACGGCACCCCGCAGACCTTGCAGACCTTCCACCGCTGCTTCCTGTGCATCCGCGTCGATGGTGGTGGTTACGGCACCACCACTGGGTTTGCGGCCGGCAAACAACTGCTGCAGGCGGTCGACGATGAATAACGAGGACTGTCCAGTGAGGACACGATTCTCGGTTCGCTCCAGCCCCGTCGTTCCGTAGATCAACGACATGTAGCCGGTGATTGAGGCGTAGGCATCGCCGAGTGGATAGCGACGTTGGTACCGGAGCACGTCACCGGTCTCCACCGACCTAGCCACGGGTTCGGCACCAACGAGGATCGGTCCACGTTCCCGGTCGTACTCCTCTAACAGCACTCGTTGGTTTCCTGGTCGATCGCGGTAGTCCTCGGCGAGGAAGACCTGAATGATCGTGACATTCGCGATGAGGACGACTAAACCAACACCGAGGAACAATGCGATGAGACGTATCTGACGATCCATCAGGGCCGGACCAGCGCTGTGGGCATGTCACTGGTTGGTGGCAGCACAATCTGTGGCTGACGCGCCCGATCGGAGATTCGTAGCAGCAAAGCGATGATGATCCAGTTAGCGACCAGCGACGATCCGCCATAACTCAAAAAGGGTGTCGTCAAGCCGGTTAGCGGGATCAAGCGAGAAATCCCACCGATGATCACGAAGATTTGTAGGGCCAAGGTGATGGAAAGTCCAGCGGCCAGCAGTTGGCCGTAGGGGTCCTTGATCGTGATTGCAGTGCGCAACCCTCGCTCAATAAGTAGTGCGTAGAGCAGGAGCAGGGCTATGACGCCGGTAAGTCCGAGTTCCTCTGCGAATCCAGTGACAATGAAGTCAGTACTCGCGAACGGAACGTAGGTCGGGAATCCCTGACCAAGGCCGGCGCCGAGTATCCCGCCGTTGGCAAAGCCGTAGAGCGACTGCACGAGTTGGTAGCCCGAGGTGTCTGCATAGGCCCATGGGTCGAGCCAGACAAGAACTCTGGATCGGACATGCGAGAAGAGCAGGAAAGCCAACGCACCACCGACAAGGAACAGACCCGTACCAATCACCAGCCAGGAGCGACGCTGCGTGGCGATGAAGAGCATGGCGACGAAGAGGCCGAAAAACAACACTGAGGTGCCCAAGTCACGCTCGAAAACCAAGACGGCCAGTGAGATGAGCCAGGCGATAACGATGGGCCCCAAGTCTCGTAGTCGTGGCAGGGGAACGCCCCAGCGCTTCGTTCGAATCACGGCCAGCGAATCTCGTTTCACCACGAGGTAGCCGGCGAAGAAACAGGTCAGGAAGATCTTGGCGAATTCTGCTGGCTGAAAGGAGAAATTGGCGATGCGAATCCACAGCGTGGCGCCGTTGACTGTGGTGCCGATGATTGGCACAAGCGGCAGGACGAGCAAGAGGAGTCCGACAAGTCCAAGTGTGTAGGTGTATCGCTGCAATCGACGATGGTCACGAAGCAGGATGAGCACAGCGGTGAAAAGGACGACAGCCACAGCGAACCAGGTGAGTTGCGCATAGACGTCCGGAGTCGGAGCTGGTGCGGCATTGCGAGCTGCCCGCTGTGCGGCCGCGACGTCAATGCGATAGATCATCACCAGGCCCAGCACTGTCAGCATCACTGCAAGCGGAAGTAGGAGTTGATCTGCATTCGGTGCCCGCAGTAGCACGGTGACATGCATGCCGAGTGACAGCACGACCACGGCGACAACAGTGATCCATAGCCGGGTTGGGGTGCCTTCCCCGGTTGCCCAGCCAATCTGCACGGTGCCGAATGCTCCTACTGCCCAGGCCAACACGAGGAGGCCCAATTCGACGGGTCGACGGAAGCTCATCACGCGGTGGGGCAACCGGCGGGAGGGTTTGGGCCTAGACAATCGATGGCCTTCTGCCGCATCTGTTCAACGATGCGCTCGGCGTCCACCTGACTGTTCGCCGGGATGGTGCGAGTCAGTAATTCTTGGTCAAAGGCAGGCAGCGAGCCCAGCGGCACCGATGTCGTGGTGATGAGCGTGGTCAGGTGCAAACCCAACAACTCCTGGGGGACGCCCTGGTAGATCGCGACCACGGGCGTTGATTGGGATCCCTGCGTCGACATCACCGTTCCGACATACCACTGGGTGGTAGTCCAACTCCGCAAACCAAGAACCAATGCCGCAACCAGGCCGACGAGCACAGCCAACGTCACCCCAATCCAAAGGCCACGTCGCTGGTGATTGGCTGGTTGCGTACGACGGCGTGTACCGCGGCTTCCTGCGCCCAGCGGGAGCGGCTGCGTGGCTGTTCGACTCGCGTCCGGCTGCGCATCACGCGGAAAGGTGACCTGTGGGAGCCGGTGACGAACGCGAGCCTCACCAGCGGCGCCAACGACGACAGGTTCTTGATCTGTGGATAAGTCATCAAGGGCATCGACCAAATCAACAACATCGGCAACGACAACCGTGACGTTGTCCGGTGCACCGCGCTCCAATGCTTCATCAACCAGTTGCGTCACGCAGCCGGTTGCGTCACGTTGGGCCAAGATGAGTTGCAGTCGTTCGTCGGCAATAACACCAGTGAGTCCATCTGAACACAACAGGTAGCGATCACCAACCCGAGCTTCACGCACCGACAGGTCGGCCTCGACGGGGGTGATGCCATCGAGTGCCCGTGTCAGTAGTGAGCGCCGGGGGTGCTTGGCCGCCTGTTCTTCGGTGAGTCGCCCGGCATCCACCAATGTTTGAACGTATGTGTGGTCATGGGTCAATTGAACGAGCGCACCGTCCCGCAGTAGATACGCTCGCGAATCGCCAACGTGGACCACCGCGATTCGACCGCCCAGCCATGCCAGACCCGTCACCGTGGTGCCCATGCCAGCCAGTTCAGGTTCTGCGGCAACAACTGATCCGAGACTGACTCCCACTCGATCGACTGCGTCAGCCAGCGCACCTAGGGCGTCCGCAGCGCTCGGTGGATTCTCATTCAGGCTCGATAGCGTCGCCACAGCGATGGCTGACGCGAGTTCACCGGCTGCGTGACCACCCATGCCATCGGCAACCAGCAGCATGCGGGGGCCGGCGTAGCCGGAGTCCTCGTTGCCGGCCCGAACGAGGCCAACATCCGATCGCGCCGCGTAGCGCAAGGTGAGGGGCATTGACAGGCCCTTACCTACGCGCCTGAATGGTGGTGCGTCCAACGCGCAGATTGCTACCCACATGCAGCACGGCGGGCTCGGTGATGCGCGTACGTTCGATCCAGGTGCCATTGGTGGAGCCGAGGTCTTCCACGACCCAGTCCGTGTCGACGAGGCAGATGCGGGCGTGCCGACTTGAGGCGTAGTCGTCTTCGATCACCAATGTGGAGTCCGGGGCTCGGCCGATGGTGATCGCCGTGGTGCCCAAGGGCACCACAGTGCCGGCCAACTCCCCTTCCGTGACGACCAACTTGCTCGGCTGGCGGCGCCCGGCCCGTGGCAGACGGCGCGAGCGACGATTCGGCCCTGGCACTACGACGGCACCAGTACGCGCCGTCTGTGCAGGTTGGCGCAGGTCACGACTCAAGGCGATGACGGTGAACACGACGAAAGACCAGAGCAGTGCCAGGAAAGCAAGACGAACGACAGTGAGTGCGAGATCGGACATCTACTGATCCCGGTAAGTGAATTCTGTTGACCCAATGCGAATCGTGGTGCCGTCGACCAGTGGTAACTCAGCGACCTTACGGTCCGCAACATACGTGCCATTGGTGGAGTTCAGGTCCCGCAGTAACACCGCCTGCCCAAGCACAACTTCACAGTGGTGACGCGAGGCCGCCGGATCATCGATGCGGATATCTGAATCCGTTGATCGACCAAGGCGCGTCACGGGCTGGAGTAGTGGGTACGAAACGTCGTCAATAACGAGCCGGGGTTGATTGGTGATGACCGCGGGCTCACGGAGGCGTGACTGAACGTCGGCTCTGGCATCACTTCGTACTCGGAACAGGCCGGTTTCCAGTTCGTGATCCAACCCCAGGTGCACCTGTGGCGAGCCAATGAGCAGGTACCCCTGTTGATCCGCGTAGGCCTGGACATAGCCAGCCAGTTCAATGCAGACCTCGTCATTGAAGACCGCTAGTCGCTGGTAGTCATGGTCGGAGAGCTCAACGGTGAAGACGTTGGGAACGACTGTTCGGTCACGATCCACGACAGCGCAACGATCGTCCATTTCGCGCTGCAGCGCGGCGGCCAACTCAACGGGCTGGACCTCGGATTTGAAGGCACGCGCGAAGGCACCATTGACCAGCCGATCGAGGGAGTCCTCGAATCGCTCTAGCAGGCCCACGTTGCCTCCGGTCCGCCACCAAGGGACACCGGCGTCCCGTGCTCGCGTATCAGATGCTAACCGGCAAGGTCTAGACTCCTAGGGCCCGAAGGTCAACACTGCGGGTAGCAGGCGCGAGTGGCGGAATAGGCAGACGCGCACGGTTCAGGTCCGTGTGCCCGTAAGGGCGTGGGGGTTCAACTCCCCCCTCGCGCACCAGCATGAGCGGCCCTCGTCCCACGACGCGTGGGGCGGGGCCGCGTCCTTGCTCAGGAAGACTGCGCCAAATTCGCGCAGTCGTGCGGTCACCCGAGCCGCAGTCAGGTGAACCAGGGCGCCCTGATGACGGTGTACACGAGGATGGGTTACACGAGGAAGTTTGCGAACTGCCAGGGATCCTCGTCGTCGTACACCTTTCCGTTCCAGCCCTCGAATGGATCGAACCGGTGCTGAGTCGGAGTCCAGGAGACTGCCGTCGATCGCAGTTCACCCAGATACGGGTTCGCCACGCCAAGGACCTCGCGCCAGGGGAGGTCATCTGGAACGCAGACACCCTTGTCCGCATTTGCCACCATCCAAGTGCTGGCTCCGAGAATCGAGGCCGCAACTTGGAGGGTCGTTGCGTTCTGGTGCGGGGCGAGTGCACGGGCATCCTGAATAGAAAGCAGCGAGCCGGTCCACCATGCTGTGTATGGATGACCCATCAGTAGCACTCCGAGGCGATCCTCGCCGCTGGTGATCTCGTCATTCATGATCCGAAGGTTGTCTTGCAGCACCCAGTTCCGGGCCTGCAACTCGTTCAGTGAAGCAATTGCTGCATCAGAGGGGCAGTAGGCGTAGTGCACGGTAGGGCGGTAGCGGGTGCTTCCGTCGTCGTTGTAGGTGGTCAAGTGTTCGGTGATGGTGAATGCCTCGCCGTGGCGGACCACCATGCCGATGGTCTCCGTGTCGGGGACCCAGGACCGTACCCAAGTTGTCGCCCCGGGTTGGGCAATGCAGATCTGGTTTGCCGGGCCCTTGTTGTGCACGAAAGCGTTCGGTGGCAGTGTGCGCTCGTGCGTCCCCCAACCAAGTTCCGCAGGAGCGACACCTTCTTCGTGGAATCCAGCAATGCTCCAAGTATTGACGAACTCATTGACGCGCTTAGGTTGGTCCGAAAGTTGGGTGTCGCGTTCCGCGACATGGATGACCTTCACACCTAGGGCTTCGGCCATGGCCGCGTAGTCCTCGCGTGACAGGGCATCGGTGAGGCCGTCACCTGCTATTCCGTCCCGCACGGCCTGAGTGGCGATTTCGAAGAGAGCCTGTTTCGTCCAGTGGGACACCAGCCCGGGATTTGCGCCATGTTCTACGACTGCGGTTGGCCCCGAGTCCTTCCACGTGTCGCGTAGCTCGCGAAGTTTCATGTGGCGGTGGAAGAGTGTCCGTTCAAGTGGTGGGCGTGTCTGGGCATCCGCGTAGGGGTCCCATTCCTCCACTGAGGTGTTGAGATAGAGAACGCCGTTGTCGTGACACCAAGCCACGATCTCGTTGCAGTCGATGTTCCACGCCAGATCAAGCAGCAGATCCCCGGTCGCGAGGTAGGAGCCGAGCAACGTTGCGAGGTTGTCCCGGGTGACTTCATCGATGACATAGGTAAGGCCCTGACGAAGGGGCTCCGTGTAGCGGTCGCGGTTGTCGACGAAGTCAAGAACGGTGATCTGTCTCGGTGATGCCACGAGGTCCGAGATGAGCAGCGGAACGGTGCACTGTGACACCGAACCGGCTCCAAGGACGAGCACTCGACCTGTATACCCGGCGTTGGTCAATAAGACTCCTCGTCATGTGCGCGCCCGCTGCGCGCGAGGAAGAGGATGATAACTGGCATTCCCAGAACGGCTGGACCTGGGCAGCAGCTACGCCGCGGTGACCGCTTCGTGGCAGGCAACACCGGTGACCCAATGTTTGCAGGCGCGTTGCTAGGTGCGGTGCTGAGCTTGCCGGTGATACAGCCAGGCGAAGCCGAAACTCGACGCGAGGAGCAGGACCAACGCCAACCAGGTCGTTGCCGGCCCTGTGGCGATGGCATCGCCGATCAAGGTCACGAACAAGATCGCATTGAGCACGATGGCGACGACCAGTGGCCACGCCGCGGAGCCCGTGACGTCACGAAGCCGCAGATGCGCGGCACTCACGGCCGCGTACACCAACAGAAAGGCAAGACTGGTCATTTGGCCAATGGCTGCAAGTGGGAAGAGCATCACCAACAGAATGACGAGTGCCATGGAGAACAGCAATGCCACCGGCATTGGGCCCCATGAGCGAGCGAGGCGCTGCGGGAGTTGTCCATGCTGGGCAACGTCTGCCGCAATATTGGCCGCCGCGAAGATCGTCGCATTGACGGCCGCTGCTGAGGCCAAAATCGCCGCAAGCACGATGATGGTGAAGCCGGTGGGTCCGGCCACTGCAGTAGCCACCGATGCCAGCACGTGGGTGGAGTCGGCTTCGATGGCGCTGACCGGCAGAACCAGCACGGTGACCGTGCTCAGTGCCAGGTAGAGCAGGGCAACCACAGCGAGTGCGGTAAACATCGCGCGCGGGAGTTGACGACGCGGGTTTGACATCTGGTCTGCAGCGTTAGTCACCACACCAAAGCCCTGGTAGTTCACGTAGAGCAAGCCTGCTGCGGTCAAGACACCAGTTAGTGCGGGAAGGGCGTCCTCGGCCAGGACTGCGGGGTCCGCCTTGACTGCACCGATGACGGCCAGCAGGACAAGGATGACGACGGTTACCGCGACGGTGATGAGTTCGGCGCGTACGGTGAATCGGGTGCCGAAGAGATTCACCAGGCCGAATACGACCACAACCATGACGGCGGTTGTCGGGCGCGCCCAGTCGGGAAAGTCGCGACCAACCATGACCTGGGCGTACTCGGCGAAACCTGCTGCATACAGCGCTGTGGCGAACAGATAACCGAGGAATTGGAAGACATTGAACCCACCGGAGAGGATGCCTGAGCCCAGGCCAGCGCGTAGGAAACCGGCCGCACCACCTCGGGAAGGAAAGGCGCCACCCAAGCGGGCGTAGGAGTACACGGAGAAACTCGCTGCGAATGCAGCGACGACAAACGCAACGGGGATCAAGGGACCAGAGGTGCGACCTGCCAGGCCGAGCAAGGTGAAGATTCCCGACCCCATCATCGCGCCTACACCAAGTGCGATGGCCGCAGGCACACCGATACCAGACGTTCGGTGCTGGGTCCTGCTCATGGAGGAAGGTTATGGGCGCGGTGATGCTGGGCGTCGTGGTGGCACATCAGGCCGGGCGGCAGTAGATCGACAGTCCGTCCACGGGTGCTTTCGGCAGGATCGACCAACCGCGGAGCACGGGCAGGTCATCGTTGGAATCCACCTCGGAAAATGCGCGAACGTCATCACGTCCCCACAGGACACTGCCGACGACCTTCCCGTTCCGCACCACAAGTGCCGGCTTAGGTGAACAGGAATCGGCCAGGCGATCAACGATGAGCACCATCTGGGTGGAATCGCCCACAAGTGCGCGCACGTTGATATCGCTGGGTACTTCCCACCCTTGCGGTGGTGCAGTGCCGATCAATGCCGGATCGATACCGAACGCAGCAATCGGCAGGTCCGGATTAGGCAGCGTCTCGGGGGTCCACGGATCAACGAGTGCTTGATTGGCATAGGTCCACCGCGTCATCGCGCCACCTGCCACATTGGTGAATACCGGTGCGGAGTTTGGGTCACGGTCAAGGGCGTTTGCCAACTCAAGGCCGGTATCCGTTGCGCCGATGGTGTCCAGAATCGTCTGTGCGATCTGTGCCGTCGACCGTGGTGTCTGCACAACCTCCGGAGTGGTTTGGCCGGGGTACTTGATGATCAGGGGCACATGCGTGACCTCACCCCAGCGTTGATCATCACTGTCGCCCAGGCGGCGATCACGCAGTCGCGTCACACCCACCCCGTGGTCGGCAGTCACGATGATCATTGCGGTGTCGTAGGCACCGGTGCTCTTGAGGTAGTCGACGAAGATGCCAACTTGCCGGTCGAAATCCAGTGCCGAGTCCGCATACATGCGCCGACCCATGGCGGCGAGTTCATCGGTGGTGAATCTGCCGTCCTTGTTTGTGCCGACCATGTGTGATCCGGGCACTACAGGCAGGCGGCGGGGATACATGGTGTCGCCGGCAGCGTCCACGGTCCACGGTGCATGCGTACGCATGGTGTGCCAGAGCCCAAGAATTGGTGCGTCAGACACCTGCTGTTTCTCAGCGATGGCATCAATGAAGCGTTCGGCAGGTATGGCCAGCGTGCTGCCCGCGACGCCGTCATCATTGACGAAGAAGTCACGCCATCTACCGTCAAGACTCGGAAAGTTGTCGGATAGCGGCGGCCCGAGACTCACCCGGCCAGCAACCGCCACGGTGTCGGCTAGCAGGGTGCCCACCTGGGCAAGGGCCCCAGCTTGGGTATCGGGACTGGCATTCACGCAGTCCGAGCCAGTGCACTCAAAGTTGAATAGCGGTGACTCCATCACCACCGAGTACTGCGTCGATAGGGCTGGGAAAATGCCGCGAGACTCCTTCATATCCTGGCGGGCATCCGGGTT
Organism: Actinomycetales bacterium; assembly: GCA_018970765.1. Lineage (GTDB taxonomy): Bacteria > Actinomycetota > Actinomycetes > S36-B12 > S36-B12 > REEB426. Next base: position 56,953 of record JAGWVT010000005.1, read on the forward strand.
CATGCCGCCTACGTCGATCACCCCATTGAAGAGTGCTGGCATGGCGTAGTCGGTGTAGTTCGCCGGTGTAAGTGCGCGCGTGTATGTCGTGGACTGCTCTTGTAGGGATCGAATGTTCGGGAACACCTCGCGTACCTGACCGGAGTCGTTGATAAGCAGTGGGTACTGCAGTTCGTCAGCGACGATCCAGTAGACCGAGGGCGAAGTTGTACTCGCACTGAAGGTGGCCGCGTTCGCTACCGGTGCGGCACCCAGCAGTGGCTGGACCATAGGGAGCAACGCCGCGAGAGTGGCGAAAACCAGCAGGACGGAACCTAGGCGTGCCTGCCTCGCGACCCAGGTGATGCCTACGCCGATGAGGAACCCGAGTGGAAGGGCCAGCGGCCAGAACTGCGGCCACATGAGTCGGGCGATCACATTGGCTGCACCGAAACTGGCAAGCAGAAAGACCACGGCTGAGGCGACCCGATCGAAGACCGCAGGGCTTACTCGTGTTCCAACGATTCGAAGTGCGAGATAGGCGATAGCCCATAACAGGCCGAGGAGAACGAGCAACCCAACAGTCCACAGAAGTGCAGGGACGCCGTGTGCCGTGAAGAACAACGTATTTGGACCCAGTGCCCCGGTCAGGGGTACTACGAACGCCAGCACAACGATCGCGAGAACCCATGAGGCCGTGTCAGGGATGGAGGTGTTCTGGCGGGCCTTCCAAAGACGCAGCAGGCTCTCGCGGTTGAGCCTGACGCTGCGCTCAGTCGTTCCAGGCATTGACGACCTGACGGTAGGTGGAGGTTTGGCCGGCGACCTCGACGTGTCGGTAGTGACGCTTCAAGCAGTTCACCAACTCGTCAAGGCTGTATCGACCAGCCCAGTTGGGAATCTGGGCGAGCAGAATCTGCACCTTTGGATCGGGTTCATCAGCAAACTCGACTTGCAAGTCCGCCCCGAATGCCGCGAGCGCGGCGACCGCCAGAGGCATGGGGACGCCTTGCGTGATGACCACGTGGTGCAGCACTGCTTGACATAGCACCATCGAAGGGCGGATCCGCGTGGTCAACGGCAAGAACTCTTTGCCGAGCAGGCCGCTGGCACCTGTTGGATTCGTCAGATCGCCGCGCAGTGGTGTGATCCGACGGCGTTGCTCCTCATTGCCGCAAGCGAGTGCTTGGCAAAGATTGCCGAGCGCACCAGCATCGGCATCCATGACCACGACACGGGCGCCGGCCTGATCAGCTAGCGCAAGTCCGGCGAGTCCATCATTGCCACCAACATCCAGCACGAGGTGAGATCGGTTGGGGCGGGAGGTAACGAAATCGCGCAACAGTTCGATCTTCCGCTGCAAATCGTCGGTTGCGTAGTGCTCGCGGCTGCCGTACCCCTGCCAGGTAGTGCTGTTACCGCTAACGGTGCTGAGGCGCTGAACCTGCTTGGCTAGTCGGCGCGTGAGACCAAGAGTGGACCGCAGGGCGAGGTCACGATTCTTTGCGGCGGCGTCGGCGTACTTACGCTCACTTGGTGCATTGCTGGCCACCGGTCGTGTGGTGGCCTGCAGGAGCGCCAGTGAGAGCCGGCGGCGCTGTTTCGGCGGCAGGACCGATCGGGCAGCCTCAGAGCGCAATCCACGACGCTGACCAAGCTCCCACGCGTCGGCTGCGGTCACGGTGCCCGTCGAACCCACGGCAAGCGGATTGATGAAGTGCTCGATGAACTGCCGTGATGCATTCCATCCTGGATTCGGTCGCCAGATCTCGATCGATCCGATGTCGATCAAGACTGGTTGCATGCCCGAAAACTGAACGTTGAATGCTGACGCATCCTTCAGATCAAGCCCGATGCCAAGGAGTCGTTCGCGAAGGTCGCAGGTGTGTTGCGCGGCCGCGGCGAGCAGTGTGTTGGGCCACTCCCAGGGGTAGGTGACGGTCTCGAAGGTGGCCACCCGAAATACCCGCAGCGGCGTCGTCGCGGGGCGCGTGAGTGCTGCGGCGTAGGCGCTGTAAGCGGTGAGCACGTCTGGGTCATCGATGGGCTCGAAGGCCAGCAATGCGCCAGAGTCGACTAGGGACTGATAAAGACTGCTGGCCCGGAGTCGGTCAAGTGCCTGCGCGGAGTCGGCGTCTGCGATTCGGTACCACTGGCCTTGATACTGGAAGGCAGCGTTTTGCGGATCCCGGAAACTGCTTGAACCCGGATCGACCTCAGTGGTCACCGGTCCGTGGCAGCCGATTCGGATGTCGACTCAGCTTCCGGGGTCGCACCCTTACGTCGCCCCAGCGAGCCCATCTTGGAACGAATGAAGAACCAGGTGCCGGCAGCCCCACTTGCGATGGCGGCCAGAAGGTAGGAGCCAGTTCCCGCGTCGATGTAAGCCAGCACCTGGACCATGGCGACCTCTCAAAGTTACGTGTTGCTCGTGTTCAGTCTGGGGTAATCGATACGGGGTACCCGAAAGCGTACATCCGGTGAACAGAGCGTGTCTCAAGCATCCTTGCCGAGCATCTTGCGGATGGTCATGCGCGGAATCTCAGTGGACTTGGCGATCTTGTTTTCAGAGACGATCCCTGCCTGAACAGCCTCATTCACAAGGCCCGCGAGCCGTTGGCGGGCCGAACGCTCAGCCTTCTTAGCCGTGCGCCACTCATGAGCTGCGCTAGTGATGGCATCAAGGGCCGCAGCCTTGGCAGCGGCAGCCTCCGCGCCGATGTCCTTGGCCACCCTTAGGCCTGGGTTGCGAGGTGCGCGTTCGCCGACAGAGCGTCAGCCAGCGGTGCAAGCTGTCGGTGCAACTCCTGCCACTCCAGTGCTTCATCGATGAACGGAGTGTCATGTGTGGCCCCGCAACTGCAGGTCAACACGAATCGACAACTGGCGTAGCGGAAGCTGGATTCAGTTCGGTGCTCGTCACTCTGGTGCATGTATGCAGTCTAGTACTAGACACTACATGTGTCTAGTACTGATCAGGACAAGTTTTGCCGATCCCTCTACCGCACCGGAGAATTGCAATATGCCCACAGGCCCGGTTGCCGACCAGGCCGACGTGGTGGTCATTGGTGCTGGACCAGCCGGCTCCGCCACCGCAGCCTGGGCCGCCCGGGCCGGACTGGATGTCCTGCTGGTGGACGCAGAACACTTCCCTCGGGACAAGCCCTGCGGCGATGGGCTGACGCCACGCGCTGTAGCCGAATTGCATGGACTAGGACTTGGTGACTGGCTCGGCAACCGAGCGAACAATTGGGGTTTGCGGGCAGCCGGGTTCGGCCAGACGCTGTACCTGCCGTGGCCGGGTGGGTCGCTACCGAAGTTCGGCTCGGCAGCACCCCGCACGGAGCTAGACGCCAGCATCCGCCAAGTAGCACTCGACGCCGGCGCCCGACCGCTGGAGGGTGCGCGGGCGATTGGCGTGGAGCGCACCGGGAATCGCGTGTCCGCGGTGAATCTGACGGTCGGCTCCACCGAGCAGCAGGTGCGCTGCGATCGACTTGTTATCGCTGACGGTGCACGCTCTCAGTTGGGTCGCAAACTCGGTCGGACCTGGCATCGAGGAACCGCCTACGGTGTCGCAGCTCGTTCTTACATCAAGAGCCACCGCAGTGACGACCCATGGATTTCATCGCACCTAGAACTTCGGGACGCCGATAACCAACTGCTCTCAGGTTACGGATGGATCTTCCCGCTGGGCGCAGGTGAAGTGAACGTCGGTGTCGGCACGTTGGCCACCGATAAGCGACCCGCGGAGGTAAACCTTCGGGCGTTGATGCAGCACTATGTGGAATCCCAGCGAGAGCACTGGCAGTTCGAGGGTGAAGTGAGGGCACCAGCGTCGGCGCTCCTGCCGATGGGTGGTGCGGTCTCTGGCGTCGCGGGTGCGAACTGGTTGCTGGTTGGGGATGCGGCTGGTTGCGTGAATCCACTCAATGGCGAAGGTATTGATTACGGACTTGAGACCGGTCGCCTGGCAGCACAACTCCTTGCGAGCGCACCGACAACTGCGGACCTATCTGGGGTCTGGGCATCGACGCTGCGTGACTCCTACGGCACTGCATTCTCGATTGCGCGGCGGCTGGCCGGTCTGTTGACCGTCCCGGGATTCCTGCCGACTTTCGGCCCGGTGGGAATGCGCTCGCGCTCACTCATGACGATTGCCCTCAGAGTGATGGGCAACCTGGTCACGGACGAGGACACCGACGCACTGGCTCGCGTCTGGCGATTGGCCGGTCGCGCGAGCATCCGTCTGGATGAGCGGCCTCCGTTCAGTTAACTGCGTCCTTTAGAACGACCAGTCCTCAACGAGAACAGCCTCCTGCATGGAGATGCGCAGTGGATCCATGCGTAGCACGGCGGGTGGACCGTCCAAGAGGGGTCGCTCGGCGCGCATGAGTGCGGCGAACCCGTCGGATTCGCGGTGCGCGATCTCGGCTTCCTCGTCACGAAAAATCTCGTAGAGCCAGACCGTGGTGTCGTTCTCCGGATCGAGTGAGACGACGAACATCTCAGTCCCCGGCTCCTCGCCAAGGTTGTCGGTGTATGCGTTCAGCACGTCCAGCAATGCTGGGCGCAGACCACGCTTGCAGACCAACCGAACAAGAATGCTGCGCCGACCGGGTAGCAATGCCTGTGTGGGTGCCTGCTGCTGGTCCTGTTCCACGCCCCGCCTTACGCCGTGTTCGCCAGGAACCACTGGTAGGTCGTTGCCACCCCATCACGCAGGCTGATCGTTGGGTGCCACCCCAGCGCGTTGATGCGCGTTGTGTCGAGAAGCTTTCGCGGCATACCGTCCGGCTTGCTGGTATCCCAGACGATGGTGCCTTCGAACCCGACCACGTCGGCGACGGTTTCGGCCAATTCGCGGATCGGCATGTCCTCGCCAAGGCCGACATTGATGGTCTCTGGAGAGTCGTAGGAATCAAGTAACACCAAGCAGGCCTGTGCCAGATCGTCCACATGCAGGAACTCACGCCGCGGTGTTCCAGTCCCCCACACGGTCACCGTCGGTGCCGAGGCAACCTTGGCTTCATGGAAGCGCCGAATGAATGCGGGCAGGACGTGCGAACTTTCCAGGTCGAAGTTGTCCTTGGGTCCGTAAAGGTTCGTCGGCATTGCCGAGATCCAGCGCCGTCCGTACTGAGTGCGGTAGGCCTCAATGGCGAAAATGCCGGCAATCTTGGCCATCGCGTAGGCCTGGTTCGTTGGTTCTAACGGACCGGTCATGAGCGAGGACTCGCGAATTGGCTGGCTGGCATGCCGCGGGTAGATGCAGGACGACCCAAGGAACAGCAGTCGCTCGACATTTGCTGCGTGCGAGGCGTCCATGAGATTCGCCTGGATCAGCATGTTGTCGCGGAGGAACTCCACCGGATAGGTCGAGTTAGCCATGATGCCGCCGACCTTTGCCGCGGCGTCAATCACGACATCAGGCTTGAGTTCAGCGATTGCTGCAAACGTCGCTTCGCGATCACGTAAATCCAACTCCGCGGAGCGGTAGCCAACCAGTCGGCCGGCACCGACGCCTGCCAAGGCTCGCCAAACCGCCGAGCCGACTAGGCCGTTGTGACCGGCGACGTACACCGTCAGATCGGGCCACGTAAGTGCGGATGCCACAGCGGCATCCTCCCACAGCGTGCCGAGACCTCGGAAAATATGCGTCTGTTTGGGATGACCTGTGGACGAGTGGTACGCACCTAGACTAAGCAGGTGTTTGGACGCGCACGTAAGTCTGCAGACGCGCGCAAAGGTGCATCGGAGTCCAGTTCGGCTGAGCGTGGTTACCGACTTCCACCAGGCAAGTACCGCATGGGCGGTGCGCACTTCAAGGATGACGACGCGTTCATCGCGTCGGCGGTTCGCGATGTCGAGCGACTCGAATCCATGGCCGGCTTGACCACGCAGACGCGGTTGTTGGACTGGGGTTGCGGCGCGGGGCGCTTGGCGGTCGGGGTACGCGAACATCTGGGTCGAATCGGCGACTACCACGGGGTCGACATTCAGCCTGAACTCATCACCTGGGCACAGCGGCATCTGACCGCACCTGGCTACCGCTTCACCTGCCTGGACGTCAGCAATGAGCGCTATAACCCCGATGGCAGCAGCATGCGCACCATTGGCACCGAACCGTCCTCGATCGATCTGCTCTACGCGTACTCGGTGTTCTCCCATATGAATGACGTGGATACGCCGGCCTACCTGACACTCATCGCGCAGGCGCTGGTGCCCGGTGGTCGGGCGTTCTTCACCTGTTTCGTGGAAGAGGGTGTCCCCGATTGGGAGGAGAACCCGGCCAACTACGGGCCGTTGGATTGGAAGGGTCGACTGCACTGCACGCGCTTTGCTCGTGCGCATTTTGAGGAACATGTAAACGCAAGTGGCCTACGTGTCGAATTCTTTGAGTACGGGCAGGAAACGGACGGACAGAGCCTCTACGTGGTGCAGCGGCCTGCATTCATTTAGGTAGCATGAGGATTCGCCCGCAGCGCTGATGAGCTGATGAAACATCCGGTCATCGGGTCAGCGCAGACCACGACACGCTAGAAAGGCATCGCATGCGTCGTATCGTCACTGCACTGACCAGTGCCGCCCTCGCCATCGGAGTTGTTGCCCTGGCACAGCCCGCGAAAGCCGAGGTGGTGGACCCCACGGCCTTCGGCCTACACATCCTCGCTCCACCATCAAGTGGCAACCCGGCTGGAACGCCCGCATACGGCACGATCCGCATCTGGGACATGGGCTTGACCTGGAACAAGGTGAACCCGAAGAAGGGCAAGTACTGGTGGACGGGTCTCGACCAAGCCATCAATAACACCCGCTCCCTCAAGGTGCGTCCGCTCTACGTGCTGGGTTCGACTGCTACCTGGGCTGCGACGAATACCAAGCAGGGCACCTATCCCAACAAGGGTGCGGCATCGGTGCCCAAGAGCTCGGATTGGAAGGCCTGGGTCACCGCTGTAGTCCAGCGCTACAAGAACCAGGGCATGGCTTACCAGATTTGGAACGAAGCCAACCTGGCCAACTTCTGGGCCGGTAGCCCCGCGCAGATGGCTGATCTGACGTCGCAGGCAGCGTCGATCATCCGTAAGTACGACAAGACCGCCGTCATCGTCAGCGCGAGTTCGACGGTGCGTCTCACGGCGTCGTACGACAAGTTCTTCCCGGCGTACCTGAGTGCGATGAAGAAGAAGGGCATGCCCGTCGACGCCGTTGCGGTGCACCTGTATCCGCCGGGTGACGGCACGCCGGCAACACGCGCTGGTTACATCGCCACCGTCAAGGCCGATATGGCAGCCGCAGGGGTGGCCAAGCCACTCTGGGACACCGAGGTCAACTACGGGTTCTCTGGCCCCGGCAGCACCCCAGGCCAGAACATCGACGGTGACACCGCCGCTGCGTATGTCTCGCAGACCTACCTGGACGATGTCCGGTTGGGTGTGGCGCGTGCGTACTGGTACTCATTCACGCTCACTCCGTACACCCGCGGTGGCGTGCAGTTGATGGCCGGAACCGCTGGCACGAATGCCTACAACACCACCTACAACTGGATCGTCGGTGGCGACGTGAATTGTGTGACCGCGGCAGTCAACACCTGCACGGTTACCAAGAATGGCGCTACGGCGACCATCGCTTGGGCCAGCACCGGTAGCGGGGCCTTCGCGGTGCCAGCCACGGCGACCACACAGGTCACCGCATCCGGTGTCAGCACGCCGGTGGCCGGTGGCACCACCGTCACGATCGGGAGCATGCCTACATGGTTCGGATGAGCGACTCAGTGAGCAACTCGCGTCGGTCGAAGGCTTCGCTGGTGGCGACGGTGGCAGCAGTTGCTGCTGCCACCGTCGCGCTGGCTGCCTGTGGTTCCTCCGACTCGGGCACCACCGCCGCGTCGTCAGCGGCCGCGGTACCAAGCGCTGATCCAAATGCGATCAAGCCGAGTCTGGTGGGCATGCACATCGAGGGCGCCGAAGGTGGCGCCTGGGCGAGCGCTCCATTCGGCGCGCTGCGCATCTGGGACAACGGCACCGGCTGGTCGCAGATTGAATTGGAGCCTGGCGTCTTCAAGTGGGACAACCTTGATGGTGTGGTGGAGAACGCCACGTCGAAGGGGATGACCGACATCCTGATGGTGCTTGGCACAACCCCGGAGTGGAACGCCAAGGAGGTCGGCAAGGACGACTATCCGCAGCCCGGTGCGGCAAGTGCCCCGAAGGACCTGGCTGCCTGGGATAACTGGGTGACCGAGGTGGCAACCCGCTACCAGGGCCGGATCAATGCGTATCAGATCTGGAATGAGGCCAACCTCAAGAACTTCTATAACGGAACTCCTGAGGAAATGGCCGAGCTGACCAAGCGGGCTTACGACATCATCAAGAAGATCGACCCGAATGCCACCGTAGTTGCGGCATCGCCATCCACCCGCTTGGAGAGTTCGTTCTCCAAGTTCTACCCGGCCTATCTCAAGGCGCTGGGTGAAAAGGGCTGGCCCGTTGACGTCTTCGCAATTCACACCTACCCGAATAGCAAGGGTGATCCGTCCGCTCGCGGTGCACTTATCAAAGCCGCTCAGGACGCCCTGACGGCCGCCGGTGCGCCGGACCTGCCGCTCTGGGACACCGAGCTCAACTACGGCCTGGCCGGTCCCGGCCCGGACTTCCCGAAGCAGGACATCACCGGAGCCAAGGCTGCCGGCTGGGTCGTGCGTACCTACATCGACGATCTGCGCTACGGCGTAGGCCGCTCCTACTGGTACATCTGGACGCCCAAGCCCTACGACCTCCTCGGTGTGCAGGCCTTCCCAGGCTCAGATGCCGAGCAGGGTTTCTTCGCACTAGAGAACTGGGTCTTTGGAGCCTCGTTCGCGGGTTGTGAGGAGAACGGCGGCGCGGTGATCTGCAACTTCACCAAGGATGGCGCCAAGTCCATCGTGGCTTGGGCCCAGACTGGTGAGGTCCCGTACACGGCTCCGGAAGGGTCGCAGTTGGTCTGTGATCCGCTGGCCAACTGCCAGGAACTGGCGGCTGGCACGGCCGTCACGCTCAACGAGATTCCGGTTCGGATCTACCTGCAGTAGGTCAATCGGCCAATCGGCCGACCGAATTGGCTGATTCAGCTGGCCGACTCAGCGGGCCGGCACCCTCCCGGGGTGCCGGCCCGTAGGCTTGCCACAGGAAAGTTGGGGTAGTGCGGGGGGTTGACGAGGGAGGGTGGCGTGGCGCAACAGCAAACACCTACGTCCTCATCCACGTCCACGCCCGCGTCCACCCCCGCGGCCACGGGCAAGGCCACGACAGCCGCTACCGGCCTGGGGCACCGGGATCGTCCGATCCGCCCGCGTGATCCGCTGCGGGTCTACGCCACCCGAGCCGTCATCTGGGACGCCATCGCCGTCGCCGTCGCCAGCATCGTCGGGTACGTCCTGCGCTGGACGATTCCTTACAACGTCGACCTGAACGACCCGACCTACCTCTCACTCGCCGTCATCGTGGTGCTCGCCTGGATGGCCGCCCTAGTGATGCGCGGTGCCTACGACACGCGCATCCTCGGAGTCGGATCGGAGGAGTTCAAGCGGGTTATCGCGGCCAGCGCGACTGTGTTCAGCGCCGTGGCCATCGTGGTGTTTGCATTCAAGATTGACCTATCGCGTGGCTTCGTGCTCATTACCTTCGTGGTCGGCCTCACGTTGCTCCTGGTGGTGCGATGGACACTGCGTGCGTGGCTGCGCCATGAACGGCGCTACGGGCATTACCTGCACCGGACCGTGGTGATCGGTGCCGACCCACAGAAGTCCGAAGTCGTCGACCTGCTGGACCGTGATCCGGTGGCTGGGTTTGCCGTCGTGGATGTCATTGATGAACCGCAGGCAGCGATGGACGAAGCCCGGCTGGATGGCTGGCTCGACGAGGTGATGGCTCGCATCTCGCTGGGCAACGCCGATACCGTCGCTGTCGCTGGTTCCCCCGCATTGGGCCAGCAGCTGGTGCAGCGCCTGGCCTGGCGCCTGGAGGGTCCACGCATAGACCTGCTAGTCGCACCGACCCTGGGTGACGTCGCCGGCCCTCGCGTGACTATGCGGATGGCGGCCGACCTGCCACTGCTGCACCTGGACGAACCGCACCTCACCGGACCCAAGCGCGTCATCAAGCGCACCCTCGATATCGGATTCGGCTTGCTGCTGTTCGCCGCCTTCCTGCCCTTCATGATCGTGGCGACCATCGGGACGCTGTTCACCAGTCGTGGGCCGGTGCTGTACTTCCAGGAGCGAGTTGGTCTGGGTGGGCGCATCATCCGTGTCGCGAAGTTCCGCACCATGGTCGTCGGTGCTGATCGCATGCGTGCCAACGTGATCGGGGAGCCAGACGCCAAGATCATCGAGCGCTACCAGAAGGACCCGCGCATCACTGGGTTTGGCCGGGTGCTGCGGCGATGGTCCATCGACGAGATGCCGCAGGTCGTCAATGTGATCGGTGGCTCAATGTCACTCGTTGGTCCGCGCCCAGTGCTGGTGGAGGAACTGCCGCTACTGGGCGACACCGACCACCGCCGCCACCTGACCAAACCGGGCCTAACCGGGCTCTGGCAGGTGTCAGGTCGCAAGACCGTCGACTGGGAAGAGCGCATGCGCCTGGACCTGGAATATGTCGAGCACTGGTCACCCGCACTGGACTTGGTGATCGTTGCCAAGACCGTCAAGGCTGTGCTGGTCGGCAACGGCGCCTACTGAACGATCAGACGTCACCCGTGCGTCGTTACACTCCCTGAGTGCGGCATCCGGTAACCCGGGGTAGAGCCCTGTGGCTTATCGCCGCAGTGATTATTGGCGGGTTCGTACTCTGGCTGCAGGCCGGGCTGATGACCTCCATCGTGTCGCTGGGTGTGGGAGCGCGCAGTTTCCAGACGAGTCTTTCGGCGGCTGTGGACCAGATTTCCGCCGGCGAATTCGATGCCGCATTGGCCGATTACGCGCAGGTGGAAGCGGCGGCGGACCGAGTCATCGTCTCCTCCAACACTTGGCAACTGGACTTGCTGAGCCTGGTGCCGGGAATCGCGACCGCGGTGGACAACTGGCAGCTCATTGGCACGGCCACCGACGATGTCACCTCGAGCACTGGAGAGTTACTCACGCTGTTCGGTGACCTTTCAGGCAAGACCGGGTCGGTGAAAATTTTCCGCGACGGAGCCATCGACGTCGAACAACTCAAGGCACTGCCACCGCGCGTCGCCGCCATTGACGCAGGTCTTGGGGCAAGTGCCGACGATCTGCGCGCCATCAACGCGACGGGCCCAGCCGCTGGCCTACTTGCCACAGTTCAACAACGCGCACTCAAAGAAGTGGCACCTGTCCAGCAGGCTATTGATGCACTCGTCAACCTGGCGCCGCTGCTACCCGACGCACTTGGTGCCAACGGAGTGAAGCGGTACCTGGTGGCAATTGGCAACCAAGCTGAAATGCGCGCAGCCGGCGGGGCACCGCTGACGCTGGTCATGGTGGAGTTCGACAACGGTCGCATCACCATCCCGATCAAAGGCCAGACGAGTACACAACTGTTCCCACCATTGAATGCACCGGTGCGCTGGTGGGGACCGGCCAAGAACCCGTTCTTCCGCGGCAACCCGCGCTTCGATCCGATGGTGGTCACCAATACGCACCCGAATCTGCTCTACTCCGCACAGGAAATGGCCGGTGCTTGGCAGGGCGGCAACTATCCGCGGGTGGATGGCGTGATGACGTTGGATCTGACGGCCATCGCAGCGATGCTGAATGCGATAGGGCCCATCCAGTCGACCACCTACGGGGAGGTCACCGGGGATCAACTGGGGCAGATCCTGCTGGTGGACGCTTACGCGGAATTTGGCCAGGAAGAGGCTCAAACCAGGCAATTGGCCAATCAGCAACTACTGGACGATCTCTTAACCCGGCTGCTGTCCGGCGACGACCTTGTCTCGGTTGCCCGTGCCGTGGCCACCACGGCACCTGGGCGCCACTTCCAGATCTGGATGCGCGAACCTGCGTTAGAGCAGTTGGCGCTGAGTAGCGGCGCGGCAGGTCAGGTCTTTGACCCGGGCACCGGGGACTGGTCGGCTATCTATACCCAGAACGGCAATCAGTCGAAGGTCGATGTCTTCCAGCAACGCAATGTCTTGGTGACCGTGCAGATGGCCGAG
>JAGWVT010000006.1 GCA_018970765.1 Actinomycetales bacterium
CCGGCTGGGTCAAGGCGTCGCGTGTGGGTAGAGGCCCTGGCGTGGGTGCCTGGTCTTGATTGTCAGGGAGTTCGCCTGCATTGCCCTGGCTGCGAGTCCGGCCACTAGTTGCAGAGGATCGTGGCGCGCCTGGCACTTGACTGCTGGCGGCAGAAGTTTGTTGTGAGCTCTGGTGAGTAGCTGACACTCCAGCGTAAGTTGGGACTGCGTCTGCAGGGCCGGCCGGCTGGGTCAAGGCGTCGCGTGTGGGTAGAGGCCCTGGCGTGGGTGCCTGGTCTTGATTGTCAGGGAGTTCGCCTGCATTGCCCTGGCTGCGCGTCTGGCTGCTAGCTACGGAGGATCGTGGCTCGCCTGGTAGGTAACTGCTGGCAGCAGAAGTTTGTTCTGAGCTCTGGTGAGTAGTTGATACACCAACGTCAGTTGGGACTGCGTCTGCAGGGCCGGCCGGCTGGGTCAATGCGTTGCGTGTGGGTGGCAGTCCTGGCGTTAGGTCCTGGGGCAGGTTTGTTGGCGGTTCAGTGACCGGTGTTGCGGCGGTGGTGGTGCCATGGGTGGTGGGTGCTTGGGGTGGTGTGTTGAGCTGTTCGCGCGGTGCTGGGTTGGTGGGTTGGGTGAGTGAGTTGCGTGTGGGTGGCAATCCTGGCGTTAGGTCCTGGGGCAGAGTTGTTGGCGGTTCAGTGACCGGTGTTGCGGCCGCGGTGCTGCCATGTGTGGCGGGTGCCTGGGGTGGGGTGCCGAGATCTTCGCCCGCATTGGCCTGGTTGCTCGTCTGACTGCTTGACAAGGATGCTCGTGGCTCGGCGGGCACTTGCGTGTTACTCGGGGCCCCTTGATTCGGGTTGACCGGTGCAACTGACTGTGCAGAGTGTGCGGGATACGAAACCTCATCTGAAGCTTGCTGGTCGACAGACTGGGTGAGTGCTGATGAGTTGTGACTCATGACCTTGCCACGTGGGAAGGTCCGCGGTGGCGCGGGGGATGCCGCAGGTGTCGACTCTAAGGATGCAGGCGCAGGCAATGCTGGTTGCCCCTCCGCAGAGTCTGAGCCGACTGCGGTATTCGGGTTGACCAACAGTGGTTGGGGCGCGCTCCCGCGGATACGTGGTCTTGAAGTTTCTGGGCTGCTCGCTCCTGGTGAGTTCGCTGCCAGGTCGCGTTGTTGTTCGACGTCCGCGGGGCCCCGACGGCGCACGCGAAGATCGGCCGCAGACAAGGGCGCCGATTGGCCGGCGGACTCTTCACTGGAATCCACCAGCAGGGCCTGCAGTTGGCCGGGAGTGGGTTCAGCGCGGCGTTGCTGCTGGGTAATGGCCCGAGTGCCTCTCACCGGCGCCGGGGATTGACTGCGCCCCTGCTCAGCCACGTACTGTGGCCATGTTGTTGCGGAGACACGACGTGGTGGTACCCGCATGGTGCCCATCGTCGATGGCTGCAGCAAGTCTTGGCGCGCGTCCGCGACTACTGGCCGGTTAGCACTGTTGACTCGACGAATGGGACGCGTGGGCAAAGCGGCGCTTTCTGTTTCGCCTTCGTTGAGTTCAGCTAGGCCGGGCGGGCGTACACGCAGATCGATGACAGGCAGCACGAACCGCCCCGTTACCGGGCGCCCACGAACGAGGCCGCTGAGTTGTCGTGAGCGACCGTGCGCCATTCGCCGCTGAGTAAGGGTGGTGGGCCGGCGAGTCACGGTGAAATCTGCCGGGTTCGCCTGAAGTTGCGGCATAACCGGCCATGTGGGGGTTAGGTGACTCAAGCTGAGGAAATCCCCGCGAAATGGTGCACGCCAAGACATGGAGGAGCCCTGACCTGAATTCGGAAGTGATTCCGAATCCCCGCCTTGGTCACGTGTTCGCTTCGTCATGCCGAACCAGACTCCGCTTGGTTAAGGGCGGAAACTTGAGTCAGCAACCGCCGCCGCACGCTATGGGTGAGACTCAACAGGTCATCGAAGGACCAGTGGAGGTAGTAGGCCAGGAATCCGATCTCCTCCCAGAGGCGATCGGCCCCGACCGTCACAATTCCCCCGGGGCACCACCTGCCACGTCGACCGTGAAGTCGCTATTACAGGAGGGACAGGTCACCTCGACCAGCGTGTGTCCTTCGGTGTTGATTCGTCGGTATAGGTCCTGTAGGAAAGCCAGGTCGGTCGCCCACAGCCCACCGATGACTTGATCGTCGATGACAGGCAGGGATCCGAGCCTTGTGACGACCCGCGCCAAGAGCACGAGCGACAGGAATGCCTCATTTTGACGGACCTTCGGGTCCAGCAGCGGCATGAGTTCGTCACGGGCGGTTGCCAACCGCATCGTGCCCTCACGGTGCACGGTACCGCTCTGATCGACATAGCCACGCGGCAGGACAAAATCAAATGATGTCTGAAGGAACTCCTCAGCTGCGGCGGCGGACACGGGTTTAGCTCGGCGTCATATCAGTGAAGGTCATGGTGATGACCATGTTGATTGCCGTCGGCTCACCCGCCTTCACGTCTCCATAACTGACGTTCGTCACCATGATGTTGGTGAAAGTCATGGTAAGCACGGTTGTTCCCGTGGTGTCCTTGTAGACCAGGGTGCCGGTCTTGCGAGCCCCTTTGAAATCACCATTGATGCCTTGCAGGAGCCATTGCGAAACGTTCTTGTCGCCAGTATTCAAGACTGTCAACGTTAAGGTCCCGCTCTGCGTTGGCCCGAGCATCTGCTGCAGCACGTAGGTGCCGTCTGGTGTCATGGAACGTGTCTCGATTGTCGAGGTGCCTTTCGTAATGTTGTTCACCTCAACGACGTTCGGGATCACCTGACCGTCTATCGAGAACTCAAATGAATACGCGGTAAGCGCATCACCACCGGTGAGAGACATTCCCACTTACTCCTATCGATAGATGGACTAGTCGCTGATCGATGCTCCGCCAGAGAACTGGGCGAGTCGGAAGATGACGAACTCGGCGGGCTTGACTGGCGCAACACCGATCTCCACGATCACCATGCCGGCATCGATGCTTTCCGCCGTGTTGTTCTCTCCGTCGCACTTCACAAAAAAGGCTTGCTCCGGCTTGCTACCGAACAGAGCTCCGCTGCGCCATTCGTTGACCAAGAAGGCCGTGATGGTACGACGGATGCGACCCCACAGGCGTTCGTCGTTCGGTTCAAATACGCACCACTGGGTGCCTTGGAGGATCGACTCCTCGAGGTAGTTGAAGTACCGGCGAACGTTGACGTAGCGCCACTCGGCGTCCGATGACAAGGTTCGGGCGCCCCATACTCGAATGCCGCGGCCAGGGAAAGCCTTGATGGAATTCACACCCTCTGGGTTCAGCAGGTCCATCTCGCCGCGGGTGACCGCCGACTCAAGGCCCACCGCTCCCTGGATGACCTCATTGGCAGGTGCCTTGAACACGCCTCGGGTGTCATCGGATCGACTCCAGAGCCCGGCAATGTGCCCGCTCGGCGGGAAATCGATGTTGTGACCTACCGACGCGTCAAAGACGGTCAGCCAGGGCCAGTACAGCACTGCGAATTTCGAGTCGTACCCGGCGCCCGTCATACGCCAGTCGGATACCTCTTGTGCGTTGAGGCCAGCCGGCGGATCGATGATGGCCATTCGATTACCCATCAATTCACAGTGCCCGATGAGTGCGGTCTGCACTGCTTTCACACCGTCGAGATCAATGAGTCCCTGTCGATGGGCCATGACGAGGTCCGGAGCCAGCACCATGGTGATCTCCTCCAGCGTCTCAAACGCGGAGAACCCGGTGCGTTGGGCGGAGTCACCGACAAGCGCGGCGGCGTCCACCGTGGGAACGGGGAGATTGTCCGCTGGCGCCACAACTGCGAGGGGGTAGGAATTTGCGGCCAGCCCAGCGGTAAGGGCATCAGCGGGCGCATCGAGCGTTTCAATGCGCACCAAGCGAGAACGTGAATTGACCTGAGTTGCCACGTTGGTCCGACCCGGGCCGGCAGTCAGACCGTGGTAGGTCTCCGCAACGTCGTCACCCTTCTTCACCGTGAGGTCGAACGTGCCCGCCGGGGGACTGTCGCCTTCGGGAGCAGTGATGACCACGGAAAGGTCCGCGACGTTGGCATCAAGGGCACGCACCTCGAACGCCGCCACAGCCTTGTCACCGCCGGTGTTGAGCTGCGCGACCGGAAGAGTTGGAGGTGGCGTTGAGCCGTCTCCCGTGAAGGGAATGCGCACGATGTATGCGCGACCGCCGCCGTTATTGAAGAAGCCATAGACGGCCTTACCCAAGGCAAAGTCTTCGACCGGTTCACCAAACGTCGAGACGTACTGCCCCCAGTTCGTAACCAGGATGGGCGAATTGATCGGACCGATGGGTGCAAAGCCAACGAATCCAGCAATGGCCGTACCAACCCCAGCGATAGGCCGTGTCGCAGCCGGGACTTCCTCGACGTAGACACCGGGGGAGAGATAGGTGGGCATGTGGTTCCTTCCCGTCAGGACGCTCTTTGCATCCAAGCATCGGACCGCGCGAAAGTGCTGTTGTGACCCCGTGAGTTCCAGCGTGTCGCGGCGCAAAATGGGCGTGTTGTGATACCCGTGTTATTGACGCGATGAAAGCCCACTTGTGGTGATTACGGGACCAAAGTGATTTGACTCCAACCTGCGCCGCGAACGACCGACCGCTGACATGCGACTTAGACTCGTAAAGTGCCAGGGCCCGTTGCGGTACTCGGAACCCCAATGCTCTGCGACATGGGTTTTGCGCCCTCAGCGCTCATCGTTGAACCCATGGGCGTGTTTGCCAATGACCTTCCGGTCGGGACCATTTTCGACATCATCCCGCTGGTCAACATTCCACCGTTCGTCCTGTGCCGTTCTTTCCTCAACCCCGAGGTGATTGCGTTAACCGCTGCGGCGCTAGGAGTCCCAACACCGGCCCCGTGCATCCCCATCGTCGTCGACCCGTGGCTGCCGCCAGGGAATGTGCTCGTGGACGGCATGCCCGTGCTGACGGAAGGTTCCGTGTGCCAGTGCCTCTGGGGCGGCACGATTGAACTGATCGGTCCATCTCCAGCCGAGAACGTCGAGGCGATCTAGCCGGTTAAGAGGTGAGCGAGCGGGTCTGGCTGGATAGGCAGGGGACCTTGAATGGGATTGCTGAGAATCCAGACGGTGTGAAGGGCAATGACGATGAGCGCGGCCATGCTGATCAGCGTGATGAGGCGCAAGGTGCGCGACCCGAACTGCAGCAATGTGCCCAGGCTAAGCACAATTGCAGCACCCATGATGAGCATGATCCAGATGAACGGTGGAGCTTCCCGCGTCACCACCTCGCGTTCAATGCGCGCCCGCTCAAGATCGGATAAGGCGTCGAGGAGGGCAGCTTTGGCATTCAGGAATGCCCCGCCATCCTCCGACTGAAGATCCATCACTTGCTGATAGACCAGATTTAAGTGTCGAGTGCCCTCGGCGGTCGCCGCTGGACTGCCGAGGTCGTTCCATGATCCGACGTCTGCTTTTAGGTAAGACTCCAGACTCGCGATGACTCCTGCGCCCGATTCGTTCGGCAGAGCTGCCGAGATCCGTGCAATGGTCGTTGCAGCTGCTGCCTCGCTGCGGAGCGCATCCACAGAATCGTCATACGACTGTTGGGCAAAGAGAATCGCGAAGCCCAGCAGCACCGCGTACGTGGTGAAAGCCGCCGTGATTTTGATGCCGAGGCGTTCGTCATCGTCGTGCGGACTGCGTGACTGCCAGCGCTCCATCAGAAGTGCGACCACAACCACCAGACCAATGACGACGACCAGAGTTAGGCCCATTCGCAGCCATACTGTCGCGTTCAAGGGGCCTCCACTGTTAAGGCTGCTAGCGGTCAACTCCGGGTAGCAGGCTGAAGGATCTCACGGTAGGCGTCCGAGAGCGGTTGGACGGTATCCAGGATTGGGCCCTGCCAGCGCAACCGCAGCTGATCCTGGCAGGCAGTCGTGCTCTCGCCGGCACAGGACCGCAGATCTTCGACGTAGCCCACCCGTGCTGCAACAAAGGCATCGAAAGCTTGCTGGAAGCGACCATAGGACTGCTGCTCCGCGGGGGATGCATTGGCCAGTGCCGCGTCGAGTGTCCTTTTGGCGGCGACCAGGCTCAACAGCGCCGCCTCGGCGGCGGGTGAGTCCGCCAGCGGATCGGATCCGGTGGCGTTGCCGTAGTCCAGGAGTGCGCGTTCCACCTGCGGAAGGGCAGCCCCTAAATTCGCATACCCCGTTGGTGTTGCACTCGACATCGGTGCCGGAGTGACAGTGGTCTCTAGGGTCGTGGTTCTCAACAGCCCAAGAGAGCCTTCCCAGGCCAGTAAGACACCTGCGAATGCGAGCAGGACAACTGGAGCCAGACGACTCCAACCTCTGCGCGGTCGCGGTTGTAAGGCGCCTGTCCAACTCAAGCCGTTCCACCAACGCTGCTGAGATTGGGCAAGTGGGTCGGGGCGCCAGCCTGGTAAGTGATCACTGGGTGGCACGCTCAGCAGGTCTCGATCCTTCGCTCGCCTCCACGATTGTCGAATCAGGGCGATCGGCAGAACGATTACGACCCAGATAAGCGCGCTGACCAAAGTAGTGATGAGCGCTGCCAGACCCCAGTCGGGCAGATCAAGTCTTGCTACGAACGGCTCGACTATCCATGAACGGCCCAAGACGCGGATGAGCAATATTGGGGCACCCGCACTCACCAGAGCGCTGAGTATCAGGCCGGTCCACACCAGGCCGTCTCGATGAAGTGGCCGTTCGAACAGGAGGCGCTGGGGCTGGCCGGTGACCGTTGGTGGCAGAAGGACCATGTCGCGGGCGATGGCCAGCGGTGTCGTCAACGCGGCGGAGGGGGCTGGCACACCTCCCTGTTGGCCGATTCCTTGGAGACAGACATTGTGAAGGAGACGTTGCGCCTGGCGAACACTCACGACCGCAGGTAGTTGGAGAGTCGTCTCAGAGGAGCGTCCGTCGGATGAGTCCGGACCCGCGACTACCGTCAGTTTCGCGTACTCACTATTGCCCGCCACGGTGACCCGCAGTCCACGATCCTTGCCAAGTCGCGTGAGGCTCGTTCGCAAGGCTGATTCCAGCGCGGGATCAATCGCAACAACATCTCCGGTATGCAGTGCCGTGTCGTTGCAATACGGGCATGTCGTGCCCATGAGAACCCTTACGCGACCAGGTAGAACACTCCGGCCACGATGAGACAGAGCAAGGCGAGCCAGAGCATGAGTAGGCCGATGGCCATAATCCTTAAGGGGGCGCGCACATCGCTATCTGCATACCGCCAGGTGTGCTTAGCGACCACGCGCAGTGGTGTTGCCTCACTTGCCGCATTTCCGGCAGGGTCCCGCTGGCTCCAGTACCCGCGTTCACCGCGTTGCCCAACCTTGGCGAACAGGCCGCCGAATATGGCAAGGACGATCCCAAAGGTCAAGAACACGAGCGAAGTGACCGGCACGAAGCAGCAGACTAGTACGTGCAGACTTAGGCGGTGCGCTCCCGGGGAGGTTTTGCATGACGGGCTTGACCGTCGATGACGTACAGGCACTGCTAGGGAGTTACCGCTGGCCGCAGGTCGTGCCTGACCGCGGCTGGCTCCGGGCAAACATGGTGATGTCCCTGGACGGTGTGGTGGTAGACGCAAACGGTCGATCTGGCTCACTTTCCACCGAACCGGATCGACTGCTCTTCAACGGCCTGCGCCGTGACTGCGACGTGGTCTTAGTGGGAGCCGGCACTGTGCGAGCCGAGCGCTACCAGCCCGCCCGTTGGCCTGTTGCGCTCGTTACCAATGCTGGCAACCTGCCCGAGGACCTACCTTTGCTGGATCCGGCAGGTGGCCCCGTGATGGTCTTCACGAGTCAACGTGGCGCGCAAGCTATTGAACCGTCTGTTCAAAAGCGGTGTGAAGTCATTGCATGCGGAGTTGATCAGGTCGACCTAGCAACGTGCCTGCAGTGGCTCACAGGGGCGGGGTTCCACAGAATCCATTGCGAGGGTGGCACACGACTTTTGTCTGGCTTGATCGCTGACGACCTAGTGGATGAACTACTGGTCACCGTGTCACCCCAATTGCTCGGTGGCCCGTCAGACGTGCACCTAGTGGACGTTCCCGCAGTGCTCAACCCAGTGCGAGTAGGACGCTTCGAGCAGGTGATCACCGTGGACGAAACCGTGTTCTTGCGCGCCATGCTCCACTAGGGCGATGCCCCTAGGAAGTGCAGAAGTCTCGAGACATCCAATAGCTATGTCTCGAGACTTCACAAACGTGGGCGATACAGTGCCTTGTTCGAGGACATATTTATCGGGTGTCTCGGGACATGCTTATCGCCTGAGTGGGTGGGTCGGCCAGCGTTCGGGCCATGTCGAAGCAGCGGGTCATCGTCGAAGCGGTCCTGTCAGGGAAGTCCCAGCGTGAGGTCGCCAGGCTCTACGGGGTGTCCCAGCCCCGGGTGAGCCAGCTCGTGGCCGCCTGGCGGGCCGGTGGCTGGCACGCGCTGGAACCGAAATCCACCCGACCCCACACCAGCCCCACGTCGATCTCCCCGCAGATGGTCGCGGCGATCTGCGACCTGCGCCGACGACTCACCGCCGACGGCCTGGACGCCGGCCCGAACACCATCGCCGCCCTGCTCACCGCACAGGGCCTGACCCCGCCGGCCGCGTCGACGATCTGGAAGACCCTCACCACTGCCGGCCTGATCACACCCCAGCCCCGCAAGCGACCCAAATCCGCATCCATCCGATTCCAGGCCGACCTGCCCAACGAATGCTGGCAGTCCGACTTCACCCACTGGCCCCTCGCCGACGGCACCGACACCGAGATCCTCATCTGGCTCGACGACCACGCCCGCTACCTGCTGTCCATGACCACCCACACACCCGTCACCGGCCGCGTCGTGGTGAACACCTTCCGTGCCGCATGCGCCCTCCACGGCACCCCCCAATCCACGTTGACCGACAACGGATTCGTGTTCACCACCCGGCACCGCGGCGGCGTCAACGCCTTCGAAGTCGAACTGCTGAACCTCGGCATCACCCAGAAGAACGGCAGCCCCAACCACCCCCAGACACAAGGAAAAGTCGAACGCCTGAACCAGACCCTGAAGAAATGGCTGCGCGCCCGACCCCACGCCACCACCCTGACCGAACTACAAGCCCAACTCGACGAATTCACCGACCACTACAACAACGCACGCCCCCACCAATCACTCAACGACCGCACACCCGCCGCTGTCTATGCCGCACGAGCCAAAGCCACCCCAGAACACAACCGAAACGGCCACTTCCGCATCCGCGACGACACCGTCTACGCCAACGGACAAGTCACCTTGCGTCGATCAGGCCGCATGCACCACATCGGACTCGGCGCCGAACACGCCGGCACCAAAGTCCGCATGCTCATCCACAACCTGCACGTCATCATCATCGACCGCGAAACCGGCGAGATCCTCCGCGAACTGCACATCGACCCCGACAAAGACAGCCAACCCCGCGGCCTCAAACCCGGACCCAAGAAAGGAACACCCCGCAAAGGCGGCATGGCCAAGGGCTACCGCTACACACCCCAGAAATAAGGAAGTCTCGAGACATCCGATAAGGATGTCTCGAGACTTCACAAAGTAGCGGGGGCAGGATTTGAACCTGCGACCTCTGGGTTATGAGCCCAGCGAGCTACCGAGCTGCTCCACCCCGCGTCGGGTGTTGGTCCTCAGAGGATACGTCGCCGAGGACTGCGAAGACAAACCGGGGTCAGCCGGCCGAGCGGGCGTGGAAGACCCGTCGGATAAGTGCGTCAAGACCCCAATAAATAAGAGACAGAATGATGGCGAAGACGATGATGACGATGATGAAGGTGAATACCGGACCCCAGCCATTGGTTGCCGCATCCAGGAATGGGTAAGGGTAGGCCAGGATGACGGTGCCGCGCGTCAGCGCGAAGGCGGCCCAGACCAGCGGCAGGATCAGGGCAGCGAGAACAACCCGCACGTTGAGCAGGCCACGCGGCCCGGCGACGAGGAACACCACCACGGTGAGAATCGGGTTGATGACGTGGAGCATGTTGTTGGAGAGCCAGTCCAGCCCCTGCTTGCCACCCTCGGCCAACAGCAGATTGAACACCACGCCGGTGACGGTGATCATCAGCACGCTGTCCAAGCGCAGGGTGCGCCAGATGCCACCGACGCGGTCATGACGCAGGAACAGGTTCGGGCGCGCAGCCAACATGGTGAGCACGACGGCGACCGTGGCATTGGACCAGATCGTGAAGTAGGTGATCCAGTCGAAGAAGCGCTTGATTGGCGTGTCGATGCCGTCGGCGACATTGCCCAGCAGCGTGGGCTTGGCCGGGTCCAGGGTGTCCACGTAGTAGCCGCTGAGGTTCAGGCTCAGGGAAAGGGCCACGGCAAACCAGGCGACGGCTGCGTTCATGATGAACAGAGCACGCCCGTAGCGGGGTGCGACGTAGGGCTTGGTCGAGCTTGCCGGGGAGTCGCTGGAGGTTCCGCTCATGGCCATTGCCGCAGGCTACTCGCCGACCGTGCGGCCCGGGGGTGATTAGGCGCCTAGGCTCAACCGGTGAAGCAGGCGGCACTTACTCCAATCACGGTGATTCGGGATGGCTCCGTGGGTATTGGGGTAGGGGCCTTCTCAGGGTTGCTGGGTGTTGGCGGCGGGATCCTGCTGGTGCCGTACCTAGTACTGGCCCGCAAGTTTCCGCAGAAATCGGCCCAGGCCACCTCGCTGGTCCTGGTGGCCACGGGCGCCGCGGCCGGGACGGTGACCTACGCACTGCGCTCCTCAGTCGCGTGGCTGCCCGCCGTACTGGTACTGGTCGGTGGCGTCGCGGGGGCGTGGCTGGGTGCGCACCTTGTGCAGCGCGCGCGGGATGCACGACTGCAGGTCGCTTTTGGCTCGCTATTGATGATTGTTGGCCTGCGGTTGCTGTGGCCGGGAGATATTTCGGCAGCCGATGACGCGCTACTGCCCACCCTGCAGATCGGGTTGGCGTTGGCCTACGTCGCAAGTGGTCTTGGCATGGGTCTGCTCTCGGCGCTGTTCGGGATTGGTGGTGGGATCCTGCTGGTGCCGATTCTGGTGATCGCGTTCGGTTACCCGCAGCAGGTGGCTGCCGGTACGTCGTTGGCCGTCATGGGCCCAATTGCCTTGGTGGGGGCGCTGAGACTCACCAAACCGGGGTTGACGAACTGGCGGCTCGGTGCACTGTTCAGTGCCGGTGCAGTCATCGGCGCCACCGCGGGAGCCTGGCTCGCCCTGGCGTTACCCGGACCACTGGTGCGCCAGGTGTTCGCCGTCGTCATGGTCGCCCTCGGCGTGCGCATGGCAATCCTGGGTTGGCGCGCACGCGATGATGTGCCCAACTCGGCAACGTCGGACTAAGCAGCGCTTGGCGCCTCCGGTGCCGCCACATCGCCACCGGTGAGCAGCGCCTCGGCCTGCGCCGCTCGACTGAGCGCGTCGGCGAGCTTTTCCTGGGCGATGTCGTAGGCGGTGAAGTCGCCGATGCGCAGCGCTGCCAGGCCCTCTTCGTAGGCCGACTGCGCGTCAGCAATGGCAATAGCGAGATCCTGCAGCGGATCCCCCGTCGATGGGGTTGGCACCGTGGGTTGCGGCGTCGGTGGTTGCGTCGCGCCACCGTCATCGGGTTGCGGCTGCGGCGTGATCTCACCGTCGGGAATCGGCAGCGGTTCGGCAACCTCATCGGGGTTCGTCGCGAAGACGCGTTGCAGGGCAACGTCCAGGGAGTCCTCAAGAGCGACGTTTGCGCCATAGCCGACCAACACTTTGCGCAGCAGCGGATAGCCGTCGGTGGTCGCCCGGATGTACACCGGTTCGACATACAACAGGCCGTTGTTGAACGGCAGGGAGAGCAGATTGCCGAATTCGACTTCGGAGCCACCGCGGCGAAGCAGCGACAACTGCGAGCTGACAACCGGATCGGACTCGAAGTTGTTTTGCACCTGCTGGGGGCCGGGAATAGTCGTGTTGCTTGGTAGTTGCAGCACCTGCATCTTCCCGTAGTTCTCCCCCGGTTCGGAGTTGACAGCCATGAACGCCGCCAGCGTCTGCCGACGTTGCGGGGCGAAGGTGCTGGTCAACGAGAATGCGGGTGCCTTGGCGCCCGGCATCTGCAAGGTCAGGTAGTAGGGAGGCTGGAACACCTGGGCGGGTGCAACGGTCGGGTCGAAGGGCACGATCCATACGTCGGTGCCGTTATAGAACGTCACCGGATCGGTGACGTGGTAGCGGCTCATGATGACTCGCTGAACTTTGAACACGTCCTGCGGGTAGCGCACGTGTTCCAGGATCCCGGCGGGGATCGCCGAGTTCGGTTCGACCGTGCCAGGGAAGGCCTTCATCCAGGTCTGCAGGACTGGGTCGGACTCGTCCCAGGCGTAGAGGGTCACCGAGCCCTCATAGGCATCAACCACTGCCTTCACCGAGTTGCGCATGTAATTGAGCTGGTCCTGTGGACGAAGGCCGCTGGGCAGCGTTCGAGAACTGATGGAATCCGCGGTCGCCCCGGACAGTGACACGCGACTTGAATAGGGATAGTCGTTGGAGATCGTGTAACCGTCGACGATCCACTTGATGCGGCCGTCCACCACGACCGGATAGGGGTCTTGATCCAAGGTCAACCATGGCGCGGACTTCTCAACGCGGGTCAGCGGGTCGCGGTCCCACATGATCTGGGAGTCCGGATTGACCAGGTCGGAAAGCAGGATGTTGCTGTCCTGGAATTTCGTGGCGAACAGCATGCGGCCGAGGAACGACCCCATTGGCACGCCGCCGCTCCCCTCGTAGGTATTGGTCTTCTGACCAGTCGGGCTCGCATCGTCGGGATAGTCCAACTCAATAGGTGCGCTTCCCTTCGGGGCGCCAACAATGCTGTAAGCAGGGGAAAGCTCGCCGAAGTAGACCCGAGGCTGCGTCACTTCGAGACTGCCCGTGGACGGAATGTCACTTTCGAAGAAGTCAGGTTGACCACTGTTCAGGGCGGTGTTGTCGTACGCAGCAACAAAGCCGAAGCCATGCGTATAGACCGCACGTTCGTTGGTCCAGTTGCGTTGGCCATCGGGGATACCAGCCAGGTTGATCTCCCGCACAGCGACGATGGACCCTCGCTGACCCCCGTTGAGTTCATAGCGATCGACGTCGAGCTTGTCATTGAACGAGTAGTACCCGCGAATCTGCTGCAACTGGTTGTAGGTGGGAGAGACGACCGCGGGATCGAGAAGGCGAATGTTGTCCAAGGTCCCACTGGATGCCTCGACCATGGCAGAAGTCGGTGGCTCAACCGTGCCTGGGTAGTCGACAATCTCAGAGTCTTCGAGGTTATAAGCCTGCCGAGTCGCGGTGATATTGCGCTCGATATACGGCTGTTCACGAACGAGTTCACTTGGACGCACCTGGAACTGCTGGACGATGAACGGATACAGGGCCCCGGCCACGATTGACGTCAAGAACAGCAACGCAAGCCCAAGGAGCGGCAGCGCCCAGGCACGCCTTATGGCGTTCACCAAGAACAACACGCCAACGATGACGGCCACGAAGGTCAGGATGTTCAGTGACGGCAGGACCGCGTGCACGTCCGTGTATTTCAGACCAGTAAAGCCCAGCACCAGGGATTCGCTCTTGGTTTCCAGCGCGAACCGGTCGAACCAGTAGGAGACAGCCTTCAAGAACATCACCAGGGCAAGGAGCAGGGAGATGTGAATCTGAGCGGCCGTGGTGGCCCGATCTCCCTTGGGCTGCAGGCGCAGACCGCCATAGAGATAGTGCACGAACACGGCGAGTACGAGGCTGGTGATGAGGACGGCGAAGCCGAAGCCGATGAGGAATCGGATGAACGGCAGGGTGAACATAAAGAAGGAGATGTCCAGGCCGAACTGCGGATCGGTGATGCCGAATGGTGTGGCGTTACGCCACATCAGGAATGTGCCCCACTCGCCGGCAGCTCCCAGGCCAGCGATGAAGCCGATGACCACGCTGAGCAGGATGGTCAGGCGACGCCGGAACGGATCCAGGCTTTCGCGGTAGCGCTCCAGGCTCGCCTGTTCCGGCGTGGTACCGCGAAACACCGGGCGAAAGCGCCAGGCGAGCGCCATGTTCAGGCTTAGGGCCAGGCCCATGACAAGCCCGAAGATCCCAAACATCGCCAAGCGCGTGATCAGCGACGTCGTGAACACCACGTCCTTCTCGACAGACTGGTACCAGAGCCAGTCGGTGAAGAAGCCGGTGAACAGCACCCAGGTGACCAAAAGTACGGCCAGGATGATGATGGTGGGGAGCAGGACACCGCCGCGTCGCTGCGCCGACGGGGCACTGGACGTGAAACCACCTGGGGATTCAAAAGTCACCTAGTCAACTTACGACACCGGCGCCGGGCAGGCACCCGGCCCAGTGAGCATGCCTGTGTTCAGGTGCGTGCTCAGGAAACCGGACAGGCGGGCGGGGTTCCTCCCGAGGTATAGATCTGCAGTGCCCGGACGGCCTCATCGAGCGTGCCGATCGGCGTGACGACCAGCCCATCGGGGATGTGCTCGCGAGCCTCCTCGCAGTGGGCTCGCGGCATGAGGAACAGTTCCGCGCCCGAGGCCCGGGCACCTGCCAACTTCTGGCGAATGCCGCCAATTGGCCCCACTGTGCCATCCGGGTCGATAGTGCCAGTACCTGCAACGTGCTTGCCGGCCGTGAGGTCATCGGGACTGAGCAGGTCGATGATGCCGAGGGTGAACATCAGCCCGGCACTGGGGCCACCGATGTCCTGCAGCGAGAACTGTGCCTGGAAGTCTGAGGTGTAGTACGTGCCGACGCCGATCCCGATGTAAGGAACCTTGGGGTCATCCGGGTTGGGAGTTGAGGTGACTGTTACGTCCTGTTCGCTTTCGACACCGTCGGCGTCAGGGCGAACAACCGTGAAGGTGAACGTGGTCCCGGCTGGAGCCGAGCGAATCCGCGAGCTCACATCCGTGGGGACCTTCACCTCGAAGCCGTCCACGGCGCGCACCTTGTCACCGGGCAGGAGCAGCCCATCGGAGGGTGTTCCGGCATAGACCGCGCTGACCACGACGTGCGGATTGACTGGGCGCTTGAGATACACCGCGGCGGCCGCAATGGCATTGGACTGGGAGGTGCTGAACATCGCCGCCTGGCGTTGCTTCACCTCCTCCCCGGTGACGTCATCCGGGTAGAGCAATTCGCGGGGCAGGACCGCGTCGTTGGGGTCAACCCAGGAGGCCAGCGCATCCACAAAGGTGAGCCCACCGCGCGGACCACCCGACTCCATGACAGTTGTCATGTCGAGTTGACCGGTGACCGGGTAGGTCTGGGCACCTTCGATTTCGATAACCGGCTTGTTGTCCTGGGCGCCGATGACGTTGTACGTGGGACCCGGAGACAACTTCACGTACGGAACGGGCAGGAGAAAGGCGACGCCAGTCAGGATGAGCAGCACGCTCGCAGTGATGATCACTACCTGCGCTGGGCGCGAGGGCGACGGGATGCGCAGGCCCATCAGACGTTACCGCGCGGATTGGCGCGACGGGGTGCGTTCGGGCGTCGTCCAGGTTGCATGCTGCCGCGCTGGCCCGGTCCTTGAGAGTCCGGCACCTGGAAGTCGGGCGCCTGGTAGTCAGGCAGCGGACGCTCCATCGCATCACCGAAGCGACGCAGCCCCTCCATAGCATCCTTCGCCGGGGCAGGCTTGCGCGGTCGGCTAGTGAAGGCAGCCCAACCGATGGCCAGCAGCGTGGCACCCACCGGGATAAGCCACCATGCGAGGGTGGACACCTGCTCAGCGTACGTGGCTGCAAGTCACCGGCAATCTGGTCGCGAGCAAAACCCCCGGGTCTCACAACGCCGCACGCCTTCCCCGCGCTTGCGGACGTCCGTTATCCCAGGGGTCTGCTCGCATGCCCAACGTAGGAACGCAGGTTCTGTCGGTCAACCACCAATTGAGGGTCCATCCACAAGGGGTGGGAAAAGCTGTGGAGGATGTGGGGAAAAGGGGCCCTTCCTGACCGCACAGGTGTGCGAGGCCCTGTGGACGCTGTGGGGATAAGTCAGGAAAACCACCGTAATCCCGCTGATTTCCCGGAACCGAAGCTGTGGAAAGAAAAAAGTTAGGTGTGTGAGGAGGTGATCAGAGCCCGCACACTGCCGTCCAGGTCGGGCGGGAGGTCCCCGATGGCAAACCAGGCAAGGTCCAGTGATTCATCACTAAGCACCGGTTGGGCACCGCCCGGTACGAGGGCTAGATATTGGACGTCTAGATGTTCGCTCATTCGCCCGGCACAGGGCACCGGATGCCGATCGAGTCGAAGTGGCTCCTGGCTCATCCAGATGGGTTCGATGCCGCACTCCTCGACGACTTCACGGCGCGCCGCCTGCTGCAGATCGGGGTCCGTGCTTTCGATGTGTCCGCCCAACTGCAACCAGCGCCCGACCTTGGGATGCAGCGTCAGCAGAACCTGATCACGAGCCTGATTCATCACCAAGGCACTCGCAGTCACGTGACCGATCGCGCAACTGCGCCAAATACCGTCGCTGTGCTCGGTGAGGAAGTGCAGGTAGGCCTCTCGCAGGTCCGCCTGGCCTGCGTCGGGCGCATGCCATTGACCCAGCACCTGTGAGACATGGTCTGTGGTGATCACCTGCTGCGGAACACCTACTCGGTTGCGCCGAGAGTTGGCTGCTCGCCCGGGTGCAGCACCGTATCGACGAAGCCAAGTGGGTCCTGCAGATCCTCCGGAGTTGGCAACAGGTCCGGGTGCGCCCACAGGCCGTCGCGTTGCTCGACTGATCCGCGCACGCGCAGTGCACCGAACACGGTGGCTGCCTCGCGAATGGCCCGTGGCCGAAGTTCCATGCCGACCAACGTTGCGAACGCCTTCTCACCGGGGCCGCCCGCGGCTCGACGGCGGCGCATGGTTTCGCGGAGTGCATCGGCGCAGGCAAGTCGTTCCCGGGTGGCTTCATGCACGGTGTCTTCGACCCAACCCTCGATGAGGGCAAGAAGTGTTTGCAGGCGAGCCAGCGCCGCGCGTTGCTCAGCGGTGTCTTCCGGACGAACCAAGCCCTGGGCAAGTGCATCCTGGATCGCCTGCGGCTGACTGAGATCAACCTCGCGCATAGCTTCGCTGATCTGATCGGCGTCCAGTCGCATACCGCGGGCGTACTCCTCAATCGCTCCAACAATGCGTGGACGCAGCCAGGTGACGTGCGAGAAGAGTCGCTGGTGCGCGGCCTCACGAAGGGCGAGGTAAAGAAGCACCTCTGCCGGATTCACACCGATCCCGTCCCCGAATTCACGCACGTTCGCAGGGATCAGTGCGCAACGCGCGTCTTCGACCAACGGGACGCCTATGTCCGTGGCGCCCACCACCTCGCAGGCCAATTCGGCAAGTACCTGGGACAACTGCATGGTGAACGCGACTGAACCAAACTGCTGCATCATGCCCATCAGCGGACCAAGCATCGTGGACATCTCAGGTGGTATGCCACCGGGGAACATGCCGCGGAACTGCTCGGGTAACGCCTCGAACATCTCCTGCATGTCCGCAGGTCCGACTTGGCCATCCGGGCCCGCCAACAAACCAGCAACACCCTGGCGCATCTGCTCAGCGATCGGCTCGACGTACCTCAGCCAGGCGGGCAACGTGGCGACGAGCCATTCCGAGCGGCTCCAAGTCAAGGGCTCAAGTGCCCCACCGGGAAGCGTCGTGACAGCGTCCAACCACACCTCCGCCAGTCGAACCGCATCCACCACGGCCTGGCGTTGCTCGGTACTGGGGGTGGGATCACCCCGTCCAACGATTGCTTTGCGGGACAGGTCACTGACCATCTCGCGATTGAGGCCCGTCGAGGTGGAGCCGCTGGCCAGCATCTGACCGAGGGACTGCAGTGCGGCACCCAAACTGGCCATGTCGAAGCCCGGCTGGCCCGGTCGATCAGGATCAGGGACACCAAATCCGAAAGGCACGCTCACCAGCGCACCGCGGTTCGTCCGTCACCAACATGGGTACTTCTTGGCATGCCATGACGGTACCCGCCCTGGGCCGGTGCTCGGTGATCCGGGCATGGGAGAGGTCGGACACCGTGAGGGTGTCCGACCTCGAAGTTCGCTACTAGCGATCTGTCCCCGATTACGCCTTTCCGAGGATGCGGGTGACCTTCGTGCCGCAAACCGGGCAGATGCCCTTGGCGAAGCGCCGGCCGTTGCTGACCTCGACATGGCCGTCGAAGGCACGCTTCTCCTTGCACTTCACGCAGTACGCCTCGCCCGAGTAACTCTCGGCCATGACCTCTCCTGTCTCTTCGCAGGACCGCGAAGTGCGGCCGTGCAACTCGGGCCTGATCGGCCCACGAACGCCCTCACGATAGGCCTCGGACCCGACACAGAGCGCTTTGCCACCCGCGTGCCGACGAATTGGGGACGAAAGTCATGCCCACTGGCCCCATGAGCCACATTCGTTACATTTCCCTCACGGCGGGCCGTGCCCCGCGTGCGCAAGAATGCCGCGTGACGTCACCCAGGCCGGTGCAGCAATTCGATCAACTCGATAGCGCCGTGGATCGGGCCTGGATCACTGCACAGTTGCAGGAACTCATTGCCATCCCGTCCATTGGTGGCAGTGCTGCCGAACTGCAGATTCAGGATTGGCTCGCCGAACGCTGGGCCGACGAGCAATTGCAGGTTGACCGCTGGGAGGTTCCTCTCCAGACACTGCAGGCCGAGTCAACGTTTCCTGGCATGGAAGTTGAACGCACGGCCGCAATCGGAGTCCTCGCACAGTGGGGCGGTACGCAGGCCGGCCCGACTCTGCTGTTCAACGGCCATACCGACGTGGTGCCTCCTGGCGACCTGGCCGCCTGGCAGGGTGATCCGTTCGAGCCTCGACTCATGGATGGCCCGGACGGAACCGTGCGGATTGTGGGTCGTGGTGCGGCCGACATGAAGGCCGGACTTGTTGCAGCGTGGGCGGCACTGCGCGCGGTGCGGGACTGTGGCATTGACCTGGCCGGCAATGTGCTGCTGGCACCAGTCAGCGGCGAAGAGGACGGTGGCCTTGGCACCTACGCCCTGTTGAAGCGGCTGGCCGAACGCGACATCCAGCCCACCTGCTGCGTCGTCCCCGAGCCGACCTCCCTGGACATCATCCCTGCTAACGGCGGTGCCTTGACATTCCGCTTGACGGTGCAGGGCCAGGCAACGCACGCCTCGCGTCGCACTGAGGGTGTCAGTGCGCTGACCGCGTTCCTTCCGGTGCTGGCGGCGTTAGAAGACTTCGAGCGGGAACGAAACGCAAATGTCGATCCGCTCATGCAACGCTGGCCCATCGCGTATCCACTTTCCATCGGGACCGTGCAGGCCGGCGACTGGGCATCTACGGTGCCAGACCTGCTGACCGCCGAGGGCCGGTACGGCGTGGCCCTGGGTGAAAGCGTCGAACAGGCGCGTGCGGATTTCGAAGCAGTGGTCGCGTCGGCATGCGCAGGCCACACGTGGCTTCGGGAGCACCCCGTACAGGTGCAGTGGTGGGGGGGTCAGTTCGCTCCCGGTCACACTGACCCGGACCACCCGGTGGTGCACGCTGTGCTGCGAGCCCACCAGCAGTTGCTTTCCGGCACACCTCAGATCTACGGCGGCCCTTATGGATCGGATCTGCGGCTGCTCAGCGGCCTGGGCAATATTCCCACCATCCAGTACGGCCCGGGTGACAGCAAAGTCGCGCATGCACCGGATGAGTGGGTTGCGTTGGACGAAGTCGTGGACTGCGCGCGAGTGCTCGCCCGACTGATCGTCGACACCTGCGGGGTGAAGCCCTAGGGGTGTGACGTTGTGGATCGCAACTGTCGATCCACAACGCAGCGGCCACACCATGCGGCATGCACACCGTCAAGGATGAACCGCACGACAACTGCCGACCCCTCTTCCAACCAACCGGGCTGGTGCTGTGGTGTGGGGAAGGGCGGGTCCGTCTGGGAGACGGCGAACGCATCGTGGTGCTGGATCACGTCAGTCGAGCTGCAATGCGTTGGCTCCACGATCTGGATGGCACTCGCACATGGGCCGCCATCGCTGCAGACGGCCTGGCCCCTGATGCGCGCCGCTTATTCCGGCTGGCCTGGCAACTTGGTTGCATCGACGACGCTGGAATTCGTCCAGGCTCCTGGTGGCGCAGCGCTGGCACGGCCCGGGACGGCGAGGCACATCGACGTGCGCTGTTGCACCATCTGGGCTCGGCGGTCCGGGCTCATGCGCAACTCGAGCAACGGCAGGCGCGGCGCATGGTCGTTGTCGGAACCGGCACTGTGGCTCAGCAGGTTGTTGCGACGGCCCGACGAGCACAGTTACAGGTCAGCTGGCTGCGCGCGCAGCCGCCCACCTTGCCGGCCGACACAGCCTGTTGTGTCATCGCGGACGGGGGCCACCCAGACGTTGCCGGACCGGTTGAAGAGTCGGCCTGCCAAGTGCCACACCTGACGGCTCGCGCCTTCGGCCTTCGGGCCATCGTCGGTCCAGTCGTCGTCCCAGGCCAGACCAGTTGCCTGACCTGCGCCCACCTGCACAATCTGGACACCCGAACCGGGTGGGCGCAGTTATCCGTGCAGTTGACCGCGCTAACGCAGCAGGGGAATCCGCACTGTCTGGATCCCCTGCTGGCTCGGTTGGCTGCCGGGCATGCCGTGCTGCTGGCTCGTCGGGTGATCGACGACAGCGGCGATTGCCCAGCGCAGTTGGGCAATCGGGCCTACCTATGGACGGCAGGGCAGGACACACCACGTGAACTGCCGCGGCCGGGCCATCCACTCTGCGGCTGTCGCTGGGGTGACCTGTCCGAGTGAGCGACCTGTGCAAATCTGCGGGAGAATCCTCTTGTGAGTTCGGACCAAACACCTGCGGACGGCGAATCAGGTCGTTCTTCGCTTCCCGGTGGTTCCGTGACTCGCAGCGTTCGCCTCGCTGCGCTGCCGGCCGCCTACGCGGGGCGCGCGGCACTCAACCTGGGCAAGCGGGTCACCGGACAATCCGCTGAGGAGCTCGCCGCAGACATGCGGCAGCGGACAGCTGAGCAGATGTTCACCGTGCTCGGCGAACTCAAGGGCGGAGCGATGAAGCTCGGTCAGGCGATGAGCATCTTCGAAGCCGTGCTACCGGACGAAGTGGCCGGTCCCTATCGCGAGACCTTGGTGAAACTGCAGGATGCCGCCCCGCCCCTGCCGATGTCCTCCATTGAACGCATTCTCAGCGACGAGTTGGGGGCGGACTGGCGGCAACGCTTCGCCGACTTCGACGAGCGGCCGGCTGCGGCAGCGTCCATCGGTCAGGTCCATCGCGCGACCTGGCGCGACGGTCGGGCAGTGGCCGTGAAGGTCCAGTACCCGGGTGCCGATCGCGCCCTGATGAGTGACCTGAACCAAATGGCGCGGATGGGCAAGATGTTCGCGGCCTGGGTGCCCGGGCTGGAGATCAAGCCGCTGATCAACGAGTTGCGCGATCGCGTCGCAGAGGAACTTGACTACCTCCTGGAGTCAAACCGGCAACGAACGTTTGCCGCGGCGTTCGAGGGTGACCCGGATATTCAGATTCCACATGTCTTAGCTGCCTCACCGCACGTACTGGTCAGCGAATGGGTGGACGGCACACCGCTGTCGGCAATCATTGCCAACGGCACCCAGGAAGAACGTGACTTTGCCGGGAGCCGTTACGAACGATTTCTACTGTCGGCTCCGGCGCGCGCGGGCCTGCTGCATGCCGATCCGCACCCGGGCAATTTCCGCATCACGCCGGACGGTCGACTCTGTGTGCTGGACTTCGGTGCAGTGGCTGAACTTCCCGATGGCCTGCCGACGGCCATGGGGCGTCTGCTGCGGATTGCCCAGGACGGTGATGCATCGACAGTCATTGAGGGCCTGCGAGTAGAGGGCTTCATTCGCCCGCATATCGATGTGGACCCGCAGCAGGTTCTTGACTACCTAGATCCCTTTGTGGAGCCGGCCCGCCATGAGGAATTCACATTTAGCCGCGATTGGTTACGCGGGCAGTTCAATCGCATCAACGACTTCAAGAACCCGGACTTCACCATCGGTCTGAAGCTGAACCTGCCGCCGGCGTACGCGCTCATCCACCGGGTGTGGCTCGGCAGCATCGGGGTGCTCTGCCAGATGGGGGCAACGGTGCCCGTCCGCGCCGAAATAGAACGTTGGGTCCCGGGTTACCTAACCGCACGCGATCCAGCCGCCTAGTCCTGCTTCAGCAATTCCAGCAGCGCTTGACCGTAGGCCTGCAGTTTTGCGGGGCCAATGCCGGGGATTTCCTGCAAGGCCTCCAGGCTTGCCGGCAGGCGATCGACAATGGCATCCAAGGTGACATCGGTAAACACGATGTACGCCGGCACCTGGCGCGCGGTCGCTTCAGCCAATCGCCATTCGCGCAAGCGCTCGCGCAATTCGGGGTCGTCTCGACCAGGACAGGTGCGACATCGACCGAGCGTTCGTTCCGCCGCCGTGACCAGTGAGGTGCCGCAGATACGACACGGGGCCGGACGACGCTGAACCCGCTCACTTCGCGCTCGCCCGGAACCGCTGCGCACGACTGCGGAATCCGCGCCGGTTACACCTGTGGTACCCGGATCCGCACTCAAGGCTGCCAGGAACCGACTCGGTCGTCGATGTGCCGAACCTCCGGGCTGTCGCGATCGCGCCCAGGTCAGCGTCAGGACCTTTGCGGCCCGCGTCATGCCAACGTAGGCGAGTCGACGTTCCTCCGCGAGTTCGTCGGCAGAGGTGGCTGTCGCGATTGGCAACAGGCCCTCACTCAGCCCAATGACAAAAACCGACTCCCACTCCAGGCCTTTGGCGGCATGAAGTGAACACAGGGTCACGGCCATGGCTGCGGGTGCATCCTGCACGGCGGCACGCCGATCAAGCTCATCGATGAACGCGCGCAGCGAACCCGTGCCACGTTCCTGCGCCAGGGCCACCAGGGCGGCAAGTGACTCCCAGCGTTCGCGCACAGCGCCGCTTCCAGTGGGAGCCTGCTCACTCCAACCCATCGAGGACAACACACCGCGTACCGCATCGGCCAGGTCGGTTGCCGGTGCCTCACCAACCGCAGACCCGCGGATCAAAGTGATGGCCTGGCGCACCTCGGGTCGCTCGAAGAAACGCTCGGCACCGCGCAGAGTGAAGGGAATGCCCAGGTCGGCAAGGGCCGCTTCCAGGTTCACTGACTGGGCATTCATGCGGTACAGCACCGCGATGCGGTTGGGGGCGAGCCCTGCTTCGATCTGGTTGGCAATCTGCTGGGCAACCCACTCGGCTTCGGCAACCTCGTCGGGCTGGTCCTGAACTCGCGGAGCAACTCCGGGAGCCTGCATCGAGACCAAGGGCGCCATCGCGGTGCGTTTAGCGACGGTGGGTAGATCGGCGACGAGGGCATTGGCTGCCTGGACGATCTGTGGTGTACAGCGGTAGCAGCGGGTCAGGCGTACGACGGTCGCGTCTGCAAAGCGATCTGCAAAGCCGTACAGGAAGTCCGAAGTCGCACCGGTAAATGAGTAGATGGTCTGGTTGGCATCACCGACGGCGCAAAGATCGTCGCGCTCCCCCAGCCACAGCTGCAACAGTTGATCTTGCAGTGGGCTGACGTCCTGGAACTCATCGACGGTGAACCAGCGGTAGGCGGCGCGCACCTCTTGGGCGATGTCAGGTCGCGATTGCAGGGTCGCCACCGTGGCGAGTAGGACATCCTCGAAGTCGATAAAGCCCTGCGCGGTCTTGGCTTCCTCGTACTGCGTGAATAGCCGTACGAAATCCTCAGTGGGCAAAGCCCACTGCCTCGAGCGGGCCCGCTCATTGCTCATGATCTCCGTGAGATCAATCTGATTGACCTTGCACCATTCAATGTCAGTTGCGCTGTCGCGCAGCATGGCTGCATCGAGGGTGATGCGTGCCTGACCAGCTGCCTGGGTCAGGAATCGAGCCTTTGCCGCCAGGATCTCGGGGAACTCGTTGCTTGAGAGCCTGGGCCAGAAGTGCCGCAACTGCCGAAGTGCTGCAGCGTGAAAGGTGCGTGCACTGGCACCTTCCACCCCCAGGTCATGCAGCCGGGTACGCATCTGGCCGGCGGCTCTGGTCGTGAAGGTGATTGCCATGGTGCGCCGGGCTTCATGGGCACCAGTGGCCACCCCGTAGGCAATCCGATGCGTGACTGCCCGGGTCTTGCCGGTTCCTGCGCCGGCGAGCACGACTACCGGCCCGTGAACGGCACGTGCCACCGCCTGCTGTTCGGCATCCAGACCCGCAAGCAGGTCCTCGGGGGTGGGCATGCGAGGCACGCTAGCGTTGGCGACCATGAAGATGTACACCACGGTCTGGTGTGGCTATTGCCAGCGACTCAAGGCTCAACTGGGGCGCGAGGGCATCGCGTTCGAGGAGATCGACATCGAAGCCGATCCGGCCGCGGCGGCCTTCGTAGAATCGGTCAACGGCGGCAATCAGACCGTTCCAACGGTGCTCTTCGACGACGGCAGTGCATTGACGAATCCATCACTGGGTGATGTGAAGGCGAAGTTGGGCGTTTCTTAACGCAACCACTTGCCGGGCAACTCGGCACCGAACCAGCGCTCGATCAGTTTGCGGGAGATCGACACCGCTGGCGGCAGCAGAATCTCACCTGAGGCACAAGCCTGCTCGAGTTCAACACGGCTGAACCAGTGGGCCTCGGCAATCTCTTCCTGATCGACGCGGACCTCGACTTCACTTGTCCAAGCGTGGTAGCCGAGCATGAGTGACGCGGGAAACGGCCACGGCTGACTTCCGAGGTAATGCAGCCGATCAACGCGAACACCGACCTCTTCGAAGAGTTCGCGTCGAACTGCCGCCTCCGCGGATTCCCCGGCCTCAACGAAACCGGCGAAGGTGGAGAACCACCGTGGTTGCCAACTCACCTGACGTCCCAGTAGCGCACGGTCCTGCGGGTCTCGAACGAGCATGATCACGGCCGGCTCGGTTCGCGGGAAGTGGTCCCGCGACTCTTTGGTGCATCGCAACGACCAACCGGCCTGATTCGGGACGAGTCGGTCACCACAACTCGGACAGATACGTGTTGAGCGCCGCCAGTTGTCCAGTGCCACCGCGTTGACGGCGAGCCCGGCATCATGATCGTCAAGCGCGTGGCCGACCTCCCGCAGACCCACCCAGGTCGCGCCGTCAGGCAGCTGAACATGTTCACGTTCGCTGGCATGGTGCACGGCGTAGATCGCGGCACCCTGCGGACTAACACCCAGGAAACTGAGGTCGGCATCTGCCGCCAGTTGACTCGCCGGTGTCATCTGCAGGGCCGTCTCCTCTGAGAGCAGCGCAACGGCACCGGAGTGCACCCAGATGACCAGTGACCCGGCATCAGTGCGGGCCATCTGCTGGAAGTCAGCGTCAGTGCGCAGATGTGCAGCACGGTCGATGCTCGCCCGAGAAAGCAGCAGGTCATCTAGGAGCGCGCCTCTAGGTAGCGCGCCCACAGGTTCAGTCATGGCTCTGCTCACGGACACCGTTCGTGGGACCGCTCGCGGCGCCGGCACTCATTCGGGCAGCCTACGGCCGCCAGCTGCGCTCCCATGCAACGATCGTGTCGTGAACCTGTTCATCCGGCAGTTGACGGGGATTCGATTCATCGCCGCGGCCTGGGTGCTGGCGTATCACCTCCAAGGCCCGCTACAACCCCTCGGTGTTCTGCAGGTGCCGGTACTGAGCGAGACGATGCGCGTGGGTCGACTTGGCGTTGACCTGTTCTTCGCGTTGAGTGGGTTCATCCTCACGCACACCTACCTCGAGCGGATGGGTTCGCGCCTGCAAGGCAATAAGACCGTGCAGTTCTGGTGGCTGCGGCTGGCTCGGGTCTATCCGGTACACCTCGTCATGCTTCTCGTGGCGGGGGTTGCCGTGGTTGCCGAGGCGATGATCGCCGGACGAGCCGTTGATCGCGACTGGTTGAATCCAATCGACTTCCTGCGCAACCTGCTGTTGATCCAGGAATGGGGTGCCGATCCGCAGCGGGGCTGGAACTTCGTGGCGTGGTCGCTGTCCATGGAGTGGCTGGCATATCTGGTTTTCCCGCTACTGATTCTGGTCATTTGGCGTATGCATCGACGGTTGGCCACGGGGTGGTTGATTGCCGCTTGGTGCGTTGCCCTAGGTCCACTCATGGTGTACGCAATGCGCACCACCGATCCGTACTACACAGACGCCTGGGGTTCAACCCTGCGCATTGCTACCGAGTTCACGGCGGGGGCCATCACCTACCTCATCGTGCAGCGCATCGTGACCCGAACCAAGGCAGGCGATAGCGCCGGCCAGCATAGTGCCGGTCAGCACAGTGCCGGTCAGCGAAGTGCCGACCTACTCGGTTTCCTGCTGCCCATCGCGGTCATCATCGGCGCCACCGTGCTCGGACTACTGCCGATCGCTCAGGCGCCGTCGAATGCACTCACTCCCGATGCAGAACCACTACCGCCCTACTTCCACCTGCTCTTGGTGCCGTTGCTGATTGCCTGGATCGGTGCCCTGGCCGTAGCGCGCCGCGGCATGGCCCGGTGGTTGGCCACGCCAGCGCTGGTCCTCGGTGGCTTCATCTCGTATTCGCTCTATATGACGCACCTGGTGTGGTTCGGGCTGTGGCGAGCCGGTATGCGCGTCACTGGAATCGAGGCAGGTCCGCTCTATCTGCTGGCTGTCCTACTGCTGATCGGTGGAGCCTTGGTGATTGCCTGGTTGATGTGGCGCATCGTCGAGGAGCCGGCGCGGGAATGGATGCGCAAGATCGGCGGCGCCCGTCCGGTACCAACCGAGGAAGCCGGTGAGCGCCTCGCCGAAGCCGAAGGCCTCGGTGATAGCGCCGAACCCGTACCGATTAGCGATGCAGAGCCGCGACCAGGTCCGGCAGCGGCGTCGGGCGGATGACCTCACCGGTGCGCACCATCAGGAATCCAGCGTCCACCTGATCAAGGCCGATGCCGCACTCCAGCGCCCAGGCGGTCGCGTAGATCGCCAACTGCATCGGGTTGGTCGAGCTCCCCGTTTTCCAGTCGATGACATCGAAGCGGCCATTGCGTTCGAAGACCGCGTCAATGCGTCCTCGAACGACCCGGCCATCGATGACGAGGGCGAACGGATGCTCGATCGCGACCGGTACACGATCGGCAAACGCACTGGCCTCGAAGGCACTCTTCAAGCTCTGCAGATCCGCGTCGACTAATTCCGCGTCAGCCGCGCCCGGGATGTCGTCGGGAACAAGGAGGGTCTGCTGACCAAAGCGCTGCTCGGCCCAGTGATGGAAGGCGATACCCCGCCGTGCCGCAAGTGATGGGCGTTGGGGCATTGGTCTGGCCAGATCCTCCGCAAGACGCTCCGGTTCGGAAAGCGCCCGCAGCAGGACACTTGCCGACACCGAATCGGGAAGGCGGACCCGGCGGTGGCGTTCCCGGCTTCGACGAGCCTCGACGAGGAATGCCGCGGCATCGGTGTCCCAGGTGGCAATCTGGCGTTGCTCGGCTTCGGTGAGCCGCGCTTCGCTGGGTGTTCGGGGCATACCGGGCAAGGCAGCCGGACGCTCCCGCCATTCCTGGACCGCCTGGGCAGCCTGAGCCACGGCCCGACGTTGCCCGATCGCAGGTGGCCAGGCAACCTGTGGTGGGCCCTGCTCCAGTAGCGGGT
Organism: Actinomycetales bacterium; assembly: GCA_018970765.1. Classification (GTDB taxonomy): domain Bacteria; phylum Actinomycetota; class Actinomycetes; order S36-B12; family S36-B12; genus REEB426. Next base: position 27,723 of record JAGWVT010000006.1, read on the forward strand.
TGGTCGCATCGTCGGCCGGCTTTGCTGCCCACTCCACCACGGTGCCCACACCGTCTGCGCAGGCCTGCTGAACTGCCGCCAGGTACGGGCTCTCGGCGAATGGCTTCACCTGCGTCATGCCCCAGCGATAGCCCGTCACCGTCAAGCTGTGTCGCGCACGAGTGAAAGCAACGTAGGCAAGGCGACGATCATCCAACTCGTGCAGTTCCCGCAACAGGTCAACGTAGGCATCCAAATCCTTCGGGCGCGGGGGCTGGTCATGCGAAGGGAACGGCGGGAGCCCCGTTGGTGCATCCTCGCGCAGTGCGTAGGGCACCTGAGTTGGATCCTTGACCCAGGTTGTGCGTGCCTTGCCACTTGGGAAGGTGCCGGCAGAAACGGCAGGGACAAACACATGGGGGAACTCCAGGCCCTTCGCCTTGTGAATGGTCATCAACTGCACTGCGTTTGCCGCAGGGAGATCTTCCATCGGTAGATCGACGTCAAAACGCTCGATGTCCGCGAGCAGATTCAAAAATGCACCAAGTGAGTGTGTGCCGGAATCATCCGCGAGGGTCAGGAATGAGCGCAGGGCGATGGAGTGCCCAACGTCATTGGTGTCTAGCGCAGCTTCGGCCGCCAGCCCGGTGACAGTAATGACGCGCGCGATGAAGGCTCCTAGGGGCTGCCCAGCGGAGCGTCGCAGACTGCGCAACTCGGCATCAAGTTCGGCGAACCGTTCCCATGCCTGGGCGCTGTACTGCTGCTCATCGCCGGGATCTGCCAAGGCATCACCGAGTGCGAGCGCTTCCACCGGATCGCTGCCAGCCACTGCGGCATCCAGTGCCTCGTAAACATTCGACGTCTTGGGTCGACCCCCACCGTCGGCGAGTTCACGTGCCCGCCGTCCTAGGGCGGCTAGATCACGCGGGCCGATTGCCCAGCGCACACCGGTCAACAGACGAGCCAGTGCGACGTTGTCAGTCGGGTCATGAACTGCGCGCAGAACGGCATAGACGTCAGCGACCGCAGGCTGCTGCAGGAGCCCGGCCGCTCCGTGCAGTTGCACGGGGATGCCCTGCTGCTCCAGTTGCACCGCGATGTCCGCGAGGATCGACCCAGTGGCACCCAGTACGGCGATTGACTCCCAAGGATTGGTTTGACCCAGTTCCCTTACCTGGTTGCAGATCCAGGCACGTTCTTGGAGCACTGTCTCAAAGAGCGCGCAGGTCAACTTCCCAAGCGGTCTGGTCTCATCACCCGGAATAAGTTCACCAACATTTGGATGACGTTCGCGCAGTTCCTGCGAGGTGGTATTCGCGGCCGCCAGAATCGCCCTGTCGGAGCGTCGATTGCTGGTCAACTTCAGGTCCGGGGCAGCGGCCTTCAGGTGGGGTTCGGTGAAGTGCGTCAGGAAGCCGTCGATGGTGTCCAATGACGCGCCCCGCCAGGTGTAGAGCGCCTGACATGGATCGCCCACCGCAGTCAAGCCATGACCGCGGCCGAAGATCTGCTGCAGGATCCTGCGTTGCGCAACCGAGGTGTCCTGGTACTCGTCCAGCAGCACCAGGTCGAACGTCGATCGAAGTCCCTCACCGATCGATGGGAACCGCGTCACCAAATCCAAGGCAATCCGAGTCTGGTCGGCGTGATCAAGCACCCCGCGCTGCTTCTTCACTTCACGCCACTGCAGAACGAGTTGGGCAAGAAGACCTCTGCGGCGGCTGGTGCCCACAAGCGTGCGCCCGGCGCCAGACAGGCTTGGCAACGACTCCAGCCAGGTGACTTCATTGTCGTCGTACTCGATGAGCTTCTCGGGTTCTACTGCCAGATCCGCCAGTGACTGGTCGAGGTCTATTAGCGCATTGACCAACTTCCTGGGTGTGAAGTCAGCGACCCCTAGCGGCAGATCAGAGGTGCAGATGAGGCGATGCGCCAGCTGGCGGGCTTGGCCGTCGCCGAGCAGGGGCGCAGTGGGTTCGATCCCCAGACGCAGACCGTGATCGGCGATGATGCGAGCCGCGAACGCGTGGTAGGTCAGCACGGTCGGTTCAAGTTGCACGACTACATCGGCCTGCATGCGTTGCAGGATGCTGCGCACATCGCGTCGCAATTCACCCGTGGCCTTGGTGGTGAATGTCAGCCCTAGCACCGACTCAGCGTCCACCTGGCCGGTGGCCACCAGCCAGGCCACGCGTGCGGCCATCGCGGTCGTCTTTCCGGTGCCTGCACCGGCCACAACGACCGCCGGCGACAAGGGTGCGCGTAGCACCCCCCACTGCTCCTCGCTGAGGTCGAAGCCGAGGGCGTTGTGCAGATCCTGCTGGCTCGTCATGACAGCACCTGCTGACCCTGCGGCTTCGTCGGACAACTCCAGGCATGGGCGCAGAAATTGCAGTGCTGCCCAGCAACGGCAACGAAGGCCTCGGTGCGAACCGTATGAGTGGCGGATGCCAAATCACGTTCGATCCAGGTCGACCCCTCCTCCGGGATCGGGTCTTGAAACTGCACCTTGGGCGCACTGCTCCCCTTCGACTGCTCTAGGCGCAGTTGCACCAGTGCCGCACCACCGGTGCGCTGCTCCTCATCAGCCTGAAGCAGGAGCTGGTAGACCCCCAACTGAGGAAACCGTGCCAGTTCGGCTGCCGAGACCGCCGATCGCGTGGTCTTCAGATCGATCGCCACAAGGCGACCCTGCTCATCTCGCTCAACCCGATCCAAGAATCCACGCAGCCGTACCCGATCGGTGCCGGTTGGGGTCGGGAGCACTACTTCGGCTCGGTACTCGCGTTCGGTGCTCACCAGTTCACGAGCAGCAGCCAGGTGGTACTCGATAAAGCGACCTAATGCCAACCGCGCCTGGTCACGCTCCGTCTCAGACTGCCAGCGCGCATCGAAGCGCAACTCGCGCCATACGCGGTCCACCAGGCCGTCGGCAATCGCCTGATCGGCAGGTACCTGCCCGCTGCCGATGCCATCAGCAACGGCATGCACCACACTGCCGAACCGCGTCGCTGGACTCTTCACCGACTCGGCCGCCGCTTCATGGTCTAAGAACCAGCGCAGTGGGCAGGTATTCAACATGCCCAGGCCGCTGCCCGAGAGTGCGAGCGGCTCATCCGTAGGTCGCACCGCAGTGACGCCCGGGCTGGGTTCGCGGGCACCCCACCAGCGCCGAGGATCAGCCGCCGGTACCAGCGCGGTGCCATCTGCGTCGCGCGCGTCGGCCAGCTCGGCCAGGCGCTGGGCCGCAGCCTCGCGCAGGGCAGGCGAAGTGCTGGGGTCCTGCAGCACGTGTCGCAGGCGAGCCACCAGAGCGATCATCGACGCCGCCTCCCGTGGCCGCGGTGCTACTGGCTGCACGGGTAGGTCGAGGTCATGAATGAAGCGGCTGACCTCCTGGTCACCCTGTTCAGCAGAGGCCACCGTGGTGATCGTGACCTTCTCACGAGCACGGGTACAGGCCACATAAAAGAGGCGACGTTCTTCAGCCAGGAGTTCGCTTACGGTCGGGGGCTCACCAAGACCCATCGGGCTCAACCGCTCGGACTGCAAGATTGATCCGCGCTGACGAAGATCGGGCCACTCGCCTTCCTGAGCACCGACGAGCCAAACGCGATCCCACTCCAAACCTTTGGCGCGGTGTGCGGTGAGAATGCGTACCGCAGCAACGTCCAGCGAGCGTTCAGCTACCGGCTCCGCGGGGATCTGCTGGGCCTGCAAGGCCGCCAGGAGGAAGGTGATCCCGGCGATGCCGCGGTAGCGCTGCTCAGCACGGTCCGCGGTGTCGAACAGGGCCAGTACTGCGTCGATCTCGCGATCGGCGGTACGTGATCCACGAAGGGCAGCCCGTCGAAGTCGTTCCGGCCAACCATGCGCTCGACCGCCATCGGGAAGTTCACCGGACCACAGCGTCCAAAGAATCAATGCCGCCGGTTGCCCCTGCTCGACCTGCTCGTGAGCTCGCAGTAGCAGTGCGCGAAGCCGCTGCAGGCCCTGCCAACTGTCGGACTGACGCTCGTCCACGCGCACAATCGCAGGCAGGGTGCCGCGCAGGGCGTCGCGCAGCAGTTCGGCGGAGGTGGGGAGCGCACCGGGTTCGACAACGGCACGCATTGCGCGACGTAACTCGCGGCCAAGGGAGCGAAGGTCACCGGCATCCAGTCCGCCGATCGGTCCGGCGAGAATTTCCAGTGCCTCGTCCGTTCCTAGATTCGGTAAATCGACCGCGGCCTGCGCCGCGGCCAACAGGACCGCCACCGCAGGCTCGGCGCGCAAGGGGCGTTCGTCTGCAGCGATCATCGTGGGCACTTCAGCGTTGGCCAACATGCGCTGCAGGGCGGGGATGTGCCGCGCTGTGCGTACCAGGATGGCCATCTGGTCCCATGGGACCTGCTCATCAATGTGCGCACGCCGTATCTGCTCGGCGATGCCCGCATCGCGGCTGACCTCGGATGCATAGGACTGCACAACGATCTCGCCGCCCGAACTCTGGCAAGTCGGGTTGCGATGTGCCAGCAACACATCGCGCGAAATGGCGCCGCTGCCATGTGCGGTCAGTGGACGGCTCCCCAAAATTCGCGTTACTGCGTCGCGCAGCTGCCTACCGAAGCGACGCGTGTTGCGCAGAACTACCACCGGCGCGGGCTGCCCCGTCGCGGTGCGAAACTGCTCAGGGAATCGCACGATTGCACGCACGTCCGCGCCACGAAATGCGTAGATGGCCTGATCGGGATCGCCGACGGCGACCAGGGAGCAGTCCGGACCAACGAGTGCCTGCAACATGGCCACCTGCAGGGGGTCGGTGTCCTGATACTCATCGACGTAGATCGCCCGGAACTGACGATGCATACGCTGCTGTGTTGCTGGTTCGCGAAGCTGCAGCACTGCACGATGCAGGAGTTCGGCGTAGTCACAGACGTTCTCCAGGACCATAACCTCGCTGTCCTGGCGAGCCAATTCCGCTAAGGCAACCCAGGCGGGCTGCCCAGCCTCGCGGCCAATACGTGCTAGATCGATCGGGTCCATCCCCAAGGCCCGTGCCCGGGCAAGGACAGCGCGGATCTCGTTGGCGAGCCCCAACGTGCCCACGGCCTCGGCAAACTCGGCTGGCCATTCGATGCTCCCGTCATCGATGGCACCACGCAGCAGTTCGCGAATGCGCACATCGTCCTCAGCACCAGAGAGCAGTCGCGGGGCCTCGCCTTCTACCGCCGCGTCGGCGATCATGCCGAAGGCAAGCGCGTGGAAGGTAGCTACGATGGGCAGGCGCCCCGGTAAGCGTCGCGCCAATCGATCCCGCAACTCACCGGCAGCACGACGGCCGAAGGTCAGGACCAGAACCTGGTCACCGGATAGCGGTTGCGCAGGATCGGTGAGGCGGCGGGCAACCGCTTCCACGATGGTGCTGGTCTTCCCAGTGCCGGGCCCGGCGAGCACCAGCAGCGGGCCGTCCCGATGGTTGGCAACGAACTCCTGCTCGGGATCCAACTGCGGAGCAGGCGCCGGCGCCGGCGGCGTCAGGTCGAGTTCCCAGCTCCATGCTGGGCTCTTGGCATCAGGATTTTTGCCATCACTACTCGTGGACGTGCCCACACCCGACCCCATGACGGCATGCCTATCACCTCAGGCCGACACGCGGACCAACACCGCGTCGGCCATGATCCCCGGCCTCGCCCTAACGGGCAACGGTCCGTCTGACACCATCGCCTCGTGACCGGAGCGGGCAAGGCGAATTCGGCCGCGCTCGGTCGCATGGTCCGTCGACCCCTTGACCTGCTTCGTTTTGCCATCGCCCTGGGTCTAACCGCGGCCATCGTCCTGCTTGCTTACTTCGCCACCAGCACGGCCGCTGGCTTGGAAAGTGACGTCACCTCCGGCGCCTCCCGGTTGCCCTCGGTGCTGGTGCTGCTCATCAACGTGACCAGCGGTATTGGCACGCTGGCACTTCCCGTTGCCGCTGGCGTGCTGCTGATTGTCCGCCGCCGCTTCCGTCAACTTGTGGATGCACTGATCGCCGCGCTAGCCGCTGCGGTCAGCCTGACGCTGCTGTCATCACTGGTAGCAAACAGCGACCTGCCGCGGTTGCAGACGGCACTGGCCGGCACGGTGAACTTCAGCAGCGCACTGACCGGTGGCGATACACCGGCAACCGCACCAATCGTTGGCGCGCTCGTTGCCTTCATCACCGTTGCACGATTGATGACGATCCCGGCGTGGAATGTGGTCAGCGGTGTTGTCGTGGCCTCAGTCGTCGTGGTGACCCTGCTGACCTCGAATCTCAGCGTGGCAGCCGTCGGCATGTCCATCACCGTGGGCTGGGCGCTTGGCCTCATCGCCCGGTATGCGTTCGGAACACCTTCCACCCGGCCAACCGACGCCGACGTCCTGGCCGCGCTGACCCGAGGTGGACTGGCTGTCAGCGCACTCACTTCAGATCGCGAGACGACGCGTGGTCGCCGATACTTGGCGACCACCGACGATGGAGTTCGGTTGCGCATCACGGTCCTTGACCGAGACCGCGAGGGCGCCGGTTTGGTCAGTGCCATCTGGCGGGCACTGCGGCTGCGCGATGAACCCGGAAGCGGCGCCTTCAATATGCGTCGCAGTGTTGATCACGCTTCGCTGATGAGCCTGGCGGGCCAGGCCGCCGGAGCGCCTGTTCCCGAACTGTTGGTGGCAGCTCAGGTTGGACCGGACTCCACGGTGCTTGCCTTCCGCCAGGTGGACGGCGTGACGATCGACAAGGTCACCAACCTCAGCGATGACGATCTTCGCGCGACCTGGCAGGCGGTGGCCCGACTGCATGCCCATCAGATCAGTCATCGCAGTCTCACCGCCGCTCACATCATGCGTCAATCGCGAGGTCAGGTGTGGTTGCTGGGCGGTGAGTCCGGTGCGGTGGCCGCAAGTGACGTGGCTCAACGCATCGACCTGGCAGAACTTCTCTGTACGCTCGCCTCACTCGTCGGCGCCGACCGCGCCATCCGTAGCGGTCAAGCAGTCCTGGGTGTGGAGGGGCTGGCCCGAGCACTGCCCGCCCTGCAGCCGGTAGCCCTGTCCTGGTCGACACGTCGAGCGATGCGGCGCAATCGCGACCTGATGGTGCAGCTGCGCGATCGCCTTCTGGAGTCCTTACCCGGCGGACGCGTTGAGCAGATTCAACTGGAACGCATTCGACCGCGCACCCTGGTGATGATCGTGGTTGGCTCCATCGCCGGATACGTGCTGCTGTCCCAGTTGGCCGATGTCGACCTGCAGGCGCTGCTTGCACAGGCTCAGTGGTGGTGGCTCGTCGTCGCGATTGCGTTGAGTCTGGTGACCTACATTGGCGCGGCCTGGTCGCTGTCGGGTTTCGTGCCTGAACGACTCAAGTTACATCGCACCGTCATGGCGCAGGTTGCCGGTGACTTCGCGACGCTGGTTTCACCACCGACGCTCGGCGCGGTGGCGATCAACATCAGGTTCCTGCAGCGCGCCGGATTGCCAGCAGCTCTGGCTGCCGCGTCGGTGGGCGTCTCACAGGTGATGGCCTTCATCGTGCACATCGCCTTGCTGTTGATCTTTGGCGTTGCCGCCGGTACTCAGGCCGACTTCACCTTCTCCCCGCCGCGCGAGGCCGTCATCGCGGTCATTGCCGTTGCCCTCGTGGCACTCGGCTTGCTCGCTGTGCCGGCAATTCGGCGTCTGCTAACGAAGCGCCTGGGGCCGACCTTGAAGGAGGTCGGGCCACGCCTGACCACGGTGGCCCAGCGGCCTTGGAAACTGGTCGAGGGCATCGGTGGCGCAGTTCTGCTGAACCTGGCCTACATCGGTGTCCTGGCCGCCTGCATTCATGCATTCGATGGTCAGATCAACCTTGCGCTGGTTGCCGTGGTCTACCTGACCGGAGCGACCATCGGGCAGGCGGCACCGACGCCGGGGGGTCTGGGTGCCGTCGAGGCGGCACTTGCCGCTGGGTTGGTCGCCGCCGGTTTGGACGGTTCGCTGGCTGTTTCGGCAGTTCTCCTTTACCGACTGGTGACGTTCTGGGTGCCAACGATTCCCGGGTATTGGGCATTCACCTCGCTGACCAAGCGCGGGGCGCTCTAGTCAGCGGTGCTCGAAACAGTGGTGCAGGTGCGCAAGTGCGCACCATGGCCCACCATGAGCACATGTCCCAGACACCTGATGCCGGTAGTTCTGCTCCAGTGACCATTCGCGCCTGCGCCAACGGCCCCTACGAGGTCAGCGGCCTGGCCGCGATCCTTGCCGACGACGGGTCGGTGATCAAGGAAGGCGAGAAGGCGTACCTATGCCGCTGCGGTCAGTCAGCGCGTAAGCCGTTCTGTGACGGCACCCACAACAAGATCGGCTTTGAAGGCTAACGACTAGTACGTGGGCTTGTCTGGTTCCACCTGTTGGACCCAGGCAAGTACGCCACCGCCGACGTGAACGGCGTCGGCGAAGCCGGCGCCCTTGACGACCGCCAGGGCCTCGGCCGAGCGCCCACCGACCTTGCAATGCAAAACGATGCGGCGATCAGTCGGCAGGTCGGCTAATGCCGAGCCGTCCAGGAATCGGTCCTTAGGTATCAGCACCGACCCGGGGATTGCCACGATCTCGTATTCATGTGGCTCACGCACATCAATGAGGACGAAGTCATCACGGCCGGCTTCGCGCGCGTCGAGCATGCGGCGCAGATCCTGCACCGAAATGGTTGCATCCCGCGCCGCCTCGGCAGCCTGGTCTGAGATCGTTCCGCAAAAGGCCTCATAGTCAATGAGCTCGGTGACGGTGGGGTTCGTGCCGCACACCGCGCAGTTCGGGTCCTTGCGGATGCGAACCGTGCGGTACTGCATTTCCAGTCCGTCATAGACCATCAAGGTGCCCACGAGCGGAGTTCCGATCCCGGTGATCAGCTTGATCGCCTCAGTTACCTGGATCGAGCCGATTGACGCACAGAGCACGCCGAGTACGCCACCCTCGGCGCAGGATGGAACCATGCCTGGCGGCGGCGGCTCGGGGTACAGGCAGCGATAGCAGGGACCGTACTCAGCCCAAAAGACACTGGCCTGACCGTCGAACCGGAAGATCGACCCCCAGACGTAGGGCTTGCCGAGCAGGACGCAGGCATCGTTGACGAGATAACGCGTGGCGAAGTTGTCGGTGCCATCCACGATGAGGTCGTACTGGCTGAACAGTTCCAGGACATTGGTGCTGTCCAGACGCTCCTCGTGAAGTGTGACCTCAATGAGTGGATTGATTTCGGTGATTCGATCCCGGGCACTTTGCGCCTTCGGGCGTCCGACATCGGAGGTGCCGTGGATGATTTGGCGTTGCAGGTTCGATTCGTCCACCACATCGAATTCGACGATGCCCAAGTGCCCCACACCCGCAGCTGCCAAGTACATCAGGGCCGGACTTCCCAGCCCACCTGCTCCCACGCAGAGCACCCGTGCGGCCTTGAGCCGCTTTTGGCCCGTCATGCCGACATCGGGAATGATCAAGTGACGGCTGTAACGCCGGACTTCGTCAACGGATAGTTCTGCGGAGGGTTCGACCAGTGGGGGCAGACTCACACGCTTACGGTAAATGAGGATCGGGGTCCTGCGCGACCCGCCGTTGCTCCTGCAAGTGGCTTGCAGAAAGTCGATCCAGTCTTACTCAGTGCGTCGGGGTGCTAGCACCGGCAGCGTTCGTTGCCCGTGACGTGCCCTGAGCAACCAGCGTGCGCAAGACCCGAAGTGCCACGGACAGGGTTGCCAGATCTACCTCCTCTTGGCTGGCCACCTCATCCAAGGTCGCACGCGAGCGCGCCAATCCGGCGGCGTGAGCCTGCTCCCAGGCCATTACGCGCTCAAGGGGCGGTTGGCCCGGATCGGTGAAGCGCACGATGCGGGCCGTCAGTGCCGCCACCACCGAGTACAGGTCGCTGCGCAGGGCCTGCCGCGCAAGTGCGTTCCAGCGGTCGGAGCGCGGCAACGCGGTAATGCGGAACAACGTGCGGTCCATGTCATAACGCTCGGAGATCGTGAAGTACAGCGGGATCACCGTGGCTGGATCCTCTCCGGACCGCGTGGAGATATCCGTAATATCCAACAGGGTGAACAGGTCAAGGTTGACCGCAATCTCAGCGGCGAGGTCGGCGGGCGCGCCATCCTGCTCGAAACTCGTTGTCAATCGACGCAGCCGATCGGCCTCCGCCCCGAGCAAACTACTCGGCACGATGTCCGCATATCCATCCACCACGGCACTGAACTGGGCGATCTCCGCCGCCACGTTGACCGCCCCACCACGCGTCTGCAGGAACCACCGAATTGAGCGGTCCAACAGACGCCGATTCTCTACGTGCAGCCGGTTCTGCAGTTCAGTGCTGACCTTGCCGTCCAGTGCGTTGATGCGATCGGCGACCTCGGCCGTCTTGAAGACTTCCATCGACACGGTCGCGGCGCGCACAACGTCAATGGGTTGCGCGCCAGTTTCCTCGATGGCCCGAAACACCACGGTGATGCCACCGCTGTTGATGAGCCGATTGCAGACCACCGTGTTGATGATCCGGTCCCGTAAGGGGTGGGTATCCAGTAGATCGTTGAAGCGCTCGCTGATCTCCTGAGGAAAGTACGCCCGAAGCGCCCTGCCGTACCAGGGATCCCGTGCGAGATCCGATGCGTTCAGCGCTGCCGTCAAAGAGATCTTGGCGTAGGCCAAGAGCACGGCAAGCTCCGGTGAGGTGAGCCCCTGCCCTGCCGTCTGGCGGGTCCGCATCTCCTCATCGTCGGGCAGGTTTTCGACCGCACGATTGAGCAGGCCTTCCCGCTCAAGCTCGCGAATCATGCGCTGGTGCACGGAGATTAGATTGGGTGCGCCGTAGCGAGCTATCCCCAGGGTGAGGTTCTGCGCGTAGTTGTCATCGAGGACAGCTTGCGCCACTTGGTCGGTCAATGAGGCGAGCAGCGGATTGCGGTCCTGCGGGTCCAGCGCGCCGACCTTGATGGCGTTGTCCAAGAGGATCTTCAGGTTGACCTCGTGATCAGAGGTGTCGACTCCAGCAGAGTTGTCGATAGCGTCCGTATTGAGGCGCACACCGTGGCGTGCGGCTTCAACTCGCCCCAACTGCGTCAGGCCTAGATTTCCACCCTCACCGATGACCTGACAGCGCAACTGATCACCGTTTATGCGCACGCTGTCGTTGGCGCGATCGCCGACATCGGCATTGGTTTCGGTACGCGCCTTGACGTAGGTGCCGATCCCGCCATTCCACAGTAGGTGCACCGGTGCCTGAAGAATCGCCTTGACGACCTCCTGTGGTGAACGTGGCTCCGGCAAGCCCGGCAGGCCAAGGGCTGCCCAGGCCTGTTCCGACAGCTCGATCGACTTCATGGCGCGCGAGAAGATCCCTCCACCGGCTGAGATCTTCGTCGCGTCGTAGTCCTGCCAGCTCGAGCGCGGCAGGGCAAATAGGCGCTTGCGTTCCTGGAAGGTGACTGTTGGATCCGGATTCGGATCGATGAAGATGTCGCGATGATCAAATGCTGCGACCAGTTTGATGTGTTCGCTCAGCAGCATGCCGTTACCGAAGACGTCACCGCTCATGTCGCCAATGCCCACGACGGTGAAGTCGTCAGCCTGAGGGTCTAGATCGATTTCGCGGAAGTGACGCCGCACCGATTCCCAGGCACCGCGCGCGGTGATGCCCATAGCCTTGTGGTCATATCCGGCGGAACCGCCTGAGGCGAAGGCATCCCCGAGCCAAAAGTCATATTCAGAGGCGATCGAGTTCGCCAAGTCTGAGAAGGTCGCCGTTCCCTTGTCGGCGGCGACCACTAGGTAGGGATCATCGCCGTCGCGCCGTACGACATGAGGTGGCGGAACGATTACACCATCAACGAGGTTGTCCGTGAGATCAAGGAGCGCCGAGACGAACTCCCGGTAGCAGGCTTGCCCTTCACGCATCCAGGCATCCCGATCCACGGCCGGGTCAGGCAGTGCCGCTGGACAAAAGCCCCCCTTGGCCCCAACCGGAACAATGACGGCGTTCTTCACCTCCTGAGCTTTCACCAAACCCAAGATTTCTGTGCGCAGGTCCTCGCGCCGGTCACTCCACCGCAAACCGCCGCGAGCCACCGAGCCACGGCGCAGGTGAACACCTTCTACGCGTGGCGAATAAACCCATATCTCCACCCAGGGTCGCGGTTGCGGGAGTTCGGTGATGCTGCCGCTGTCGATCTTGAATGCAAGGGAGCGTCGGTCTGGACGATCCGGAGCATAAATATTCGTGCGTAGTGTTGCAGTGACCACTGAGAGCATCAGGCGCAGGATCCGGTCCTGATCCAAGCTAGGCACGGCGTCCAAGGCCCGCTTAATTGCACCGACACCCGCGTTGGCCCGAGCATCAGCGGCGGCCAATTCATCCGGTGATGCGCGAAGTGACGGATTGAGTCGATCGTTGAACAGGTCCACCTGCATGGCGACAATTCCGGCATTTGCAAGTAACGCCTGGTGAATGTACTCCTGTCCAAACGCCACACCGATCTGGCGTATGTAGCGGACCAGGGCACGAACCAGCACAACCTGTTGCCAGGTCAGCCCAGCGAGCAGGATCAATCCGTTCAGTGGGTCGGATTCACACCGACCCGACCAGGCCGCTTCGAATCCTGCACAGAAGCGTTCCGCCGCATCCGCTCGCACCTGCGGGGCGACGTCGGGTAAGACGAGTCCGAAGTCCAGTACCCAAGCCTGAGCGGTATCCGGTCCGTCAACCTGATACGGACGCTCATCAATGACCTCTGCTCCCATGGCTTGCAGGATCGGCAGGATCTTCGACAGCGACATTGCTGGTCCGATTCGGATAACGGTGAACCGGACTTGCGCCGCTGCCACATCGTCGATCCAGCGCAATTCAAGTGCGAGCTCGCCCGGGGTCAGACGCTCCAGGGTCACCGCATCGCGAACCGCCTGGTCCGCAGTGAAGGCAGCCTTATAGGTGCTGGAATACCCATTGAGGTATCTCGGCAGCAAACGGGTTGCCTCAGCCTCGCCCAGGGTGGCCACCATTGCGTCGGTGAAGTCGTCCTCCCAACTACGCGTAGCCTGCGCAACCTGCGCCTGCAGGTTCTGCAGGTCCAGCGCTCGCACCTGCGCCGGGTCAGTCCCAGGTGGCAGGTGGATGACATAGTGCACGCGGGCCAGGACGTTCTCGGTTACCCATGCGGTGTAGTCGACGCCAATGCCATGGAATGCAGCCATGAGGAACTGCTCGACACCCTGTCGGACCGTCGTGGTGTACCGATCGCGCGGTAGGTAGACGATGCATGACACATAGCGGCCGTAGTCGTCGACGCGAGTGAATAACTTCGTCTGGCGGCGATCCTGTAGATGCATGGCCGCTTCAGCCACGGGAATTAGCTCATCGACGCCCAGTTGGAAGAACTCGTCCCGCGGATAGGTCTGCAGGAACTGCTGCAAGTCCTTGGCGCTATGCGAACCCGGCACAAGTTCAAGGGCCTCGAGCACGGCCTGGACTTTGCGGGCAAGACCCGGAACGTCACTAAGGGGTTCAGCGTAGGCCGATGCGGTGAAAAGGCCCAAGAATCTTCGCTCACCAACCACTCGCCCCTGGCTGTCGAATGTCTTGACACCGATGTAGTCCAGGTAGGCATCCCGATGAACGGTCGAGCGCACATTCGCCTTGTTCAACTGCAGTACGCGCGGTTCGTGGATGCGTGCGCGCACTGGCTCAGCCAACTCGGCAAAACTGGCGGACATGTGTGAATGGGCTGCGCCCATCTCCCGCAAAATCCCCAGGCCGGTCTGCGGCAGTACGTCCAATTCATCCTGGCCGTCACGGGTTGTGATCCGATACTCGCGATACCCGAGGAATGTGAAGTGGTCTTGCACGAGCCAGGACAGCAGGTCCGCGGCATCATCGGCAGAAATATCGTCGATTCCTTGATCCGAACTGATTGCAGGAGGATTCGCCTTGAGGTCTGCGCTGATCTGCAGGGCCTGGTCCCGCATCTTCGCCCAGTCTTCGACGGCAGCTCTGACATCGGCGAGCACCACGACGATGCGTTCGGCAAGTTGCCTGTCGTCCTGGGCCAAGTAGTCGCGCTCCATTTCGATGCGCATCCAGGATTCGGCGATCGTGCCCAACGGGCGCTCTGCGTCGATGTCGACGTCGAGAACCTCAAGGAGTTGGCCATCTGCATCCCGGCGCACCGTTAGGAGTGGGTGGATGACGACTCGCACTGTGCGTCCTTGGCGAGCAAGTTCACTGGTCACCGAATCAACGAGGAATGGCATGTCGTCGGTGACAATGCTCAGCACAGTTGCACCCGGCTCGTCAGTGACATCGACCAGCGGCGTTCGCTCACTTCGGTGAAGCGCAAAGGCACGCATGGCCTGGACCTGCTCGATCAGTCCATCTGGGCTAGATGGGGGCAGGTCCTCGGCCGCGACGTTATGGAAGAACCGCTGGGCGAGCGTTCGATCCTGCGGATCATCAAGTTGCGCAATTTGCTGGCCGAGTTCCTGCAGGCCGATGAGGGGCACGGCGTTACGCTACTTCAGATGCCTCGCGACGTGGTACGGGAATTCAGTTGGGTTGCTGCGCCTGAAAACGTTTACGACATTTTCACGGACGAGTCGTTCCAGCGCCAACTGGCTGCGAGCACCGGCTCTTTGGAGGTTCAGGTCCGGGTGAACCAATCGCCCAGCGGTCGGATCGTCCAAACCAGCCGCGTGCTGCCTGCCCAGGTACCCTCCTTCGCGCGCCCTCTGGTCGGTGAAACGGTGCGCGTTGAAGAGGAACAGCGTTGGCAAGCCCTCGAGAACCAGCGAACCACGGCCGACCTACGCATCACGTTCTCTGGCCCACTGGTAGGTCAAGGCACCTTCGAGCTGCGCCCCGGGTCCGAACCGGGCACAACCCAGGGCCGTTTCGCACTGACCTTCAAGGCAAATGTGCCCTTTGTCGCAGGCAAGGTCGAAGCTCTTATCGCCGAACAGATCGAGCAGTACCTACAGGTTCAGGCAGCGCTCGTCACTGAATGGCTAAAAGACCCTCAGTCGTGACTGGCCCAGAATTGGATTGCCGTCACAACGAGAACTACCGCCGCCACGCCGATATAGACCGATGAACCCAGGCCGCTAAAAGACCACAGATTCGTCAACTCGCCCATGCCAGCGATGATCAACAGGGTGCTGAGCGGCTGGCGCATCGCCATGATGGGCCCAGCCTTGAGGATTTTGAAGGCCCGTGAGTTCGTCACTGCGGCTAGCTCTTCGGGCAGTCGAAGAACCTGATCCTCCAGGTCCTTGTTCTGCTTGGCCAGCCGTTCGCGATCAGCCTGCAGTTCTGCCAGTTGACGCTCCATCTCACCGCGCGTCGCGGTAAGTTCGGTCATGCGGGCCTCGAGTTCCGTGCGCTGGCGCTGGACCTCTTCGAGTCGGACGGCCATCGTCTCGCGTTCGATCGACAGATCCACCAGGCGCTGCTGCGTCTGATCCGGTACGGCCGGGACAGTGGGCACAGTGGGCACTACCGGCGCCGTCACCGACTCAGCCCAACCAACGCCAACACTGGGTGGCACCTCACTTACGGCCGGGCCGTATCCCCCCGGAACCATGGACATCGGTCCACCCAGTGGTGTTACCGATGCCGACTTGATTTTGTCCTGCTTACCCATGACGACTCCCTTCAACGGCCCTCAGGCTAGCCCGAAGCGGTGGGTGCCGGTTGGGCGTTCTGCGATTCGGACCTAAACGCTCCGACGGGTTCGTCAATCTCGGCGAACACGATGAAGCGGTGATCAGCCAGTTGCTGGGCCACGCGTAGAGCAACGGTCCGGGTGACCGGTTTGGTGAAATCCACCCGCCACATGTTGTTGCCCAGGGCGGGTCCTAGTCGAAGCATCTGCCGAGCACTTCCCGTCACCTTGGACGAACCCAACAGTGGCAGAGAATCATTAGGCACGCGGCCAGGCTCGTACTGCACGATGAGCGAGGACACGCGATCAGTGGAGGACGCAGCGGCCTGCGCCGCCGTAAATAGCGATAGTGCGAATGCAGCGAGCAGAACCGCGGTGGTCACCAACAGTTGCCGAGCCCAACGGTCTTGCCAGACCGCAATCACCCT
This sequence comes from Actinomycetales bacterium, assembly GCA_018970765.1. Classification (GTDB taxonomy): domain Bacteria; phylum Actinomycetota; class Actinomycetes; order S36-B12; family S36-B12; genus REEB426. The sequence goes on from JAGWVT010000006.1 coordinate 43,819, forward strand.
AGTCAACTTCAGGAACCAGGCGCATTCGAGACGTGCCGTCATGGGCAAGTCGTGACAGTTCATCGACAGCGGTGCCCAGGGCGCCACCGAGGTCCTCGATGTCGGCCATGGAGTCACGGTCGGCGTTCAACCCGAAGTGCACCCCACCAGCGTAGGACGTCAAGCCAATGCTCAGTGCCTGGTTCTGACCGAGCGGCATGACCGGGTATGAGGCGTGGAGGCGACAGCCCGATACATACAGCGGTTGCTGCGGGCCCGGCACATTCGTGACGGCCAGCGCATACATGCGGCTGGACAGGCGCGTCACCAACCGCGCACTGAGCGCATGCAAGGTTGCTGGGCCAAAGCCTGCCATTGCGATGATCGCCTGGGCACCCACACTGCCTGCCGAAGTGTTGTACTGGGTACTTTCGAAACTGATTCGTCGTAGTCGAACGATCGGATCCGGTTCACCGATCGGCAGGTCGACAAGGAACGCGGAAACCGGATCGTCGGTAGTGCTGATGGGGATGAGCGCGCGAATACAGGTGGACGGCTCTACCGGATCACCTCGACCAGTCAGCCAGCTACGCAGGGCTCCGGCGATGACGGTCAGGATCACATCGTTGACCGTACCGCCAAGCTGACGATGGATCTGCTGGAATTCAGCCAGGGGTAGGTCGACGGTGGCGAATCGGCGCTGCGCGCCAATGGGTCGGCTCAGGGAACCATGGCCCGCGCCCCGTGCGACGTCGGCTGCCGTGGAAACAGCCTGCCAGCCCCGACGACCGAGGTCGGAGAAGGCGCCAAGCACCTCTTCGCCGCCCTGCCAAGCCCTGGCCAGCATCTGCTGCGGATGGGCCAACGGCTCACTCAGCGCTGCCGTCAGAAGTTCTAGGTCCGTGGGTTCTGCCGCGGGTCGCCAGGGATCGGCGTCGAAGTGCGAACTGCCGACATCGGTCTCATCCATCAGCACCTGCGAAATGTCGAGGGCGACCAAGCCGTCCACGAGCGCCTGGTGGGTCTTGGTAACGATCGCGAAGCAGCCGTCATCAAGACCCTCGATGAGATACATCTCCCACAGTGGTCGCGCGCGATCCAGTGGTCGACTCATCAGGCGCGAGACGAGTTCATTCAGTTGGCGTCGCGAGCCAGGCCGCGGCAACGCCGATCGTCGCACGTGGTACGTCACATCGAATTGACTGTCGTCGACCCACACCGGTCGAGCGATTCCAAGGGGTACCTCGCGGATCCGCTTGCGGTATCGGGGAACGTACGGAATGCGCTGCCGAATGAGTCGAACGAGTCGGTCATGGTCGAAGCCCTGAGCAGGCGTCTGGAAGATCGACACCGTTCCTACGTGTGTCGGCGCTCCGGGAGAATCGCGGTACAGATAGGCGGCGTCTGCTGATGCAAGGCGCTCGGGCATAGCCACCTCCCACGACAGTCAGGCACGCGCGCGAGTCGCCGTGCTGCTATGACGCTACCCTCACGCGGCGACCGGTGCCCGCACAGGTGCTTCACGGCGCGGCTCAGCGGCCCACTCTTGGGCAAGTGCGTCACCGAGTTCGCGAATCCCCCGGCGACTGCGTGACGTGGGTGCGACCTGTCGCATCGTGGTCCCCCTATCCAAGGCCCTGCTAAAGGAGCGTGCGTCCAACGCAACCTCATGGAGGGGCAGGTCGAAGCCAGCACGTCGCAGCAGTTCACGAAATCGAGCGGGGCGTCGATCACGCCGCTCGACATGTGTCATCACCACACGGATTGGGGAATCACCGGCCAGTTCACAAACGTGCGGTAGTCCGCTGATGAGTCGCGCAACGCTTAGCGCATCCGGGCGGGCAACGACCAGCACACCATCGGCCCTCGTCAACGCACTTAGCGCTGCGGCATTACGCTCAACAGCAAGTCCGGGCAACGATTGTGCAGGGCTGGTCTCCAGGCAGGACCCAATGTCGACAACGGTTGCGTCGAAGGTCTTACAGCAGATCGTCCATAGCCGTTCCAGTGCTGCTGGCCGCAGATCCGGCCATCGCTCACTGCGGCCCAACCCGGTGAGTAGGTACCAGCGATCGTCGATCAGTCGCGTGGTCGACAGCAACGAACGTGTCGCCAGTGAGCCGTTGTCAGCATGTCGGCAGGCCACAATGACACCACTCACGTCATCCAACACTCCCAAGCGCATGGCCAACGCCGGCGCGTGGGTATCGGCATCGACGGTGCAGATACGTAGGCGTTTACGCGCTAACTCAGCAGACAACTCGATGGCAATCGTCGAACGGCCGGGAGCACCCGCGGGCCCCCACACGGCAATGAGTCTGCCCGGGCCGGCCGGGGTGATTTCCTCCCAGAGGTCGGTGTCACGGGGAGCAGATGGGTCCGGCGCCACTTCGGCCCGCGGCGCGAGAAGTGACATGAGTTGGGCAATCACGTTAGCCGGATCAACAGTGCAGTCCAGCACCGTCTGGACCCCAAGTGCCTTGAACTCTGCGTCCTGCCCTTGCGCATCCCAGATGCCGATGACCCGGCGTTGAGCTGGTTCGAGTCGAGCGATGACGTCCAGACTGATGCGCGGCAGGTCGACACCCACGACCACGGCCGTGGTTGGTTCCAGCACCGCTGCAGCGAGCAGGTCGGCCGCGTCAACAGGCCTGCGAACAACCTGGATCCCAGCACTCACGGCTGCAGCGACCAGCCCCGGTTCATTACGAAGGCCAGGTGCCGCGATGATCACTCGGGGCCGCTGAGTGCTCGGTGATTCGAGCCCATTCGTCGCGGGCCCACTCGTCGCGGGCATATTCATCACTGGCCCTCCATGGTTGTCGTCGCCAACGGGACGGCAACGAGATCGACCGCTCCCGCCCGCGCCGCCGCGACAACGGCAGCGGCATCACCCGGGTTCACCTGGAGCACAACAGCCATTTCCCCGCCGATACCCACACGCTCCGTGGACACCTCAGTTACGGCTGCACTACCAAGGACCAGCTGCGGGATGCCGGTGTCCTCCGGGGTGACCCACAGTTCGACAACGTCTCCAATTTGCAGTGGCACCGGTGCATGCAGTGGATCAACGGGAATGGTGACGAGCCGCTGATTACTGAAGGCCACCGGCCCGACGGCCGCCTTGGGTAACAACGCTCCAGCAGGCACCGGCAGCAGCATCCGGCCAGTCACAGGTGTGTCAGCGGGCCAATAGTCCTCCGCCACCGAACCAAGTGCGACTGGCACTGCCACGACCTGTGGTGTGGCGCCGACAGGGAGGTCACGTGCGGCCCGCCAGACCATCGTGCTGCCGTCTGGCGCTGACACCAACCAGGCACCGATAAGCATGGAACCCACCAGCAAGCCCATACCCAGCCAAAGTCGCCAGTCGCGAAACCATTGACTGCGCATGCGCCGAGCTCGCGGCGCTGAGACTGCAAAGGCGCGCCCTTCGCTGGCCGAGGTCGCAGACCCGCGCCCGCCGGTCCAATCGATCAACTGCCCGGGTAGTCGCAACATGAACCCTCCAATCAGCACGAACGATGAGCCTCAGCATGCGTGCTCGGAGTCGGGAATGCGAACCACTATCCACAGGGGGTGAGCGGCGGGCGGCACTCTTTGGCACGATCAGTCCGTGGACGCACGTTTCCTGACTCTTGCCGATGTCGCAGAGACGTTGAATATCTCCGCCGCGCAGGCCTACGCCCTAGTTCGCACCGGTGACTTACCGGCCATCAAGGTCGGTGGCCGCGGTCAGTGGCGAGTGGAGTCAACCGCGCTTGAACGTTACATCGAACGCATGTACCAGCAGACGCGTGACTTCGTGGCGACCCATCCCTTCGGCGGCGATGCGCAGATCGAGGATGAGGAGATTCTGTAGCTCGAGAGTTCAGCAGATGAGCAGGTCAACAAGTCAACAGATAAGTACCGCGGAAAGCGACACGAAGGGCACGGTGGTGGTGACTTGCGACCGCGGGGCCGTAACGTCACAGTGATCGGCGCCTACCTGATGCAACTGTCCCACCGTGACGGATCCATCCCGACAGTGCACCCGGACCGGCCAGCCAAGGTAGTGACGCAGCATCTGACCAAGTGACCAGGTCACCGATGGGCGAACCGCCTCTTGAGCCAAGCGCGTCGGCAAACCTTCGGCGAGCAGCACAGCAGTCGAAGGAAGGATCGCCCAGCGACTATCAGGCCGCGGGGACGAGCCCTCGAGTCGAAGCGTGATGGCATCGGGTCCAATGAGTTCCACGCGACCGCGCAGGGTCAGGTCGCCCCACACCAGCAGTTGCACCACAGGAACGTCGGCAAGCCGTTCCACCCATGACAGGCGCGACTGCTCTGCCGCCACGAGGGCACCGACCTCGTCGAGCAGATCGGCGGCCTCCTCGGTTTGCACCAGCGCCGCTGCCTCCGTGAGCAACTGCGTTGCGACCGAATCTTCGTCTGCACCCCACGGCATGGTTTCACTGCTACTGAAACTCTGCTTATTGACGCTCTGGCTATCCACGCCTCACCGCCCGAAATTCATGCCGGGTTTGCTGACTCAACCGACCTTGAGCGTGGCATATCTATGACGGGATCGGCAGTCCTGCCGGGAGTTATCCACAGGCAGGGGTCCGGAGGGGATGTATTTCCGCGGTATCAGCACGACAACGTCAGGGATCTTCCACAGGTACTTGACGGCAAACAGAGGCAAACATCACTATACGGAGGCAAACGTCATCATGCGCTCGAGGTCGACCGAGGCTTGCCCTGGCAGTGCAATCTCGGTCCTGCTCCGGCCATGGCCGACGCCAGTCCCGCGAACAACCGCGAAGGAGCACCATGTCGATCGAACTCCATTCCCTCCCCAACCCCGCACAACGGCATGAGCCCGCGCACGCGCAACCGAGCCTGCGCGCGCTGCCTGGCGGTGGGCAGCAGCGACTTCCCCTGCACTGGGAAATAGCCCCCGGCGTTTCGGCGGTGCCTGAGCTGCCCAGACACCTGCGCGTGGTGGGCTCAACGGCCTTGGTTGAGCCCGCAGTCGCTGAAGAACCTGCGCCACCGCCGGCAGGGTTGATAGCGCGTCTGGCCCGCGCGGTTGCCGAGGTTGGCACGGGTGTGCGGCCCGCTACCCAACTGACGAATTGGGTTCGCCGAGATGCCCTGGCACTTCTCGAAGCACGCGGCCGTGCGTTTCAGCGGCACCCCAGTGCACGGGCGGCGGCTGCACGGGCTGCCAATACTCGGTCGTTGGCCCAGGTCCGTGCCATTCGCATCTGCCCTGTTGCACCAGGTGCCGTTGAGACCTCTGCCGTACTGGTCGGCACGAACCGATCCCGAGCGGTGGCCATGCGCCTTGAGTCGCAGGGAGATCGCTGGCAGGTGGTGGCAATAAGTCTGGGCTAGACGCAGTTTGGGCTAGGCGTCGTCAACCTGAGTTCTCAGTTGGAACATGCGAAGCACCGGCGCGGCAGCGGCGTAGGCACCGTAGGCGGAACTCGTATCGTCAAATCCGAGGAGGATGCTCTGCATGGCCGTCAAGGGCTTGCCATCCTTGCCGAGGATCGGCTGTCCGTTGCTCGCCAAGGGGATCTGGTCATAGTTGCTGGCCGCACGAATGACGACCATGGGGATTCTGGTGCCGTACCTCGCATCCCAGCGGGTCACAGCACTCATCCACGGCACCGCCTCCATGGCTGAGAAGGCGATGATCCCGTCTGCTCTCGCCTTTCGATTGATGCCCGAAGCCCGCATGAGCGCGCTCATGTACTCGCGAGCGAGGCGATCCTCGGTGGCCCCGTGCCAGAAGTTGTCACCAGACACCTCGCCGCCACAGACGCGGTATGAGTGATACACAGGTGCCCGCCATGTCTTCTTATCGGGGTGGAATCGGGCGATCGTTGCGGCGACGCTCGCCGGACGCTTTGGTAGCCGAACGCCCTGCGCGGCTGCTAGGACCTCATTAGCCAGCGCCGGATCTGTCACGACGGACTGCTGCACATTGTCAAAACCAGGAGCCACCTCCTTGCCTTGTGCATCCATCATCTGCCACCAGCCACCTGACGGGCCGTAGATATTGGTGGGTGGAGTCCGACGCCCAGCCCAGTCATTGACATTCGAGAAGTGCAAATCCCAAGACCACGATGCGGATCCCACGCACACGTCGCCGATCATCACCGCGGGGTTACCCAGCGGCAGTCCCGCGTCGTCATACATGCCACCAACGGCGGGAGTCGCTCCCCCGATCCCCGACCAGATCACCTCCTTGATATTCGGTGAGTACCAGCCGAGCATCTCCTGCATACATGGTCCTGAGTTGCCACCGCCGGTACCAGTAACGATGACGGTAACCGGTTGACCGGACAGATCACCTTCGACAACTGCCTGGCAAAAAGCCGACTCAGCCGTCCGATCAACCTTCTTGGCCAACACCGTGAGAAATGGGAGGGACTCTCCATAGGTGCCAGCAGCATCCCCGAAGGCATTCAGGATGAGGGAACGCTGCACCTGCGGTTGTGCCTCGGCATCATCAAACCCGCCGTCAGTTGCCATAGCGCTCGGGGCCAGTGTGAGGGTCACGAAGGCGATCCACGCCGTCAGCCACACCCGTACTTTCATTACCGCCCCTTCGACGTGGTGATCACCGCATCACCATGGCGCAAAGAGCCTCGAAAAGTCAAAGAAGTCCGCGCGGGCAGGTACTCGGTCCTAGTTGCGTTTGCGTTGGGCACGCTGAGCGCGGCGACGTTGCGCCCTACTGGCATTGGGGTCCTCGTTTACGCCAGCGTCTTCAGTTTGCATCTGCCCACGGACCACGGTTCCGGTCTCTCCGGGTGCTGAGTAGGCCAATTGCGTTGGGCGCTGTGGAGCAAGGCCAGGAGCGGTGATCTGCTGGCGATGGGCAGCCACCAGCGCCGGCAGATCCTCCTCAGGTTCAGTTTCAACGGCTATCTCACTGTCCACGACATCCACTGAATCCCCGGAGGCGTCCTGCGCGACCTGCACTTCAACGTGGAACAAGTACCCCACGGTTTCTTCCTTGATGCCGTCCATCATGGCGGTGAACAGGTCAAAGCCCTCGCGCTGGTACTCGACCAATGGATCGCGCTGCGCCATGGCGCGCAATCCGATGCCGTCGCGCAAGTAGTCCATCTCATAGAGGTGCTCACGCCACTTGCGATCCAGGACCGACAAAATGACGCGTCGCTCAAGTTCCCGCATGACTTCGGAGCCCAGGGCAGCTTCGCGACGGTCGTAGGCATCCTGCGCATCACGCTTCATTTCGGAGGCCAGGAATTCCGAACTCAGACCGCCGCGACCGCCTCCGGACAGTTCCTCGAGTTCCTCGACCGTTGCGCTCACCGGATACAGCTGGCGCAGGGCCGTCCACAACTGGTCAAGATCCCAGTCCTCCGGATAGCCATTCGCCGTTGCACTCATCACGTAGCCCTCGACGGTGTCGTCGATGAACCCGCGTACCTGCTCCTGAATGTCTTCGCCCTCGAGGATGCGCCTGCGCTCGTCGTAGATGACCAGGCGCTGACGATTGAGGACATCGTCGTACTTCAACACGTCCTTGCGGATTTCGAAGTTCTGCGCTTCAACCTGCGACTGAGCGCTCTTGATGGCATTGGTCACCATCTTGGCGTCGATCGGCACGTCGTCAGGAACATTGAATCGTCGCAGGAACGCATCCACCATGTCCGCCTTGAACAGGCGCATGAGGTCGTCCTCTAAGGACAAATAGAACTGCGATTCACCCGGATCACCCTGACGGCCGGATCGACCGCGCAACTGGTTGTCGATGCGTCGGGATTCGTGGCGCTCAGTGCCCAGCACATAAAGGCCTCCTAGCGCAACCACCTCATCGTGCTCAGCGGCCACGGCTGCCTGCGCTTTGGCGACTGCCTCCGGCCACGCCGCTTCATACGCTTCGGGGTCGTCGATCGGTGAGAGTCCACGGCGGTGGAGCTCGTCGGTGGCCATGTACTCCGGGTTGCCACCCAGCATGATGTCCGTACCACGACCTGCCATGTTGGTGGCGACCGTTACCGCGCCCTTGTGACCAGCGCGAGCCACGATGGAGGCTTCGCGGTCATGGTGCTTGGCGTTCAACACCTCATGGGGAACGCCATTGCGCTTGAGGAGACCAGACAGAGTTTCTGACTTCTCTACGCTGGTGGTACCGACTAGCACGGGTTGACCCTTGGCATGCCGCGCGACGATGTCTTCCACGACGGCGTCGAGTTTCGCCTGCCCCGTTCGGTAAATCAGATCGGGCTCGTCCAAGCGCACCATGGGTCGGTTTGTCGGAATTGGCACCACGCCGAGGCGATAGATCTGGGAGAACTCGTTGGCCTCGGTCATCGCCGTACCCGTCATGCCCGACAGGCGGCTGTACAGGCGGAAGAAATTCTGCAGGGTGATGGTCGCCAGCGTCTGGTTCTCGGCCTTGATCTCTACGCCCTCTTTGGCCTCAATGGATTGGTGCAGACCTTCGTTGTAACGGCGTCCGTGCAAGATGCGACCGGTGTGCTCGTCGACAATGAGGATTTCGCCGTCCATGATCACGTAATCACGATCGCGCCTAAACAATTCCTTTGCGCGAATGGCGTTGTTCAGAAAACCCACCAGCGGGGTATTGACGGTGTCGTAGAGATTGTCGATGCCGAGTTCATCCTCAACCTTCTCAATTGCCGATTCCAGCACGCCGACCGTCTTCTTCTTCTCGTCGACTTCGTAGTCCGTGTCACGCGACAGTCCACGGGCCAGCCGTGCGAATTCGGCATACCAATGGGTGGCTTGATCTGCTGGGCCACTGATGATGAGCGGTGTCCGAGCCTCATCGATCAGAATCGAGTCCACCTCGTCGACAATTGCGAAGTTGTGCCCCCGCTGCACCATTTCCTCTCGCGACCATGCCATGTTGTCGCGCAGGTAGTCGAACCCGAATTCATTGTTGGTGCCGTAGGTGATATCAGCCGCATAGGCAGCACGCCGCTGCTCAGGGGTCATGTTCGCGAGGATGACACCGACTTCAAGGCCAAGGAAGCGATGAACGCGGCCCATCCATTCAGCGTCGCGCTCGGCGAGGTAGTCGTTCACCGTGACAACGTGAACTCCCTTACCGGAGATTGCATTGAGGTACGCGGGCAACGTGGAGACCAGCGTCTTGCCCTCACCGGTACGCATTTCCGCGATATTGCCTAGGTGCAGGGCCGCCCCGCCCATCAGCTGCACGTCGTAATGGCGTTGCCCAAGTGTGCGTCGAGCAGCCTCGCGTACGGTGGCGAAGGCCTCCGGCAAAAGATCGTCGAGGCTCTCGCCCCCCTGGTACCGCTGTCGATATTCGTCGGTGAGTGCCCGGAGTTCGGCATCGGTCAACGCCACGTACTCGTCTTCGATCTCATTGACCGCTCTGGCAATGGCCTCCAGACGCCGGACGATGCGACCCTCACCAGCACGCAGAATCTTGTCGAGAACTCCCACCGAAAACCCTTCGTCGTGGCAACAGCACCGCTACTCGTTCCTTCTGCATCGTAGACGGCAGCAGCCACGAGTAGGATCCCGGTGTGGCGGGCCGCGCTATGCAGGCCGGGGTTTCCACGTTGATTCCCACCCTCACGGACGGCATGGTGGTCTTACGTCCGTTGACCCAGGACGATGTGCCCGACATCACGCAAGGCTGCCAAGACGAGGTAATTGCCCGCTGGACCACTGTGCCGCAGCCCTACCTTGCCGAGCACGCGCAGGCTTTTGTCACCGAGCACGGCCCCGGCCCGAACTGGTGGCAGACCCCTACCTGGGCTATCACAGTGGGTGGCGGCCGCTGGTGCGGGACCATCGACCTGCGCATGGACGGGCAGGGCGGTGCCGAGGTGGGCTTCATGGTTGCGCCAGGTTCACGAAACCGCGGTCTGGCAACACGCTCGCTGCGGCTTACCTGTCGCTGGGGCTTCGCCGCGCAAGACCTGCAGGTGATCCGCTGGTGGGCGAGGGTTGGCAATGACGCATCGCGATCAGTGGCCAGGAATGTGGGCTTCCACGTCCACGACGAGATTCTGCGTCGCGCGCTGGTGCACCGTGGCGAACGGGTCGATGCCTGGTACGGGGACATGCTCCCAGTTGACGCCGCGGACACCCCTCGTCGGCCAACCTGGCAGCAGCAGGATCTGACCGCTCGGGAGCGTGAGGTGCTCAATCACCTGGCAACCGGGCGCACGAATCGCGAAATTGCTATTGAACTCGGCATCACGGAGAACACCGTCAAAAACCACGTGCGGTCAATCCTGGAAAAACTCCCCGCACGCTCACGCATTGAGGCTGTCGTCATCGGAGTTCAGCAGGGTCTGACCCACCTGCCCAATTGACTGACTGCTGGCCGGAGTTCACCGCATCACGGATGCATCCACAGGTCGCTGTATGCAGTTGCACACTAGGGTCGAGTCTTGGACGGTTCGAGAGTGACGCTGCGCGCCGAGTTGGCAGACCTTGTTTTGGGACGCGCCTGCGCGGGCTGTGATCGGGGTGGTGCCCTGCTCTGCGGCCCATGTTGGACTGCGTTGCTCACCAGCGGTCCCTATGCCCCGCGGATATCAGGACTGCAGGTTGTGTCAGCATGGCCGTATCTGGGTCGCGGCCGTCGGGTTCTCTTGGCCTTTAAGGAGCGCGGGACCCGCGATCTCATCAATCCTCTAGCTATTGCGCTCGCACGTTGCATGGCAGTGGTCAGTGATCACCCGCTCATCGTGATCCCAATGCCCCCACGCAAACAGTCCATCGCCGAGCGCGGGATAGACGTGGTCGGTGCCATCGCGGTTCGGGCATGTCAGATGCTGGACAGGGCCGGTCAACCTGCGCGACCAGTTGCGGCCCTCGAACGTGTGGGCCAAGCACCGCGACAGGTGGGCCGGGGGCGGCAGGAGCGGCTAAACCTCTCGTCGACCGAATTCCGCTTCCGTACTGACTGCGACAACTTCAGCGCCCCCGTGGTGCTGGTCGACGATGTGGTGACCACAGGCGCAACGTTGCGAGCCGCAACGGCGTGCCTGCGCGCCGCCGGTGTGGTGCCCGTTGGCCAGATCACCATCGCCGCGACCGGGACCGACGAGCGGCCGCGTCAGCCCGGATAGGCGGGAGCCGTGCCGTTGCCGACCGTTGCCCACCCGGCAGCGCGGTATCCGTAGACATATCCATCACCTGCACCGACGAGGATCGGATGCCCTGGTGCTGCGGCCACCGTCACTGCCGCAGCCGGACCGCCACGATCCGAAGCCATGCCACGCGTCAGATCAACGCTCCAGACCGAGATCGGCTCGACGCCCGGACTGCCCAGCACTGCTAGATCCCCGGCTCCCGACCAGGAGGCGTCCACGACCTGCGCCAGTACGCCCTCCACCCGACGTGGTCCAGTGATGGATGGAGTGCCGTCTGATCGACTGACAACAATGCGCGCTAGTAATACCGAACTGCCACTGTCTTCCTGGATGACCAGGGCACAGCGCGTTCCATCTCGACTGGGGATGGCTGCCCGCAGCAGCGCTCCGCGCGGCAGGCCCTCGACTGACAACGACCGCAGGCGACCATCATCCGTCACTTCAATCAACCCATCACGCGCGTCCATCGCCCACACGGTTCCCTGTGGTCCAAAAGCGATGCTCGACAGCGGTCGACCGGCAAGCACCTCGCGAACAGGCAGGTCCGAACCCAGTGGCCCCACCCAGAGAGTCCCCTGCGCATCGAGTCCGGCAACTCGTCGCGAATTTCGCGCCACGGCAAGCTCCACCAGCGTCGTCTCACCAGATCCGGCGACACCGGGAATCGCGCGTTGCCCCTGCTCAGTAAGTCGAACGATGGTGCGGTTTCGTGTCAGGTATCCAAAACTCGGTTCAGGCATGGCGGCCGGGTCAACGCTGGGCCATGCATCACGTGGCTGAGGGTTGGCTACACCCGGCACGGTGAGCGGCTGACCGTTGACCGCGATGGCCACCGCGGTGACACCTGGAACCTGCCTCAGCGTCCAGACGAGTTGCTGGGAGATTGCCCGGCGAGTGTCGTCATCGGTCAGTGCCGCCCCAGCCGAAAGGTCAACCCGCGCTACACCCGCTTCGACCGGGACCGACTCGAGGTTCAGCTCCACGCCGGAGGGAAAACCAGTGCGCACGGCGGGGCCGAGCCACGTGGATGGACCACCAAGGAGGTAGCGCACGAGGGTCGTCGGCTGCCCGGTGCCGACGACCGGGATCAGGCGACCATCTGGGACAAGGGTGCTGAACTCAGGATTGAAGAAATAGACATTGAGCGCTCGAAACGAACGATCGACGTCCGAGGATGAGAGCACTAGCCCAGCTGGCAGCCGAGCTATCCGCCACTGTCCACCTTGGAGTTCCATCGTGAAGTTCAGATCAAGAACGGTTCCAGGATTTGCTACCGAGTAGGTGCCGTCCCCGGCTATTCGGCCTGCCTGCGGTGCATTGAGCCTGACCGAGGTCCCCGCCTCGGTCAGAAGCGGCAACTGGTCGTACACCTGGACTCCCGACCCTGGATCCCAGGTGGTCTTTGCGCGATCGGTGAGGTATTCACGGGCTACTGCATGGTCTGCGTCGAAAGAAGCCGAGGCGTCCAGAAAACCCTGCACAATCTGAGTCGGTGTCATCCCGGGCCGGGGCGCACGAGCCAGCACACGAATGAACTGATTGGCCGGGGTCAGATCCAGGGGTGCGCCCTGTTCGATCGGTCCCGATTGCGGTACCTGCGCGAGGAATGAGCTTGGCACGATGCCACATCCCGTCAGCAATCCAGCTGCTAGCAACGCGCAGAGTGCGCTGCAAAATTTGCGTGGGGTCACGGCTGGGCCTGCGCCGTCACTGCTACTGCTTCGGAAGGATCAACCCTTGCGAGCGGCAGCGGAGACTCGTCGAAATCCGCATTGGGCAGTCGTGGAAGCGTGAGTCGGAAGCAGGCCCCGTCGCCAGGGGCTCCCCAGACGTCCAGACGACCACCGTGCAGTCGAGTGTCTTCCACGGCAATTGCCAGGCCTAAACCGGTTCCACCGGTGGTGCGCGCACGCGCCGGATCAGCACGCCAAAATCGCTCAAACACTTGCTCCAGCTGATCGGCCTCCAGGCCAATGCCGAAGTCACGGACGGTCACCGCGACGGCATGCTCGTCAGAGGCCACCGTCACCTCCACGTCGTGGCCGTCCGCATGCTCAATAGCGTTACTGATCAGGTTGCGCAGCACGCGGTCGATACGCCTTGGGTCAATGCGAGCAGCCGTTTCGTCGGACTCGGAGTGCAGATGAACGTGGATACCCGCGCGTTCCGCCAACGGAGCCATCGTCTCCACGACCCGCTGGACAAGATCTGCAATCTGGACGGTCTCCGCTTCCAACACGGCAACGCCGGCATCGAACCTCGAGATCTCCAGCAGATCGACGAGCAGTGCCTCAAATCGATCCAGCTGTGCCTGCAGTAGTTCAGCAGCACGGGCCGTTGGCGCGTCGAATGCGTCACGATGCTCGAACATCACGTCAGCCGCCATCCGGATGGTGGTGAGCGGAGTGCGTAGTTCATGCGAGACATCGGAGACGAATCGCTGCTGCAGCGTCGACAGTTGCTCCAATTGAGTAATCTGCTCAGCGATGCTGGTTGCCATATCGTTGAAGGAAGCCGCCAGACGCGCCAAATCGTCTTCGCCGTGAACGGCAAGCCTTTCTCCCAGGTGCCCCTCGGAGAAGCGGCTCGCGGTACGTGCCGCTGTTCGCACTGGTGCGACCACCTGGCGCGTCACGAGCAGGGCCACGACCACGACCAACCCGATCAGTAATGCACCCGTAACGACGACAGCCCCGCGGACCAGGTCGAGGGTCTGCGCTTCTCCATCAAGCGGAAAAAGGAAGTAAAGCTCATAGAGACCAACTGTCGGGATCACCAGCGGAGCGCCGACGACAAGCCCGGGCACGCTGCGCCCATCGAGGTAACGCAATTCGCTGAACGTCCAGGCCTGGCTCAGTGACTCGCGGACGACTTGGCGAAGCTCCGATGGCACGCTCGCCTCAGTGACCAAGTTGGTGCCGCGTTCCGGTGCGGCCTCGTCCTGGCCGGAATTGAGCAGCAGGACATCGAATAATCCTGGGGAGCCGGCTCTTGCCGCTAGTGCCGTGACAACAGTGTCTACGAGTCGACCGGCCACCGGTGTGGTGGCGCCTGTATCAGCGGCCTCCATCAAACGCTGGGCTTCACTGAGTCCGACGGTGGCCTCAGTGACGGCACTTCGCTCCTTGGCGTCTAACAGGCCGGTGGTGATGCGCGAAAGGAGGAGAAAGCCGAGGAGCCCGATAGCCAACAATGACAGCACCAACGTCGTCGATGTCACCCGCAGGATCAGCGAACGCCGCCAGGTGCTTCGAAGCGCTCGCGGTCCACTCAGCAACCGGTCAATCGCCAACACAGATCTAGCCGTTGCCGGCCTTGTAGCCGACACCACGCACGGTGATCACGATCTCGGGTAACTCCGGATCATGTTCAATCTTTGACCGCAACCGCTGCACGTGAACATTGACTAAACGCGTATCAGCGGCGTGCCGGTAGCCCCAAACTTCCTGCAGGAGTGCCTCACGAGTGAACACCTGACCGGGCCGGCGTACCAGGCAGACCAGGAGATCAAACTCAAGTGGAGTCAGCGGGATCAGACGACCGCCTCGCTTGACGTTGTGACCACTCACATCGATCTCAACATCACCGATGGTTAAGTTACTCACCGCCGGTTCGTCCACGCGCCGTATCCGGGCGCGGATCCGCGCCACCAACTCCTTGGGCTTGAATGGCTTGATGATGTAGTCGTCGGCACCGGACTCCAGCCCCACCACCACATCTACCGTGTCACTTCGAGCCGTCAGCATGACGATCGGGACTCCCGATTCGGCGCGAATGGCGCGACACACATCGATCCCATCCCGGCCCGGCAGCATCAGATCGAGAAGCACTACGTCTGGCCGCGATTCCCGAAAAGCCGTGACGGCTTCCGCGCCATCAGCACAGAAATAGGGCTCGAATCCCTCGCCACGCAGGACGATGCCAAGCATCTCAGCAAGTGCCTGGTCGTCATCGACCACAAGAACCCGGCCGCGACCCAGGGTTCGGCTGGGCGGGGCGCCCTCAGCCTGACTCATGGCCTCATGGTGTCACCCCGGGTAGCCCCAGGGCTAGGACGAGGGCTGCCGGAGCGTTGATCATGGCGTGGGTAAGCATGCAGGCAAGCAGTGACCCGGTTCGCCAACGCACGATGCCAAGGACCAGACCTAGTGCGACGAGCACCAGCAGTCTGGTTGGCTCGAAGTGGATCAACGCAAAGGCGGCACTGCTGATGACCAGGGTCCAGACAACCCCTATGCCGCGTTTGCGCAGGCTGTTGAACAACAGGCCGCGGAATGCCAACTCCTCGACCACCGGCGCCCCGACCACCAAGAGCACGGCAAACAGCAGCACCGCCGGTGTGCCACCAGCTTCACGGACCTGCTCGGCTACCTCGGCCCCTGTGGAAGTGAACTCACCGACAAGCTGCGTAGTGAGCAGCGCCAACAGACTTGCGATGATCAGGCCTACGATTCCGGCCGCCACCGCCCAGACAAGGTCGATCCAGCGCAGGGTCAAACCCAGATCGATGACAGGCCCGTTGCCTCGCAGCTTGGTGATCAGCAGCGGGTAACCGCCGAGAAATACCCAGGGCGCGACACTGCCGACAAGCAGC
Source organism: Actinomycetales bacterium (assembly GCA_018970765.1). Lineage (GTDB taxonomy): Bacteria > Actinomycetota > Actinomycetes > S36-B12 > S36-B12 > REEB426. The sequence goes on from JAGWVT010000006.1 coordinate 59,521, forward strand.
ACCACAAGCGTTGGGGCCTGGGCAACCTGCATGCTGACGATGACAATCGTGGATAGCCCGAACGCTCCGATGACCATGACGAGGCAATCCCAAAGCCCCCAGCGGGGATCGCGCAGCGACCGACCGGCCGCAAGTACCTCGGTAACTGCTTGGGGGCAGCCCGGATAGTTAGGTGGAGCTGCGGTTACCGCGGGTTGGGACACGCAGGCACGTTACCGCGCTGAGCGTGCGGCCTGCTGATGTGCAGTCAGCCCTGCATTCATGATGGGTTTCGTGCGCCGCTCACGCCAGGCGTACTTGATGATGCAGCGAAGGGCTGAGAACCCGTCCTTCCATCCGATCTTCTTGCCCTCGTCATAGGTGCGCCCGGCATAGGAGATACCTACTTCGTACACCCGGGCACCTGACTTCGCGACCTTGGCGGTGATTTCGGGTTCGAATCCGAATCGATTTTCCTCAATGCTCAGGGATTGAATGAGATCACGTTTGAAAACCTTGTAGCAGGTCTCCATGTCTGTGAGATTGAGATCCGTTGTCATATTCGACATCAGCGTAAGCAGGCGGTTGCCCATGCTGTGCCAGAAATAGAGCACGCGGTGGGCGTCACCGCTGATGAATCGAGACCCGAAGACCACGTCGGCGCGCCCATCCTGCAGTGGGACCAGCAGGCGAGAAAGTTCCGCCGGGTCATACTCCAGGTCCGCGTCTTGAATACCCACAAAGTCCTTGGTCGCGGCCGCGATGCCCGTCCGCAAGGCGGCGCCCTTGCCCTGGTTAACCGGGTGAGTGAGGACCTTGACTCGGCGATTCTTGAGCCCAGCAAGCAGTGCCGCTGTGCCATCCGTTGAAGCATCATTCACCACGATGAGTTCACCGACAAAGCGCTGGGCCAGCACCCGATCAATAGCCAGCAGGATGGTCTGCTCTTCGTTATAGGCCGGCATCACCAGCGTCAGCGGTGCCCGCGCCGTTTGAACCACCACGAGGGAACCCTACCTATCGGCTCATTGACCTATGGGCTAATTGACCATCCACGGCTCGGCATCGACCTCAACCCGTGACGGCAAACCAGCGACCCTCCGGGTCGCTGAAGGCAAAACTGCGAATACCGCTGTGTTCACCGATCTCCATCGCAGTGACACCGCATTCAATGAGTTGTGCATGAGCAGCATCAAGGTCATCGGCCTGCAAAGCGATAGATGGGGTTGCGAGGTCAAGGTTGTACGGGTTATCCGCCATCATCGCCAATGGCACAAGCTCGAAGGCGAACGGCTGATCGGCGAAGCCGACCTGAACAATCGTGAATCCGTCTACGTCTTTTCGGTCCTTCTCAATCATCCCCACCTGATCGATCCAGAATCGACGGCAGGATTCAGCATCGTTGACGTATAGAACGACGTAACGAACGCGCATCGACATCTCCCTTCTCGCGAATCATGATGAATGGCGGACTATTACGAATGAAAACGAGAAGGGCGATCGCCTCCACGGAAGCGATCGCCCTTGTCGTCCCTACGGACAAATCGGCTCGTCAGTAGCGGTAGTGATCCGGCTTGTACGGACCGGCCACATCCACGCCCAGGTACTCGGCCTGAGGCTTGGACAGTTCGGTCAACCGCACACCGAGTGCGTCCAGGTGCAGGCGGGCGACCTTCTCGTCCAGATGCTTGGGCAGCGTGTAGACACCCAGCGGGTACTCATCCCGCTTGGTGAACAACTCGATCTGCGCGAGAACCTGATTGGTGAAGGAGTTCGACATCACGAAGGATGGATGCCCGGTCGCATTGCCGAGGTTCAGCAATCGACCCTCAGACAGCACGATGATTGAGTGCCCGTCCGCAAACGTCCACTCGTCAACCTGCGGCTTGATGGTCTTGCGCTTGATGCCGGGGACCTTGGCCAAGCCAGCCATATCGATCTCATTGTCGAAGTGGCCGATATTGCCAACGATTGCCTGGTGCTTCATGCGCTGCATGTCCTCGGCGGTGATGACGTCGTAGCAACCGGTCGCCGTAATGAAGATGTCAGCGGTCTGGAGCACATCGTCGAGGCGTGCCACCTGGTAGCCGTCCATGGCGGCCTGCAGGGCGCAGATCGGGTCGATCTCAGTGATGATCACACGGGCGCCCTGACCACGCAGGGAATCCGCGCTGCCCTTGCCGACATCGCCAAAGCCGCACACCACGGCAACCTTGCCGCCGAGCATCGTGTCGGTCGCCCGATTGATGCCGTCGACCAGGGAGTGGCGGCAGCCGTACTTGTTATCGAACTTGCTCTTGGTGACCGAGTCGTTCACGTTGATGGCTGGGAAGAGCAGCGCACCCTCGCGCATCATCTCGTAGAGACGGTGAACACCGGTGGTGGTCTCCTCCGTCACACCGCGAATACCCGCGCCGATACGCGTCCAGCGCTGCGCATCCTCAGTGAGGGAGCGACGCAGAGTCTCCAGAACGACCGCGTACTCCTCCGAGGTGGACTCATCGGGCGTTGGTACGAGGCCGGCCGCCTCGAATTCGGTGCCGCGATGCACGAGGAGCGTCGCGTCGCCGCCATCGTCGAGGATCATGTTGGGGCCTGCACCATCCGGCCACAACAGGACCTGCTCGGTGCACCACCAGTACTCCGGCAGCGTCTCGCCCTTCCAGGCGTAGACAGGAACACCGTTTGGCGCGTCGACCGTTCCCGTCGGGCCAACGACGACAGCAGCCGCCGCGTGGTCCTGGGTGGAGAAGATGTTGCAGGATGCCCAGCGTACGTCTGCCCCAAGGTCAACGAGGGTTTCGATGAGCACTGCGGTCTGCACAGTCATGTGCAGGGAGCCGGTGATGCGGGCCCCGCGTAGTGGCTTGCTCTCGCCGTACTCGGCGCGCATAGCCATCAGGCCGGGCATCTCATGCTCGGCAAGACGGATCTCATCACGGCCGAAGTCGGCGAGGGCGAGGTCGGCAACCTTGAAGTCTGGGCTGCCATCAGTTTTGAACACGGACATGCGTCACTCCTTGGAGGCGTTGGATTGCGAACGTCACGAGGCTTCGATGGTTCGCCTTCAGGGGACGCCGTGACGGGGACCAGGGCTCCGGGCCATCATCAGCAGCCTTAGTCTGCCAGAGGTTGGCCGGAACGCACATTCGGCCACCTGCGCCGGTCAGGTGATTCGGCTCACCACCATGGTCACATTTGCCCGCCGCCCCTTGGCACCCGGGTACGCCTTGACGGGCCCGCGAGCCTGCTGGTCGATGATCACGGTGATGCCCTGCTCACGCAGGTACGTGGCTACTGCGGCGGCGCGGCGCTTGGCCAGGGCGAGGTTCTGCTTGCGACGCGTTGCTTTCGTGCTGCCGGGGCGAACCGGATCGCGAGCGAAGCCGCGCACGGTCACGCTGAGGACTGAACCGTCGCCAACATCCCCGATGAGGGCGTCGAGACGATCAGTGGCACGCGGCGTCAATCGTGCCGAACCGGACCGAAACCGCACACTCGTGCGTTGTCGTTCTCGTGTGATTGAGCGCGGCTCTTCCACGACGACCACACCGAGGGACACCGACCGAACCTGCCCATCGGGTCCAGCCATGTTTACCTGCACGGTCAACGTGCCCGGTGAGGTGCCGGCCGGCAGTTCGACGGACTTTCGGAAGGTGCCGGTCGCGTCGGCTGTTAGGGATCCCAGTGAAGTGCCAGGTAGCAGCCAGGCTTGGGCGGTGGAGTTGGGCCGCGCTCCGGATCCCTCTAGGGCGACCGTCGAACCCGAGGTTGCACGCAGCAGTGCGACAGTGCCGTCACGGGTACCCGCTGGAGCACCACTTGACGTCCGCCCCTCCACACGTAGCGTCGTAGCGAAGGAACGCACCTCAATAGCGGTCGGTGACGTCGTTGGAACAGCGGTCACCGAGTGTGAGTGCGGGTTCCCGCAGTCCAGGACCAAGGCAACACCCGGTGCGAGTCCGGCAGCAGGCATAGCGGAGGTCTGTGCGGACGTGATCGGGCCAAGACTGCCGTCATGCGCACATGGCGAGGAACCAACGGTGAAGGCGAGCGTTCGAGTAGCCGTGGTGGTGTCCGAGTCTGCCACCTGCACGGTTGCCGTGAAGGTACCGGTCGCGGTCGGCGTGCCGGAGATCAGACCCGTGGTGGCATTCAAACTGAGTCCGGTGGGCAAGGCTCCAGACGCGAGCGCCCATCGCGAGTAGATGCGACTACCACCGGTGGCCGTCAGTTGAAGGTTGTAAGGGATGTTGACCGTGACCTGACCGATTGACGGCGTTGCCACGGCGAGTTGACCTGAGACTCCCACCGTGATGCTCAGACCGCGGTCCATGGTGATCCCGACGCTGTCGGTCACTCGCACCGTGAAATCCCAGGAACCGACCGTCGTCGGCGTGCCACTGATAACGCCAGCATTGAGCGTGAGTCCCGGTGGCAGATTGCCATTGGTGAGCGACCACGAGCTGTAGCTTCCCGAACCACCCGCGGCCGCCAGCGCCTGTGCGTAGCTCGCGCCTATTTCACCGTTGGGGAGGGAACTCGTGGTGACCTGGAGGACCGGATAGACGGGGATGGTGAACGCCCTTGTCGCGGTTGCCGTCGCTGAGTCGGCGACCTGCAGGGTGAATGTGTACGAACCGGCAGTGGTGGGCGTTCCTGCGATGCGGCCCTTGTTGCTCGCATTGCTGAGCGCGAGCCCAGCAGGCAGGGCTCCAGCGGTCACGGTCCAGGCGTAGGGAGTGGTCCCAGTACCCGTCGCACTGACGTCCTCGCTATACGGCACACCTACGGTGCCGAAGCCGAGCGTTCGATTCTCGACATCAAGGCCGCCTACCGCCCCGGCAGGCAGCGTCGTCAGGCCCAATGTCACAGCGGTCAGCAGTGCCACCCACGACAGTCGATTTCGCCAACCGCTCATGGCCCCCTCACACTTCGCTCGGTGACAGGGTTCACGCTAAGGGTTGTTGGGGCCCTTGGTCCGCCGCTTGACACGGTTGATACCAACGGGAATCAGGAGTAGCCCAAGGCCAATCAGGATGAGCGCACCCGCGATCGTGCCGCGCAGTGGGTCGATCACGTGCGGTCCGGGTCGGGTTCTTTGAACAGGTCGGGTTCCAAGAACACGTATTTCGCGCTCGGAACCGCAGCACGCAGCGCCCGCTCAGCTTCGTCGATGCCCGCTGCGATCTGGGCGGCGGTGTCCTGCTCCCGGATTGCGATCTTGGCGCCGACGAGTAGCTCGTCAGGCCCGACGTGCATGGTGCGCAGGTGGATAACCCGCTCCACCGATGGGCTGGAGTTCAGTGCCGCCTCAATCGCACGAACCTCCTCGGGCAGCGCAGACTCGCCAACGAGCATGGCTGACATCTCCATGGCCAGGAACACCGCGATCACGACAAGCAGGGTGCCCACCGACATGGCCCCGATCGCATCGAATCGGCCATCGCCGGTAACAAAAGCTGCAGAGACCCCCAGCAAGGCGAACACCAAGCCAACAAGCGCCCCAGCATCTTCCAGCAGGATCACTGGCAGTTCCGGCTGACGGACGTCACGGATGTACTGCAGCAGTGATCGACGTCCACGGGCCTTGTTTGCCTCACGAAGTGCCGTGCGGAAACTGAAGGACTCAAGAACGATCGCAACACCAAGGACGACGAAGGCGATCCAGGCATCTTGCAGCGGCTCAGGGTGCTGCCACTTGTGCCAACCTTCGTACAGCGAAAACAGGCCACCGATCAGGAACAACACGATCGCGACGATGAAGCCGTAGACATAGCGGCGGCGGCCATAGCCAAACGGGTGACGGGCATCTGCCTGACGCCGTGAGCGCCGATGTCCCACGAGGAGCAGGACCTGGTTGGCCGAATCGGCCACCGAGTGAATTGCCTCGGAGAGCATCGAACTAGAACCAGTAAAGGCAAATGCCACGAACTTCGCGATAGCAATACCAAGATTCGCCAGCAGTGCGGCGACGACCGCGCGCAGACCACCTTCAGTACTCATAGCGAACTCATAGCGAACTCATAGCGCCTCATGCCGAACAACGGCCGCTACGCCCGCAGTGCGCGCAACTAGGTCGGATTCGAGCGCGGTGGCCACCAAGGCAGTTCCCATCGAAACGGTCACGCCACCGTCGGCATCACCGTCAGTGCGGCGCTCCTGACCCACCTGCACATCCAGATCGTCCTGGATCGCCAGGATGAGGCGATAGGCGCCGCTGGGAATCACGCGCTCACCATCATGCAGCAGTTCGACACTGAAAGGCGCACCAGGTGGGTGCAGGTGCTCTGCACCGCGCAGCACTACGGGTTGGCGATCCTCCCGCAGCGCGGCCAACGCCGCGTCGACGTTCACCGCCTTGGGCGTTAGACCGAGCCGGACCACGTTGTCCGAGGTCGTCATGACCTCCAGGCCGGTCCCGGAAACGTAACTATGCGGCACACCAGCTGGCACATACAGCGCATCACCTGGGGCAAGCTGCTCGACAGCCAGCATTGGCAGGAGAAGCGCACCGGCGTCTTGCGGGTACTCGCTGATCGCCGCACCGATGGCCGTGCGCTCGTTCGCTGGTCGATTCAAGAACGCCGATTGCAGCGCCTGGACCGCCGGTCCGATCGGTTGAACTTGCAGCAGCAACCGAATGGCACTGGCTCGGTCCCCTCGGGACAGTGCGGCTACCGCTGCTTGCGTACCCGGGACACGTTCCAGAATCTGCACCGCTTCATCAGCATCTCGCCAGCCAGCAAAGGCCGTGAAGTCAGTGAGGGCTACGAGCATCTCGGTCTTTTCCCATGGGTCGGCATAGACCTGGGTGGCACCCGGCTCTTGCTGCTCGCGCCAGGTTCGTGCCGCCAGGGAGGCATCGGGGTGCACCTGCACCGACAACGGACGCGCCGCTGCCAGCAGCTTCACCAGGAGCGGGGCCTGGTCGTCTGCCAGGTGATCACTGAGCAGGCCACTTCCATCGGCCAACACCGCGGGACCACTGGGGTGCACACCAAACCAAAGTTCAGCCTGCGTGGCGCCATCTGCAATGCCGGTCCAGGAGGCCAGTCCGTCAACGACGCCCCAGGCATAGTCCTTCCGCGAACCAGCGATGGCAAAGACCATGGATTCTGCCGAGTGACTACTGGGTGCCCGCGCCGCCGATGCCCTGCGGGCCCGGTGTCGCTTCGTCGAGGAGCATCACCGGGATGCCGTCGCGCACTGGAAACGTCGTGTCACAGGCCTGGCAACGAATGGCCGAGTGCTCCTCATCCGGCACCACGGCTTCGTGCCGAGGACAAGGGCAGGCAAGCACCTCCCACAACTGCTCGCTTAGCCCGAGGGGACCCGCGGGAGTTGCTCCAGTAGCCGTCATGCAGCGCCACCTCTCATTAGGGCCAATGCCTCATCACGAACTCGAGCCATAGTTGCCGCATCAGCCGCCTCAACATTCAGGCGCAACAGCGGTTCAGTGTTGCTCGGACGCACATTGAGCCACCACGAGCCGCCGTCGATCGTTAGGCCATCGAGTTCATCGATCGTTGTCCCAGGCCTGCTCCCGAACTGCGCACCGATCTGCGCCATGACTGCACGCTGGTCGGACACCGGCGTGTTGATCTCCCCGCTGGCAACGTACCGGTCGTAGGACTGCAACATGCTGGACAGAGTCGTTCCTGTCTCAGTGCCGCCGAGGGCTGCAATGGTGTGCAGGGCGGCCAGCATGCCGGAGTCAGCTCGCCAGAAGTCGCGGAAGTAGAAGTGTCCGGAGTGCTCACCACCAAACACCGCATCGGTCTGCGCCATTGTCGCCTTAATAAAGGAGTGGCCAACTCGGGTACGCACCGGTCGACCGCCGTTTTCCAGGACGACTTCTGGAACTGCTTTCGAGGTGATGCAGTTGTGGATGATGGCTGATCCCGGGTGACGCGCCAGTTCACGTGCGGCAATCAGTGCGGTCAAGGTTGAGGGACTGACAATGCCGCCCTGCTCGTCGATCACGAAGCAGCGATCCGCGTCGCCATCAAATGCCAGACCCAGATCCGCACCAACCTCTAGGACCCGCCGCTGCAGATCGACCAAATTCGCCGGCTCGATGGGATTGGCCTCGTGATTCGGAAACGATCCGTCCAACTCGAAGTACATCTCATCAAGCGTCAGTGGCAATGCCGGGAGTCCAGCCTGCGTGCCAAGTACCGCCGGCACCGTGAAGCCGGCCATCCCGTTGCCAGCATCCACGACAACTTTGAGTGGTCGGATACCTGTCAGGTCGACAAGGGAGCGCAAGAACTTTGCGTAGCCCGCCGTGGTGTCCTGCGATCGCTCGCTGCCCAATGGGCCATCGAACTGCGGAACACCGGATTCCAGAAGTGCGCGAATGTCAGCAAGCCCGGTGTCTTGACCCACCGGGGCCGCACCAGCACGGCAGAGTTTGATGCCGTTGTACTGCGCGGGGTTGTGGCTGGCGGTGAACATTGCTCCGGGGAGCCCGAGGTGACCTGACGCAAAGTACAAGCCGTCGGTGCTGCACAGCCCGATGAGGACGACGTCACAGCCCTGCTCTCGCACACCATCAGCGAAGGCGGCGACCAGATCTGGGCCGGAGGGCCGCATGTCGTGCCCGACCACGACGGCACCTGGACCGCCATCACGGGCCGCGGCACCGATCACCCGCACGAAGGCGGCACCGATCTGGTGGGCTAGGTCTGCGTCAAACTGATCAGGAACCGTGCCACGAACGTCGTAAGCCTTAATGAGGGTCCCGAGATCGCGCACGGGTTGAGGCTAGCGAATATGCGTCAGGATGGCTCGCGGTCGTCGCCCAGGCTGCGCAGCGGCAGGTTCAGCACGCGTGCGCGACCAGTGGTGTCCGAGATCGGTTCATCCAACTCGACGTCGACGTGACCGTCGACGTCAAACACATCATCACCGTCTAGGGCTTCACCGATCTCATCGGCATCAATCTCACGCGCATCACTATCAAGTTCGCCAATCTCATCAATGTCACCAAGCTCATCGTCGTCAAGCAACTCGTCGAGTTCGCCATCCTCACCCAGGTGCCAGTTCGGCTCCGTCGATTGAGGCTCAGCCGATTGAGGCTCAGCTGGTTCAACGATCGTTGAGGCGAGCATGCGTAGGTGGCCGCGCCGCGCGACCTCAACCGTCGGGGCGCGGTCACCCATTCCTGCGGCACCCACCGTGCCCGCCATGCCTGAC
>JAGWVT010000153.1 GCA_018970765.1 Actinomycetales bacterium
TATCGTGACGTCTTGCACGCCGTTCTCCGTTCGATGGTTGCTGCCTCTTGACAAGCCAGAAACCTAGACACGAGAACGGCGTGCCCTACATAAGACCCCCAAAGCCACCCACGGATACGTCAGGAGAGCCCAAAATCTGAAGCGGAAGGCAGCCCCTGGTTCATTCAGAATGCACGGATGGGCCTTACGCGATAACCATTTGACTTGTAGTCATAGTCGACAGAGCCGTACCGGGAGCCCTTATAGAAGTCCAGCCACTCCGCGCGGGGCCCATTCGGCCTGGTAAAGGACCATATCTCCGTCGAGGCCCAGTAGAAGTTCCCTCTGTCATAGATCGAGGAGGGCATGCCGACGCTTAGTCCGCCGACTATCGCGCGCTTCGCATACATCTCGTATAGCTCGCTCTCCGAGGGCAAGAACCAGTCGTTCTTGCCACCTCCCCGATACAGCGCAGCAAGACCGGCGGCTGAGGAATCCCCACACCGACTTGGATCCTTGATTAGGACTGTGTTTGCCATGCCAACTCCGATGCCAAACTGCGTACTGAGGTAGGTGTTGGCGCTGGACGTGCTACACCAAGGTACCTGCGGATCTGAGCTGCTGCCGGCCCAGCCTGCAGGGGCCGCCTCTAGGTACCGCCCCCACGCCTTCTCCGAACCGGCGTCATAGAACACGATCCCCCCGCCAGGGCCTCGGACGCCAAGTCGACAAGGGCCCCTATACGAGCACCAGATCGACACCCAAGCGGTAACTGGCGCCGCTGCGGCCTGGATGGCATTCCCTGGCTGGCTCACCGTGATGAAGCAGTCACCTTCCTCCAGCGAGGTAAGCGTGTTGCCATCAACGGTGCACACCGTTGGGGTCGACGTTGTGATCTGCACAGCTAGACCCCTGGACGAACTCGCTCGGACGACGCTCGGTGGATCACCTGTCAACTTGACGGGCGGCAACGGTTCCAAGGTAATGAACTGGGTCGCTTTCACAACACGGATGCGTTGAGTGGAAGCCGCCAGTGCGAATCTTTCATCGCCGACCTGCATGGCGATGAGGACGCAGTCAGCATCGCCCGACACCCAGGACACCTCAGTGCCAGTTACCGAGCACACTGATGGCGTAGACGTCGAGATTGCCACCGAAAGTCCACTGGACGCAGACGCCGCGAGCGTCATTGATTGGTCGGTAGCCACGACGTTGGTCGCCGAGACGTTAAAGGTGACCACTTGGGCGGCCTTTGAGACGGTTATGCTTCGGGTGACAGATGCGGCAGCGTAGATGTCGTTGCCCGCCTGTGTGGCAGTTACTGTGCAGGTGAGGTCGCCTGCCACCCACACCAGTTGCCTACCGCCCACCACGCATGCGTTGGGCGTCGATGTCGAGAAGGCGACCGGAAGGCCGCTCGTTGACGACGCCGACAGGGTCACCGGGTCGTCGGTCGCCACAGCCGTGAGGGCAGGACTGAATGTGACCGTCTGAGCGGTCTTGGTCACGGAGATGGACCGTCCCACCGAGGTAGCCGCGGAGTAGACACCATCGCCAGGCTGGCTGGCCGTGATCGAGCAGGTTCCTGTGCTCAGGAGCGTCAGGCTCGTCCCGTCCACGGCACACACCGTCGGTGTGCTGGACGCGAGGCTGACCGGCAGCCCGCTAGTGGCAGTGGCAACAAGGCTAACCGGTGACTGGGCCATCGTCTGGGCAGACGGCGGCGCGAAGGCAATGACCTGCGCCTCCTTCGTCACGGTTATCGACTTGGTTACCGAGGCACTCGCGTACACGCCATTCCCATCCTGGAAGGCAGTCACGGTGCACCAACCCGGTGCCCGCAGCGTCAGTGTTGCTCCCAGCACCTCGCACACGGACGTCGTGGACGAAGTCAGGGCGACAGGCAGGCCCGAGGACGCGGTCGCACTCAGCGACTGCGGGCTCTGCACCATCGTCAGGAGCGTGGGCGGGGTGAAGGAGACTGCCTGGGAGACCTTGGTGATCTCTATGCTCCGCGTCACGGAAGCGGCAGCGTAGATGCCGGTTTGCGGTTGCGTCGCGGTGACCGTGCACGTACCGAGGGAGACAAGCTGAAGCGACGTGCCCGACACCGTGCACGTGGATGGCGTCGAGGAGGTGATCTCGTATGGCAGGGCTGCCGACGAAGTTGCGGTAAGCGAGTAGGGCGTCTGCTGAATGTTCAAGGTAGATGGCGCGCTAAAACCTAATGTCGTTTGCACCGCCGAGAACGTGAAGTCCACGGGAGAACTCGTTGCAGTGCCGTAAACACCGACGCCCTCCTTTCTCGCAGTGACAGTGCAAGTGGTCGGCGCGACCGACGCCGACAGCACCGACCCCGACAACACGCATCCCGTACCCGACACCGAGAACGACACCCCGCCGGTCCCCGAGCCGCCCGACGCCGACAGTGAGACCGAGTTCGACGCTGAGGTCGAGCGCACCGTGTTGGTGATCGAGAGGGCGGCCTGCGGGGCCTGGCTGAACGTGAACGCGACCGGGCTGCTCGACGCAGCGGCGAACACTCCGCTCGCCTCCTTCGCCGCCGTCACCGTGCACGTCGCCGGCGCGACCGACGTCGACAGCGTTGACCCAGACACCACGCAGCCCGATCCCGTCACCGTGAACGACACCCCACCAGTGCCCGAACCACCCGCGGCCGCCAGCGCGACAGCCACGTCCCCCCGGACCGCAGTCATCGCATTCGACACCGACAGCGCCGACTGCGCCGCCTGCGTGAACGTGAACTCCGCCGGGACGCTGGTCGCCTGCCCGAACACCCCGCTGGCAGCCTTCACCGCCGTCACCGTGCACGTCGCCGGCGCGACCGACGTCGACAGCGTTGACCCAGACACCACGCAGCCCGATCCCGTCACCGTGAACGACACCCCACCAGTGCCCGAACCACCCGCGGCCGC
>JAGWVT010000050.1 GCA_018970765.1 Actinomycetales bacterium
AGGCGTAGGCGTAGGCGGTAGCGGCGTACTTCCAGGTGCCATTCGAGGTCGACATGGACGTACCGACCGTGACCCCAGACGCCGGCGTCACCGCTGGCGCCGCCGACAACGCCGGCACCACACCCGTCAACATGCGCAAAACCTGAGTGGCCGCGCGAAGCCAGAGGTTGCCGTCGGCGCCTATCACGCCGAAGGTCGGTGCCGCTGGCGCGGCATAAGTCGCCTGAAGTGCACCCGCGGGTGACATCTGCAGCACCTTGGCGTTCGTGTAATCCAGGATGTAGAAGGTGCCGTTGACGCCGGCCACAACACCCGACGCCTGAGTACCCGGGAGCACCGTCTGCTGCACGGTTGTGTCGGCGATCAATTTCGAGGCCGACGAACCGGCTCCCGTCAGTGTGATGAACCACATGGCACCGTCGACTTCGGTGGGGAAGTAAGACCCAGTGGCTCCGGCGCCGATGTCCACGGTGGTGAAGGCACCACCCGTGGTGATGATGCCGATCTTCGGCCCATTCGAAATGCCCACGTAGAGGTTGCTGCTGCCTGATGGGCCAGCGTCGATCCCGAATGGGCTCAAAGCGCCGGTGGAGAACTCATTGGTGACCTGGCCGGAAGTGGTCATGCGACCGATCTTCTTCGCGGCGGTGGCGGTGTACCACAGGGCACCATCTGGTCCAACGGTAAGAGATGAAGCCGTGTTGCCCGACGGGATCGCAAACTCGCTGAAGGCACCATTCATATCGACCCGGCCGATCTTGGGCACGGCGTCATAGGAGTACCACATCGCACCGTCCGGACCCGCAACGATGTCGCTGGGTTGGCCGCCTGCAGTCGGCACCTGGAAGGTCGTCGCCAGACCGCCGGCCGGCGAAACCCGTGAGATTGAGTCGGAGCCATTGTTAGTCGTCCACACGTTGCCGTCCGGGCCAAGCGCGATGGTTGACAACAGGGGATTTGCCGCAATGGGCACCGCGGTGCTGGTGAAGTCCCCGACAGCAGCGGATGCGCTGGGGGCAGCGAGCAGGCTAGATCCGAGAAGCACCGATGCGGCGATGGCCGCACCGAAACCTTGTCGGACCGACCGAGGGATGGGGGCATGATTAGTCATTGCACATGGGTACCACACCAGCTCGTTTTGGCTTGGCAAATGGGCAAAACCAGGGTCTCAGATTGCCGAATGCGCGTTCTCGGTGGATTGTGGAAATATGGAAATGACCTGCCCCAAGTGCCATGGCCCTATGCGTCAATACGAGCGAAGTGGCGTGCATGTTGACCAGTGCGGTGACTGCCGAGGGATCTTTCTCGACCGCGGCGAGCTGGAACGCCTCGTTGATGCGGAGTCCGCTTGGTCGAGGACGCAGCCTCAGCAGTCCCAACCTCAGTACGCCCAGCCGCAATATGCCCAGCCTCAGTACGGACAGCCAAGTCACAAGGCGTATAAGAAGCGGAAAAGCTTTCTCGAAGAATTGTTCGACTAGGACCCCCACTTTTCGTGGAACCCCCCCCACTTGACGATGCCTTGACAGGACCCTAGGTTTTGTAAAGTTCATGGGGTGGGGAGGCCTGGATGACGGAACTGGCCTGGCGAGATCGCAAGCGGTGGCTCTGGCTGGTGGCGTTGACCATGCCAGCGCTGCCCTTCATCGCCGTTGGCATGCATGAGCTGACTGGTGGGTCCGCGTGGCTGTGGATCGGGCCGATCGTCATTCTCGGTCTCGTGCCGCTGATTGATTGGACGACGGGGGTTGACCCGGCCAATCCCCCGGATTCGGCGATCGCCGACTTGGAATCGGACCGCTATTACCGGTGGATCACCTTCCTGTTCTTGCCAATTCAGTACGCAGGCTTCTTCCTCGCAATGTGGGTGATCGCACGGGGAGACCTGGATACGGCTGATCGAATCGGGCTGGCGGTGACGGTCGGCTTCATTGGCGGCCTTGGCATCAATACCGCTCACGAACTCGGACACAAGAAGGAAAGCCACGAACGGTGGTTGTCAAAGATTGCGCTTGCGCAGAGTGCCTACGGTCACTTCTACATTGAGCACAATCGTGGACATCATGTTCGGGTTGCTACACCAGATGACCCAGCAAGCTCTCGGTTAGGAGAGTCCTTCTATCGATTCCTTCCGCGCACGGTCATTGGCAGCCTGCTCAGTGCCTGGAATCTGGAACGCCGCCGCTATCACCGCCGCGGTAGCAACCCCATTCGACTGGGCAATGATGTCCTGAACGCCTGGCTAATGACCGCGCTGCTGTGGGCGCTCATGATCATCTGGTTGGGTCCCGTAACTCTCCCGTATCTGCTCATCCAAGCCGTCATCGCCATAGCGCTCCTCGAGGCCGTCAACTACCTCGAGCACTACGGGATGCTTCGACAAATTGTTGGAGTGGCAGGCAAAGAGCGTTACGAGCGGGTTGAAGCCAGGCACAGTTGGAATTCCAATCACATCACCACCAATGTTCTGCTGTATCACCTGCAACGGCACAGTGATCATCATGCTCATCCCACGCGGCGCTACCAGGCGCTCCGTGACGCGGATGACGCCCCCGCACTTCCCACCGGCTACGCGGGCATGATCCTCCTGGCCCTTGTGCCCCCACTTTGGCGTCGCGTGATGGATCCCCGCGTCATCGATCACTACCAGGGCGACGTTGAGCGGGCCAACATTTCACCGAAGCTGCGCGATCGCTACCTGAGTCGGTACCGATCACGGAAGTGTCCGCAGAACCCCATGCCTGTGAGTACGTCGAGTGCCGATTTGCGTATGGAAACGCTCAGTGTTGACCGGGTCATGGTTTGTCCTGGATGCCACTACCGGTATGACCAGGCCATTGGTGATCTGCGTGAGGGCTTTCCGGCGGGAACCCCATGGGTGAACATTCCGCAGAGCTGGTGTTGCCCGGACTGCGGAGTTTGTGACAAGCAAGACTTTGTGCCGCGCACGGCTACTTCGGTATGACCGCACCATCGGTACGACCTGTGAGTCTGACTCAACAAATAGTCGAAGCAGCTACTGCCATCACCATCCAGGAGGACTGGGCTGGGCTGACTATGGGGCGCCTGGCCAGTGCGGTGGGTGTCAGTCGTCAAACGATCTACAACGAAGTAGGAAGCAAGCCGCAACTTGCTGAGCTCATCGTGCTCACCGAGGCGTCAAAGTTCCTTGACGCGGTCAACCGCGCTTTTGACGAGCACCAACCTGACTATCAAGCAGCAATTCATTTGGGCACCCAGCAGGTACTACGGATGGGCCAGAGCAACGCTTTGCTCCGCTCAATTGTCGGCGCTGTCCATGGCGTTGAGTCAGCCCTTCTACCCTTGTTGACGACGCAATCGCAAGGTCTCCTGACAGTGGCGACGTCAGTGGTCTCCACCCGGTTACAGGGCTGCGGCATCGTCCGCGAGCGCGCGGATCTTGTTTCAGAGTGTGTTGTGAGACTGGTGCTCAGCTATCTCATGCAACCGAGTCATTCTCCGGAGCACACCGCCGACACCATCCTCTCGGTGGTCTCACCTGCACTTGGTTCAGCGAATGCCTAGGTACGGACACATTCTTCTCGTCGCTGCTAGGGTCCGGCCGTGGATGATCAGGCTTGGTTGGCGTTCACGGATGTTGTAAGCGCCAACGAGGAATTTGCCGAACGACACGAGGACCGTGGCCTAACCGGGCGTGCTGCACGAGGGCTGGCCATAGTGACCTGCATGGATTCCCGCATCAAGCCGCTCGAGGCTGTCGGCATGGGTGAGGGCGACGCCAAGATCCTCAGAAATGCCGGTGCACGTGTCACCGAGGACATCATTCGGACTCTGACCTTGGCCACATACCTCTTGGGTGTCACTCGAATTCTCGTCATGCCACACACCGATTGCCGGATGGCAACGCAGGACGAAGATCAAATCCACCGATCGATCGCTGAGACTCACGGCGTTGACACGCGAAGCTTAGAATTTCGAACTGTCGTTGATCAGCGTGAGGCACTGCTTCGCGACGTGACACGTCTCAAGGCATTTCCATTGCTTCCCCTTGGCATACCGGTAGTTGGCGCGATCTATGACGTTCACGATGGGCGCCTGCAACCAGTGATCTGATTCGGACAGGTACGCTCAGCGAGGTGGACCTGTCGACATCACTCAGTCTGGGTGTGACGAATCTGCTTTCGGTTCCTGTCCTCGCTTTTGTTCTGGGGGTTGTTGCGGCATCCGTCAAGGTTGACCTACGCCTGCCGGATGCGGTCTATCAGGCGACGTCGATGTACCTGCTGTTGGCGATCGGCCTAAAGGGTGGGGTCGCCCTTCGTGAGTCTTCTCCTTCCGCAATTGCGCTGCCAATTGCTGCGACACTCGTGCTCGGCGTGGTAATTCCACTTGCGGCATTTGCCATACTTCGAATTGTCACGCGCTTGAGTCGCGTAGATCGCGGTGCGATGGCCGCGCATTATGGATCGACATCACTCGTGACCTTCACGGCGGCGCTAGTCTTCCTGGAAGAAGCGGGCATCAGTTTTGAGGGCTTCGTGGCAACGCTACTCACCGTCTTGGAGATTCCCGGCATCATCGTGGGCCTGCTGCTTGCTGGTTCCATGATGCGCAGTGGAGAGTCCTGGCGGCACGCGTTGCGGGAAATCATCCTGAGTCGCTCGATACTCCTGCTCGTGGGTGGCCTACTAATCGGCCTCCTGGCGGGCCCCGCTGGCTACGCACGCGTTGAACCGCTCTTCGGCGCACTCTTCGTGGGCGTCCTTTCACTGTTTCTCCTGGAACTTGGTGTCCTCACGGGTCGAAGACTTGGTGATGTGCGCAGCGCCGGCATTGGCTTGTTCGTGTTTGCGGTGGCCTTCCCTGTCCTCGCGGCAACCGTCGGCATCACTGCCGGGTTACTCGTTGGTCTCAGTACGGGCGGGGCAACGGTTCTTGGGGTTTTATGCGGTAGCGCGTCATACATTGCCGCACCAGCAGCCGTCCGCCTGGCACTTCCTGAGGCGAATCCGGGCATTACGTTGGCGACAAGCCTGGGCGTCACCTTTCCCTTCAACCTCGTCATCGGCATTCCGCTTTACGTCCTCATCGCTCAGGGGCTAGCCAACGCCGGCCTCGGTGCCGGATGATGAACGAATTCTTGTGTGACGCAGAGACTGATTGCCGTCAACCCGCGTCGGCCGAGGAGGAGCCGTGAAACGGACCGTCACTTGCTTGACCGTCGTCGCTGAGGCAGTACTTGAGCAACGTCTCCTGGAAGATCTCGCTGCTGCAGGTGCGCGTGGGTGGACCATCACCGCGGCGCGCGGGAGTGGTCCGATGAATCGCCGGGTCAGTGACCTTGAAGGTGGAAGCATCCGTATCGAGGCACTACTTTCGGCATCGGCTGCGGAAGATATGTGGCATGTTCTGCGTGAGTCCTACTTTGCCGATTACGCAGTGGTGGCCTGGGCCTACGAGGTGCAGGTGGCTCGATCAGAGCACTTCGGGTCATGATCACGCTGCAGGCGCTGGCGACGCTAGCCGCCGAATTTGGCGCGGATCGGGCGGCCTTCCCTGTGGTCCAGGAATTTCATCTAGGTGCTCGCGTTATTGGAGGCGATGAGCCCGCACTGCTGGCAACGGTTAACCTGTCGCGAGATTCAACGTATCGCGAGAGCTGCTGTCGTGCTGCGCTACCTGGGTGGTGTCAGTCTCCTTCGAACTCACGAGGTGACCAGCGTTGCCGCAGTGATTCGAGCGATGTCAATGATTGATGTGGACAGGTAGCTGGTGCAACATGATCAGTCTCCAGGAGCGATTCTTTCCGACCTCAACCTGTTTTGGCTGTGGTCCAGCCAATGCGAATGGTCTGCGCCTGCGCAGCTTTGCCGATTCCTCCACGGGGGTGACGAGCACATTGGCGCATTTCACCACGACGACCACGCATGACAACGGCCTCGGTTGTGTCAACGGTGGAATCATTGCAACCTTGCTTGACTGCCATAGTGCTGGCTCCGCTTTGCTGCAGGCAGAGTTGCTGGAGTGGACCACCGCTGAAGGAGCGGCGTACCCCTGTGTAACGGCGGGCCTTGAGCTGCGATACCTACGCCCTACGCCCCTGTGCGAGGAACTGGACCTGCGCGCTGAAGTTGCCGAGTACACGTCAGATCAGATAACGGTGCTCTCGACAATTAGCCAGGCTGACAAAATCCGCGCTGAGGCGTTGGTGATTTGGCGTCGATGGAAGCCCCGGGTCACTGCTGCTGACGCATCATAATCGCATCTAGCAAGGCTGGAACCGCATTTTGACAGAGGGCGACCTCGCTGGTCGTCAGTGCATTGAAGGTGCGCAGATTCTCGCAATTGATGAAAACCAGTGCACCGGCACCAGTGGCTTGGACGGCAGAGTAGAGGACTCGGCCTTTCTTTCGCGTTGTGGCAAGTTGACCCGCAATGGGGATGCCTGACGCAGTCTTGGCTAGGGTCTGACGCTTGCAGATGGTGCCCGCAGCTGCGTCATTGCAAATCTCGGTGATAAACGTGGCTGCGGCTTTTGGAATGGGCAGCGGCGTGATCAATGCGGAGACTGCCACTTGGCTGGTTCCTACCGGGGCGTACTGCAGTACCGTCGATTGACCGGCTGCTACCGCAGTGCGCAATGCCTTGGTTGGATTTAGCCCACCCCACCCAGCGGCGCTGGCTTGTTGAACGGCGAGGACGGGCTCCAGGCCAGCAGGCGTAACTGGCAGGTCGGCAGTCACCTGGGCTGGCAGTTGCGCCACCGGTGGGCCTCCCATAGCTATCAACTGGGCAAGGGCGTCAACTCGGGGGAGTGCGCATCGCTTCAGCAGACTCTTGGCCCCAGCCACCGTACAGATCAGTCGGGTGATGCTGGGTGTGGTTTCGCCAGTGACGATCCACTCAATGGTGTCGGTGTAATCGGGTGTGGTGACGACTGACTGCCAGCGCTGCAGGGATCCCACCGCGGAAACCGCCTTAGCAGCGGTACCCATCGCCTTAGCGTCCAGGGCAACTGCGTTCACCGCTTCCTGCGCAGTGGTGAAGGCGGCGATGTTCACCGCGGCGCTGACATATCCATTCGTGACCGATGGGTCGTACCAAAACCCGTTGATTTTGCCTGTGAACCCAGGTGCATCGGCGAAGGAGCCGCCACCGATGATGGCGGCGGTGCGGTACTCAGGCCAGCCACCAGTGCCCACGGAGCCCGTGTTGCCAAGGAGGGTACGAATCTGGGGCACGGTCGGCATGCGCCCTTGCCAGAAAAGCGACGGTGTCGAACCGAGGAAGGTCGGTGTTAGGGACGCTGGAAGTTCCTCAGCATGTGCCGATGTGGGAACAAGCGGTGCCAGACAACAGGTGGCGACGAGCGCCGCGGTGATACGAGTGAGTTTCATGACTCCTCCTCGGCCCGCAGGCTAGTGGGATCACATGAGTCAAGCAAGCGGCCGATGTCGGGGTGCTCGCGAAGGTCAATTGGCTGCAGGGCTTGGCCCCGCAAGTTCATGATGAGCTCCTCAGCTGTTTGTGCAGCGAGGCTCAAGGCGTTGGCCTCAGCCCAGTCGGCAGATTCCAGGTCCTGGCCTAGCCAGCGACCCGCCAGCAGGCATTCCACCATGGCTTCGCCTGGCGAAGGTGGCGTGCGTTCGCGCACTACAACGACCCGCACCGAGACCAGACCTGGAGCAACGGCAAAGGCCTCGCGGGCTGTGACCAACGCATACCCGCAGGTGATCGCGGTGGCGAGTGACTGTCGCTCCCTTGACCGGAGTTTGCGCAACGAGACATTGCCGGCCTGCGTCAGTCCACCAATTCGTTGAGGAATTCGCTCAGGCGGTGGGGCTAATACAGCGACCGAGGCTTCGGACCCTTCGATGCCGACTGGCGCTGCGGGCATGTCGTTGTCCGCGAAGGCGTCCTGCAGTTGCGAGAACACCGTCGCCGGTTCGTTCGCGATGAGATCACTCCACCGTCGCGACTCGTCCTGCAGTGCCTGTTGATGCTGTTGCTCCAGCAGGGCTAGGTGGGCTGGCCACCGTTCCTGAGATGATCGGCGAACCTGCGCCGCAACGCGCCACCGCTGTATCCATCGCCACCACGGGAGACCTTCCTGCGCGCGCTTGATCTGATCACGGGTGAATTCCCGCAGGCTGGGGGCTGCCGGAGCAGCAATGGGTCTGGGCTGAGCCAGTGGGAATGATTGCTGATGGACCTCGAACAGGCGCTCCCACATTGCGTTGACCTGCTGCGCCTGCGCAAGCTTTGCGGCCCGACCACGCCCCGTCGATCCACTGCTCAGAGGTTGGTAGTAGGTCAGGGGTCCGGCTCCAGTGGAGACACCCGTTCCGCCTGCTCCGAAGTGCAAACGCGCAGACCGGGGACCAACGCTGGCGCGCAACCCACGACTCGTTAGGCCCAAACGTAGGCCCGGAGCCAGCCGCAGGTAGAAACCCACGGATGCAGTAAACCGAAGCGGTGGCTCTAGGAGGCGAGATGATCGATGGTCGACAGTGCGTCGTCCAGGATCGCGATGCCTTCCTTGGCTTCGGTCTCACTGATGTTGCAGGGCGGCACCATGTGCACACGGTTGCCGGCAACGAAGGGCAGCAAGCCCCGCTTCTTGCACTCGGCATTGAGTTCCGCCAAGGCACCGGATACGGGTGCGCCGTAGGGCAGCAGTGGTTCCTTCGTCTTGCGATCCAAAACCAGCTCGACGGCCCAAAACGCACCAATGCCACGAACTTCACCAACGATCGGGTGCCGCTCCATCAATGCATTCAGACCGGGCCCAAGAACGTTTTCCCCGATAGCCGCCGCGTTCTCTACCGTGCCCTCATCCTTCATAGCATTGATGGTTGCGACGATGGACGCCATGGCCAGCGGATGACCGGAGTAGGTCAGACCGCCGGGGAACACGCGATCCTGGAAGGTTGCCACGATGGGCTCGGAAATGACCACGCCACCAACTGGCACTGACCCGGAGTTGACACCCTTGGCGAAGACGACAAGGTCCGGCTTGATGTCCCAGTTCTGGTAAGCGAACCACTTGCCCGTCCGGCCGAATCCGGCCATTACCTCGTCACAGATGAGCATGATTCCGTGCTTATCGCACAGATCACGCACACCCTGCAGGTACCCGGGCGGCGGGATCAGGATGCCACCGGTGCCGACCACGCTCTCCAGCAAGATCGCGGCGATGGTCTGCGGACCTTCGAAGGTGATGACCTCGGCAAGATGGGCGAGAGCGCGCTCGCACTCCTCCTCCTGGGTGGTGGCGTGAAACACCGAACGGTAAAGGTACGGGCCCCAGAAGTGCACGTGGTGAATGCCGTACTCATTCGGCCAACGCCGCTGGTCACCCGTTGCGGTGATTGCCGAGGTGGTGTTGCCGTGGTAGGACCGGTAGAAGGACATGATCTTGGTGCGTCCAGTGTGCAGACGTGCCATTCGCATGGCATTTTCATTGCCATCGGCTCCACCAGCGGTGAAGAAGACCTGACGCATGTTGTCAGACGACGCCTCGACGATCAGCTTGGCCGCCTCCCCGCGCACGTCGACCGCGTGCTGCGGGGCGACTGTGGCTAGCCGGCCAGCCTGCTCTTGGATGCCGGCAACAACCTTCGGGTGCTGGTGACCGAGGTTGGTGAACACCAACTGACTGGAGAAGTCCAGGTACTGGTTGCCCTCGTAGTCCCACACATAGGAGCCGTCGGCTGCCGCGATGCACAGCGGATTCAGCTTGCCCTGGGCGCTCCAGGAGTGGAAAACGTACTGGCGGTCCAAGTCATAGACACGCTTGCCCTCTGTTGGGTTGGCCGCATAACTCATCTGATTCACCTTCCGGGAGCGCCGATAGGGCAAGCCTAGGGCCCGGGCCATGAGCCGTCACCGCGCGGGGCACAAATATCGGAAAATGCGATCAGGGTTACATCGGGCCGGAATCCTGCGGCGTGGGACCAGACTTTAGGGAGTGTCCAGGAAGCTCATGACCGCTTGCGCCGTCCGCTTGGACAGGATTGCCTCGGGGTCGACTATCCGCGATCGACGCAGGTACGCGCTCATGTCATGCCCGATTCCCAAGCCGGCAAGTCGGACCCGGGGATCCGATTCGATGCGCCCGGCGACGTCGGCCAAGTGGCGATCCAGGTAGTTCTCGCCATTGGCCAGGTTCGTCGCTCCATCCATGGGGCTGCCATCTGAGATCAGCAGCAGATGCCTGCGTGGCGCGTCGATTCTGATGAGCCGGTCGTATGCCCACTGGAGGGCCTCCCCGTCCAGGCCCTCCCGGAATATAGGGGTCCACAGCAGTCCAGCCAGGGACGTTCGTGACCGGCGCCAGGAGTCGGAGGCTCGCTTGTATATGAGGTGATGTACCTCGTTCAGGCGCCCTGGATGTGATGGTCGACCGGCAGCCAGCCATTGGCGATAGGGACGACCGCCACTCCATGCGCCCGTGCTGTAACCAAGTACCTCGGTGGTGACGTCGACGTTATCTAAGGCCCGCACCAGCATGTCCAAAAGTGCGCAGATCTCGCCGGTGACGGCCTTCATCGAGCCGGAGCAATCGACCAGGATGCTCACGGATGCCCGAGGTCGATCCTGCGGGGCTGTGCGGCGATACAGCCGTCCGTCGCTGCTGCCGGCGATCACCCCGACGAGCAATCGGTTGTCCAGATACCCCTCTTCCTGTTCGGAATCCCAGGCCGAGAACTCTGGCTCGGGAAAAAGTTGTAGGGCCTTGCGCTGTAGCCAGCCGGCCAGGGGTCGGTAATCGGCGAGGATGCCGTCGAGTTCGGTGCGTGAATCGACAAGTTGCGCCTTGCGGACCAGGTCGCGAATGTCGGACGTTGCATCAAAGTCGTCACAAAAGACGGTGTATCCGTCATCCTCGCCCAATCGAGATCTGCCCAGCGCGCCCGCGGCCGCTTCGGCCTGCTCATCACGATTCAGTTGCGGCAGCTCGAGCATGGCAAGAACGTCGGAGGGCGCTGCCGGGCGCCCGCTTTCGTTAGTGGCAGCGGCTGCCAGTGCAGCGATATCGATGGCGATGGCAGCCGCATGACGGGCGAACGTTTCCTGATCACCGATGGCGGGTCGAAGTGCCAGTAAGTGCGGGCCCATCACCTCATAGATACCGAATCGAGTCGATTCGGTGTGATCGTTGACCCGTTCCTCGATCGGTTCGGCAAGAATCCGGGACCTGCAGACATGTGCCGTGGTGAACAGCAGCAGCCCAATCTGATTCTCAAGCAGCCCTTCGGCAATGCAGCGGTGCGACCATGCAGCGAATCGCCGAGTGAGATTTGCGCGTATGCCAATGGTGGATTCATCGGCTAGCGCTTCGACGCGAAACTGCTCGAGCATCTCGTAGATGAGGTCCTCGAGGGAACCCTGCGGTCGGTGCGCTCGAAAGACGTCCATGCTGCAGTGCCGAACTCGAAGGGCGACGCCGTCCGCCGCCCCGCGCAAGTCTGCAATCTCTTGATCCTCAATGCTGGGTCGAACATGTGGCGCCCGTGCCGGTGCTAGTTGTGCACCACGGAACATCAAATGACTGCGAAAGCGCAGTTGAGGATCCTGACTGATTGCCCGTGTGGCAGCCGCAGTCGCCTCTTCTGCGCGCTCTAGGTCCACCGGTGAGCGCAGGTCGTAGGACACAACGACGTCGCTACCGGAAAGGGTGCCGCGGCGACTGCGCATTCCTAAACAGTTTCAAGGAGCGCGGAGTCGAAGCACCGCTGAAAGTACTCGTGGACGATCGGCCACTCTGCCTCGTCACACTTGTGTAGGAATGTCAGGCGAAGTGCGTGTGCCGTGTCGCGAAAGATCTCGACGTTCTCAGCCCAACTAATGACCGTTCGAGGTGACATCAACGTTGAGAGATCGCCGACCCGAAATCCCTCGCGCGTGAGGTTGGCGAACGCCACCATCGAGGCGACAAGTCGACGACCGGGGTCCGTATCCATTGTGGGGACTTTGGCTAGCACGATGGCTTCTTCGTCCCCTGCGGGTAAGTAGTTCAGGGCAGCAACGATGTCCCATCTATCGATCTGAGCATGATTGAGCCGCTGTGTGCCGTGGTAGATGCCGGCGAGATTGCCAAGCCCAACAGTGTTCGCTGTGGCAAAAAGTCGAAACGCCGGATGTGGGGTCAGGACGCGACTTTGGTCCAACAGCGTGAGTCGTCCTTCGCGTTCGAGCACGCGCTGGATAACGAACATCACCTCCGGGCGACCTGCGTCATATTCGTCCAGAATCAAGGCGACTGGACGACGCAGCGCCCAGGGCAGGATCCCCTCGGAAAACTCCGTGACCTGCAACCCGTCACGAATTGTGACCACGTCCTTGCCTATGAAGTCGAAGCGACTCACCTGACCATCAAGGTTCACGCGAATGCAGGGCCAGTTCAATCGCGCGGCCACCTGCTCGATGTGCGTGGATTTGCCGGTGCCGTGCAGTCCTTGGACGAGCACACGTCGATTGCGCTGGAAACCCACCAGGATGGCTTCGGTGACCTCCGGGTTGAATCGGTACGCGGTATCGATCGGTGGGACGTGCGCGTCGGTAGCGGAGAACGCTGGGATGGCCAGGTCGATGTCGAGTCCGAACGACCTTGATGACACCGTGGTGTCCGGGCCTGGCAGTGGTTCCGCGTCCAGGTATGTCATGCCGAAGCCTTGCGTCCGTAGGAGGCAGTTCGGCTCTCTGCCTCGATAGCGCAGAGCGCGTCGGCCGCGCGACGCAGCGCTGGCAGGATCCGGTCTGCGTCATCAACACTGAGTCGAAGTGAGGGGCCCTGCACTGCCACGCATTGGCTGGAGCGTCCACGGGAGCCGGGCACCAGCACTGCGAAGCAGACCAACCCGTAGATGAACTCCTCGGCGTCGATTGCGTATCCACGTTCGCAGGAGCGCTGTATTTCGGCTTCGAGCACGTCGAAATCCGTGATGGTGGCATCAGTGAACGGTTCAAGTGGTGCGTACCCAAGCAGGGTCCGTCGCGCGGATTCGGGCAGTTGACCAGCCAGCAACTTGCCACTTGCCGAGCAGTGGAGTGGTACCCGTGAACCCGGCCCCAGATGGAAGCGCAGCGGCTCGGATGTTTCCACGCGATCGAGATACAGGACTTCGCCGCCGGACAAGGTGGTGATGTTGCAGGTCTCACCGAGTTCCTGAACGAGAGCCTTGAGCACGGCATGCCGTGAGCCGCTCTGCGTGGCGTTCAGCAGCAGACTCTCGGCGAAGGCACGTAGCCGCGGGCCGGTGCCGTATAGCCGACGATCTGTCTGGCGAACGAGGAGGCCTTCGTTCACGAAGTGCGCGAGCATCCGGTGCAGGGTCGGCTTGGGCAGCCCCGTCTCGCGGGCGAGCATCTGCAGAGATACGAAGTCGGGCTTGCTGGCGATGAGTTCCAGCAGGGCAAACGTGCGAGCGATGGGGGTGGACCCGGATAGCTCGGACATCGGGGCTCCAAGTTCCATTTTCCGGACTCTTTTGTCTCAATCTTTTGATCAAGTGTCTGGATGCTACCCGAGCCGGTGAGTAGCCTGTGCGTCACATCACAGGTGGGATCTGGCTAGCCGATATTGTCAAGTGACATAGTAGGAAATAGCTCGCGCACCGCCCGACACTGCAAAGGAGTGGATATGCCGGACACCAGGACCGTGGTCCAGGGCGTCACGAAGATGACCCCGTCGGAGGCTTTCGTTGAGACGCTGGTCTCGTTCGGAGTAACCGACATGTTCGGGATCATGGGTTCAGCGTTCATGGACGCCATGGACATCTTCGCGCCGGCAGGTATCCGTCTCATTCCGGTAGCCCATGAGCAAGGTGGCGCGCATATGGCCGATGGCTATGCGCGGGCCAGTGGACGCTACGGCGTTGTCATTGGGCAGAACGGGCCGGGCATTAGCAACTGTGTAACGGCTATCGCCGCTGCCTACTGGGCTCACACGCCGGTGGTGATGATCACGCCCGAGTCCGGCACCATGGGCACCGGGCTCGGCGGTTTCCAAGAGGCCAAGCA
Organism: Actinomycetales bacterium; assembly: GCA_018970765.1. Classification (GTDB taxonomy): domain Bacteria; phylum Actinomycetota; class Actinomycetes; order S36-B12; family S36-B12; genus REEB426. The sequence goes on from JAGWVT010000050.1 coordinate 14,008, forward strand.
ACTCCCGATGTTCCAGGAGTTCGTCAAGTACGCCGGGCACGTCAACAACAACAAGCGCATGGCGGAGATCACCGCACGCTGCTTCGACCTGGCAATGCGCGATATGGGACCCACCCAACTGAACATCCCACGTGACTTCTTCTACGGCGAGATCGAAGTCGAGATCCCCAAGCCGCTGCCGATTGAGCGCGGTCCTGGCGGCAAGCACACACTCGATGAGGCTGCTCGGATGCTCGCCGAGGCAAAGTTCCCCGTCATCGTTTCCGGTGGCGGTGTGGTGATGGCTGATGGTGTCGAGGAGTGCAAGGCACTAGCCGAACGCCTGGGTTCACCGGTGGTCAATAGCTACTTGCATAACGACTCATTCCCAGCCAGCCACCCGCTGTGGACCGGCCCCTTGGGCTACCAGGGCTCCAAGGCCGCAATGAAACTGATCTCCAAGGCCGACGTGGTGTTGGCGCTCGGGACTCGGCTCGGGCCGTTCGGAACCCTCCCGCAGCACGGGTTGGACTACTGGCCCAAGGACGCGAAGATCATCCAGGTCGATGCCGACTCCTCGCAGTTGGGTCTGGTCAAGAAGGTCACGATCGGTATTTGCGGTGACGCCAAGGAGACCGCTGCGGCGCTCTTGGATCGCCTGCAGAACATGGACGTTGCCTGTGACGCAACAAAGCAGCAGCGCGCAACTGAGATCCAGGCCGAGAAGGATGCCTGGGAGGCGGAGTTGACCGCATGGATCCACGAAACCGATCCCTTCAGTCTCGACATGATCGCCGAGGCTGAGAAGGAGGAGGGTAACTGGCTGCACCCACGTCAGGTGCTTCGCGAACTCGAGAAGGCGATGCCACCTCGAGTCATGGTTTCGACAGACATCGGCAATATCTGTGCAGTCTCCAACTCCTACCTGCGTTTCGAAGAGCCGAGGTCGTTCTTCGCGCCCATGAGCTGGGGTAACTGCGGGTACTCCCTTCCCGTCATGATCGGCGCGAAGGCCGCAGCACAGGATCGACCCGCCGTGGCTTACGCGGGGGATGGCGCCTGGACTATGAGCATGGTGGAACTCCTCACTGCGGTGCGGCACGACATCCCGATCACCGCGGTGGTCTTCCATAATCGTCAGTGGGGTGCAGAGAAGAAGAACCAGGTCGACTTCTACTCGCGCCGATTCGTCGCGGACGAACTCACGAACCCGAGCTTCGCCGAGGTGGCTCGATCCATGGGTGCGGAAGGCGTCACGGTCGACCGGCTCGAAGATGTCGGCCCGGCATTCAAGAAGGCCATTGACGCACAGATGAACGACCGCAAGACCACCGTCATCGAGATCATGTGCACCCGTGAACTTGGTGATCCCTTCCGCAGGGACGCGCTGAGCAAGCCGGTGCGCTTCCTCGACAAGTACAAGGACTACGTCTGAGCGCGATCATGGCACCCGGTCGCCTGCAGGAGCAGTGGCTCCAGCGGGCGGCCGATGCCCGCCTGCGCATCGTGCTCGCCGACGGTGACGACGCACGTGCTCAGGAAGCTGCTCGCCGCCTTGCGGACATTGGGGTCAGGCCGATCCTCGTTGGCACGGATGCCCGCGCTGCTAGCGCGGACGTGGGGCACATTGATCCACGAGAACCCGGCGCCGCGATTTCATCGGCAGTGACAGAGGTTGTCGCACGTCAGGCGGCTAAGCGGGACCTGAGCAAGGTTGAGCAGGCTGCCATGGCAACAGACGCGCTACTCGTGGCAGTTGCGGCGGTGCAGTCAGGGCAAGCCGATGGATGCGTAGCGGGGGCAACTCGACCAAGTGCAGAGGTTGCCCGAGCGGCGATCCGCGTTATCGGCCTTGCGCCCGGGCACTCAACCTTGAGCAGTTCTTTCATCATGGCGATGCCTGACGGTCGGACATTCGCTTACGGAGACTGCGCGGTGGTACCCGAACCTGATGCGCAGCAACTTGCGGATATCGCGATCGCCACGGCGGAGACGTTCCAGGCCTTGGTCGGTGAGCCGCCTGTCGTAGCAATGCTGTCCTTCAGTACCAAAGGCAGCGCGGACCACGCGTCTGTGCATGTTGTGCGGGAAGCCGTTGACCGTGTGCGCATTCGCCGTCCAGATCTGAATATTGACGGTGAGTTGCAGTTCGACGCCGCACTGCTACCTGCGGTGGGGGACGCCAAAGCCCCTGGTTCGCCAGCGGCAGGGCGCGCCAATGTCTTCATCTTCCCCAATCTCGCAGCCGCCAACATCGCCTACAAAATCACCGAGCGACTGGCCGGAGCCGAGGCCTACGGCCCCCTCTTCCAAGGGTTAGCCCGTCCGATCAACGACCTATCCCGCGGGTGCAGCGCCGAAGACATTTACAACATTTCGGCGATTACCGGCGTACAAGCCCTTTGCGTGGTCCAGCATTCCCCCAAGGAAGGCGGGTAGATGTCTCTCGACAGTGCGGCGATCAATCCCACGGCTGCTGGGTACGACCCAGACAGCATCGCGGGAATAGCGCCAGAGCCACCTGCGCGCTGGGTACGTGTTGGCAAGAGCCCGTGGATAACCCGTGGGCTGGCCCTGTTGGTGTTCCTGGCCATTTGGTCTTTCCTGACCATCCCCTGGGGTTGGAATGGCGGCAAGGCCATCATGCTGCCGCTCTATCTGCCGTCGATCCCGGATGTGTGGCACGCCTTCGTCGAGTCGAACACCATTCATCCGATCGCTCCCGGTGTCGATCGAATGGTGGTGGGCGAGCAGGGGTACTACCTCTGGCAGCATCTGCTCGCCACGATGCAGCGCATCGGCATAGGCCTGTTCTTCGCCATCCTGGTCGGTATACCGCTGGGTCTGCTGATGGCGAATCTCAAGTGGGTCAATACGGCCGCCGAGCCGTACATCAACTTCCTTCGCTCGCTGCCTCCGCTTGGCTATATCGGTCTGCTGATCGTGTGGTTCGGCATCGGCAACACCTCCAAGATCTGGCTGCTCTTCCTGGCAGCCTTCCCGCCCATCACGATCGCCACGATCGCGGGTGTGCGGGGTATCAGGGAAGACCAGATTCACGCGGCACAAACGCTCGGCGCCAAGCGGCACCAAGTGGTCACTAGCGTGACGGTGCCGGCAATCCTCCCTGACTTGATTACCGGTATCCGCGTAGCAGTCGGGTTCGCCTGGACCACTGTCGTGGCCGCCGAGCTCAATAACGGTATCCCCGGTATCGGTGGCTTGGCATACCTGTCAGGCACCGAGCTACAGACTCCGCTGACCATTGTCTGCATCATCGTGATCGGTATCACGGCGATCGTTCTGGACAGCGGTATCAAGGCCTTGGAGAAGGTCCTCGTCCCATGGCGAGGCAAGGCCTAGCGCCATGCGCAGTACGGCAGTGGCAAACCACAGCAATATATGAGGAGGAATACCCAGATGAAGTTGTCCAAGAGTGTCCTCACGGTCGGCGTAGCTGCGCTTGTTGCAGTTACGATCGCGGCCTGTGGTGGATCAAGTGGTGGGACGTCGGAAGGGGCTGCTGGAAGCTGCCCACTCGGCGATCCCGATGACTCGATCACGACCACGGTGCGCATTGCGTACCAGAACATCCCGAACGGTGATCTGATCGTCAAGGATCAGCAGATCCTTGAGAACTGCATGCCGAATGCCACCATTACCTGGAACGTGTTCTCCTCGGGTGGCGACGTGCTGCAGGCATATGGCGCAGGCTCGGTCGATATCGGCCTGACCGGCTCCAA
>JAGWVT010000154.1 GCA_018970765.1 Actinomycetales bacterium
GAGGTGAGCGGCTTTACTGTCGCTCAGTAAGCGTGTCTCGCGCGGCGCGCCTTCGAGAGATCGCCGCAGCAAAGCGCCGCATCGCCTCGGCCGACTCGGCCTTCGCAGAGCCGATCAAGCGTCTCGCGCCGTGCACCTTCGGCCTACAGAAGAACACCCAAACGAACTACCAGTCACTCGTTCGCGCAGTGATCGCCCAGCAGGTCAGCGTGGCGGCGGCGAAGACCATCTACCGGCGCCTCCAAGAGCGGTGCGCCGGCTCAATCACACCGCTGCGGGTCAGCGCGCTCTCGCCCCGTGAGTTGCAGTCGGTCGGACTCACCACAGCCAAGGTGCGAACCATTCACGAACTCACGAGTGGTGTCCTCTCGGGCGAGGTGCCACTGAAGCGATTCACCTATATGAGTGACGAGGCGATCATCGAGACCCTCCTTCCGCTCTTTGGCATTGGGCGATGGACCGCCGAGATGTTCCTGATCTTTCAGCTCGGCCGCCTTGACGTGTGGCCAGTTGACGACCTAGCCGTCCGCCGCGGCTGGGACGCACTCCATCGGAACGCAGAACCAACGAGTGCCAAAGAGCTTCGCCCGCTTGGGGAGCGATTCGCTGGCGTGCGCAGCGTGGTGGCCTGGTACTGCTGGCGCGCCTCGTAGACGTACACTGCAGCCCATGCAGCGCACGCGGATTGATTGGGTCGCCGAGCAGTCGAAGCTGCTGCGTGGCATTGCCGAAGAGTTCACCCGCACCCAGCCCTTCGCCGGCCTCACCGTCGGCACCGGTATTCACCTCGAGGCGAAGACGGTCGCCCTGCTGCTGACCCTGCAGGCGGGCGGCGCAAAGCTCGTCTCCACCGGCAACCTCAACACCACGCAGGCCGACGCCGTTGAGCGACTGCGATCGCACGGCGTCACGGTGATCGGCGAGGCGACCAAAGATGCCGCGGTGCACGCCACGTATCTTGCGCAAGTGGTGGCCGCCAAGCCCGACCTGATCCTCGACAATGGCGGCGACCTGTACATGCACTATCTGCAGAACCCATACCCAACGCTTCGCGGCGGCACCGAAGAGACGACCTCGGGTCGCATGCGCCTTGAGCCGCTGCGCGACAAGCTCAAGATGCCGATCCTGGTCATCAACGACAGCCCGATCAAGCAGTTCGCCGAGAACGAACACGGGGTTGGGCAGAGCGCCCTGGAGTCGTACCTGCGCATCACCAACAAGACCGTTAACGGCGAACGCGTCACCGTCTTCGGCTACGGCTCGGTGGGCCGCGGCGTGGCGGCGAACTTCCGCGGTGGCTACGCCAAGGTCGCCGTGGTGGAGCGCGACCCAGTCCTGAAACTGCGCGCGCACCTTGATGGATTTGAAACGCCATCGCGCGACGAGGCGCTCGCCAATGCCGACATCATCATCACCGTCACCGGCGCCCAGGGCGTCATCACCGCCGCCGACCTGCCGAAGCTGCGCAGCGGCGTGATCCTGGCGAACGCCGGACACTTCCCCGAAGAGATTGACGTGGACGGCATGCTCGCCTCGCCCGAAGTGGCGAGCCAGGAGGAGTACGCCGACGAACTCCTCACCCTGCGCCTCAAGAACGGCAACGCCGTGCACCTGGTCGCCCGCGGCCACATGTTCAACCTCGCCGGCCCCCGCCCAATCGGCAACTCCATTGAAGCGATGGACCTCGGTTTCGCCCTCCAGGCCCGCTGCCTTGAAGCCGTAGCCCGCGGCACCGTGACCGCCACCAGCTGCGTGGTACCGGTGCCCCCCACTATTGACGCCGCCGTGGCGAGCGCCTATCTGGAGACGCGGTACCAGAGGAGTTGACAGGCCACCCCCAACCGCTAAAGTTTGAATATATGAAGCGTATTCGCGTTGCTTTTTCAGTAGCGGCACTTGCCATTGTTTTGTATTCCCCAGCGTTGGGAAGCCAATCTAGCTTTGGGCTAATTCAAGCGGCGAATGGCCTCACACTCTGCCCAGACGGGTCAATTGCCCCTTGTCGTCAGGTTGTTGAGCGCCGTCCATCTCCGACGATTGCACCAAGGCCATTCCCAAGTTTAATCACTGGGGATGTGGTTCCGCGGTTGAACCCCACCTACATCAATAACTACACCTACAACTACTTGACCCCTAGGCGTGAAGTTCCTTACCAGAGACTCCAGCCTTTGCGTACTACCCCACAACGATTAACGTCACCAAACAAGTTGCCTCCAGTAACCAGGAAGCAAACCACAAGTCGATTTACACCTTCCTCAAACAGCGCAAGTCAGGGTATGGACCCAGCGTTGATACTGGGACTGATTGCCTTGTTCGGCGGAGTGATGTTCTATATCGGGAATCGAAGCTCCAGCCTGGCAATTCAGTCAGCCTCCGGATCAATGTCATCGCAACAGACCGAGCTGGGTAATGATCCCGGAGTAGAAAACCCTGCCTCAGCGCGAGAGGTGTCGGGCAAATAACGCGCCGTGCCACACCGTTGGCACAGACCCCCTGATACAATCCACCTGTCACCTTGGTGGTGACGCGCATCGAGAGCACCGGAGAGATTCAGCTCGACGAAGGTGCGGCAACCAACGGATCCCCAGCCCGGGGGCCGGAACGGTGCCAACGCTGACATGGCGATGCGGACGGGTCCGACGCGGACCAAGCGCCATTCGTGGCGTGCTGCGTTGCGTCGTGCCCCAGGCGCCGGCCCGAGCCGGTTGAACTGGGAGGTACTGCACATGGCATCGAAGCCAAGCACCAGCAGGATCGTGACCTGCGAGTCCATGACCACGGGGCATCCCGACAAGCTCTGCGATCAGATCAGCGATGCGCTGCTCGATGCGCACCTGGTACGCGATCCGTACACGCGCTGCGGTATCGAA
>JAGWVT010000155.1 GCA_018970765.1 Actinomycetales bacterium
GTTGATTATGTTTCCACAACACCCGAAATGCCCCATGGAATCGGTGGCAAGTTCTGATAAGGTACTCACTGCAATGGTCACGGCGCGTGGTATGCCACGTTCCGCCTGATCATGACGGTCGGGTGATGAGTTTGTCGGAGGGAAAGCAAAAGAGGATGTCAATCATGGTGTGGATTCGGCTGCGGGGCGCGTCGGCGCGTCTGAGTGGTGGTGTTTTTGCTTCACGCAACACCGCGAGCGCCGCGGCGCTCAAGTGCCTCCGGGGCATGGCTGTGGCGGTGCTGGCCTGGGTCGGGACCGCTGGTCAGGCGGCGGCCCAGTCCATCGAGTCCGTCATGCGCGAGATGCAGGCGCGGCAGAAGGTGGTGAATCCTGCCAACCCGCTGAAGTGGCCGCGGTGCACCTGCGATGACATCGAGGCTCCGCCGTACCCGCCCGACGGGTTCTATGGGAGTCAGATGAGCGACCCGCGACGGGCGGCAGAGTTGGTGCGATACGTGCTTGACCAGTTCGAGGTCGCGGCACAGTGGAGAGAGTTTGTTCGTGAGGAAGTGGGGCAGGGCCTCGAGGGGAAAGCCCCCAACTGGGATGTCTTGGTTCTTGATCCGGAGTTTCCTGCGCAGTGGGTGTACGCCGACGGCGACGGCCCCGGCGGTATCTGGGACACGCCCGATGGCATTCCCGGCAATCCGACCGTCGAGAACTACGCCGAAGTGCTGAAACTCGTCAGCGACGCTGTCGAGAAGCTTCATTATCGTAAACTGCCCGTCAATCCTGTGATCAGCAAGAAAGCGGCCTCGCCGAACAACTGCGCGGGCCCCTTCAACAGTTGTGACGCGTGGGTCGACTGTGTGAAGCAAGAGATTGAGCAGGCTCAAACCTGGACACCCGGAGCGGCCGTAACGCTTCCGTCGATGTCGGATCCGGCGACGACACTGATTGGAGCCGAGGAAGCCCTGTACCTGTCGATGGGCATGACCGGGTGCGGGAGCAATGAGACCTGTGTGACGTGCACGTCTCTGGTGCCGCGAATGGGGAGTGCGGCGTTTCATGCGAACAAGGGAACATTCACGTATAACCTGAGTGCTTACAAGGGCAGCGGCAAGCTGTACGCGATCGCGACTGGGTTCAACTCCGGGGCGGGAGGCAATGCTGCCCCGTGTTTGACGGACCAGAAGTTCCACAGTGTCACGACCATCCAGGGTGGGGCTCCGTGGGAGTATTCGATCGGCAACGACATTCAGCCGAAGATGACTCTCCAGTGCAGCGACTGGACTACCGGCGTGGTAGTGACCAACGGTGCCTGCGGCCGCAACTGTTTTGCTGGTTGGGCGATCACCGAGACCCACGTGATCTTTGACCACCAGTTTGTGACGACGCCATCTGTGGCGGCGCCTTGCGGGGGTGGTGGCGGGGGATGTTCTTCGTGCGGCGGCAGCGGCGATGCGACGACGCCCGGTCAGTTGAAGGTCGCGCACGACAGCATGCACCTGTCGATTGGCTTGGGCAACTCTTTCACCGGCAAGCGTGCCGCGGCCCTCAACATCGACGTGCCCGACCTGCTGTCGTCGGATGCCTACCTCGCGGCGACTGCCGCGGGCATCTCGGTGCGGGAATCCGGGGTGAGTTCTGGTGTTGGCGTTCAATGGATTAACCCGAACATCGAGACGCTTGGCCCCGCGCAGATCACGCTCCCGGATGGACTCGTGACTGTCAACGCGCAGACTGTTGGCGGGGATCCTTCGCTTCTCCTGAGCTTCTCAAATTCTCAAAACGTCTACAAGCGCATTCGCGTGACCTATGACCGGGATGACAGCCTGACTCCGCCCGCGGCGTCATTCACGATCAAGGAGGTATTCGGCGACAACGAGAACACATCCGAAACTCGCACGACGATCATCACGCAGATCGGCAGGCGGTCGGACTCGTCGACCTGCACGTCGACCATGATCACCGGAGCAGGCTTCGAGCAGCACGCCGACGAGATCCATTACTCCGCGCTCGACGGCAATGGAGAGCGGACCGAGACTCGGACCCTGCGCTCCAATGGCGGCGTCCCGGTGCGGCAGACTGTGACCACCTACACGCGGTTCAGTTGGGGCGAAGAGGTCACCAAGATCGTCGAGGGAACGGCCGGCTCGGACACTCGCACGCAGTTGTTCACCTATGTCACCACCGGCGCGGCTCAAGGCAGACTCGCCAGCGAGACCACCAGCGACGGCGGCCAGACGACCTACACCTACAACTCGCAAGGTCTGCTCTCCGAGGTTCACAGCCCATACCTCGACAATGTGGCTGGCTCCGGGCACGATCGCGTCGACGAATACAAGTACCACTATGACCTGAAGTTCAACCCATTCGACGGCATCAGGGACGTGGTGGTCGAGCACATCGAGCGGATCGATGGCCACGAGGTTGCCCGCACCTACATCATCTACTGGATGCGGCCTGAGGATTGCTCAAGCGGGATCGCACTTGGCTGCCCGGGTTCGGGTGGCGGCACGGGTGGCCTTACCGGCACGCCGCGTGAGACGACGACAATCGTGAGCGGGGTGCTTGGCGACCAGGCGAACCTCGAGGCATTTCTGTCAGCGATCATCGACGCTCCGTACTCAGGCCCACATTCGGTCACTCACACCGCAGTCAACTCCGAAGGGGTCGATACCCCTTACAGCGGCGGCGATGACGGCCGCCTGATTTGGAGCATCAGCCCAGATGGCAGATACGCGCGGCACACGGCCACGCAAGGCACTCACAGCGTTTACGGACCAGTATTCACCGACACGACGACCGAGGGGTTGTTGACCGACGCCACGAGCTCGGGTGCCACATCCCCGATCCGCGGCCTCAAGGAATC
>JAGWVT010000156.1 GCA_018970765.1 Actinomycetales bacterium
ACCCTTCCTGCACTTTGAGACCTGTTATTACGCCATGATTGAATATGCCTGTCAGGCAGGCATTCAGACCATCGAGCCGGGAGCCGGCGGTGACCACAAATATGCGCGTGGGTTTAATCCCGTGGAGACGTGGTCACTCCATCACGTGTTCAGCCCGCGCATGCAGATGATTCTGGAACGACATCTGGAGCGTGAGCGCGCGCAGGTCGAACACGTCATTGACCACCTCCTGGAAAACAGCGCACTCAAAACGGTCATCGAAGAGCAGTAATCGCACGATGTCGACACGTCGTCCCTGACAGCACCGGTTCGGTATCCTGTGAGTCGCTCGTCGCGTCAGGGTCCCGAAGCAGCACCGTCAGGCATCACGCGGTTATCCCTTCCAGCTCTCGTCCAGGAACGAGCTCATGCTCAGCTCGGCCGCGTCGCGCCGGCTCACATTTTCGAGCCGCAGCACACCGCGCGGACAGACTTCGGCGCACATGCCGCAGCCGACACAGCTGGCGCGGGTAAACGACCGATTGGCCTGCGCGTAGGCACGCACATCAATGCCCATTTCGCAGTACTCGGTGCACATGCCGCACGAAATGCACATGTCTCTCTTCACGCGTATCCGAAACCGTCCCAGCTTCTGAATCAACCCCAGCAATGCCGCCATGGGACAGAAATAGCGGCACCACAGACGCGTGCCACCGAGCGGATACAGACCCGTGCCCACGACGCCAGACAAAACCGACAACACGATGATGCCGTAATATTGCCTGGCAAACTCCATCAGCGGGTGAAACGCTGATCGGTAATACCAACCGGCAAATGTCGATGTGGGCAGCTGATCCAGACAGGCCGCTTCGGGACGTGCACCCCATAACTCAGGCAGGTTGCACGCGGCGCGCGCCTGCGTCTCAGACAGGTGGCCCAGGTGCCAGGCAGCCGTCACCATCAACGCGAGCAAAAGGGTCAGGTGAATGCTGTATTTCTCGAATCGCCACGCCGAGTGCGACTTCTGGGACAGATGACGCCAGGGCTCACCAAAAGTGTTCGCCAGACCTCCGCAACCACACACCCACGAGCAATACCATCGCTTGCCGTACAACAGCGTCATGACCGGAACCAGCAGCAACGAACCCACAAAACTGTACACCACAAAGGGCAGCGGCTGACTGACGATCGTCGATGGGTAGAAATACTCAAACTTCAGCGGCCAGAAATACGAGAAGTAGTATTCCGGTTGCCCAAACACCTTCAACAGAATGGGCACCGAGAACCCAAACGATACCTGAATCGCCATGACCACCAGTGTGCGCACCACCTGGTACCTGTTGTGGCGATATTTCCACAACATGAACGCGCCACCGCCGACCATCGCAATCGAGTACAGAGCCCCGTAAAGCGTCCAGCGCGTGGGCTCATACGAGTCGGGCAGCCAGCCAAACAGACTGCGCGCCCATGCGTCCAGCCGACCCTGCTGGTCGAACGTGCCCCCAAAGTAAAGAATCAGGTAAAACGCTACCAGCGCAACCGATGTCACCCAGGCCGTCACGCCACGGTGTGACATGTCATGGACCAGCCAGCCCAGCGCGCCTTGCCGTCTCATGCGTTTGCCTCCGCGAGCGTGCTGTCCTGACGTTCCAGCTGCTGCAGAGGTGCCCGACCAAACTCCACGTCAAACTGTGCCTCGCGCAAATGCGCCAGCACATACGTGGCGCTGCGCCGCTCCTCTATCCAGCGCACCAGCACCTCGTGATTCCAGCGTGAACCCAGCATGTTAAAGCCTCTTACCTGTTCGCCATCGTGCACCACACGCACCAGCATCGGGCGCGTGGTGTGCCGCAGAATGACCGTCGGCGTGCTGTCTGGCAGCCCGGTCACCTGACCCACGGTCGTGTACTCCAGATCAAACAGCTTCGAACTGTTGAAAAACACGGGTGGCACGTACGGAACCCGGTCGCCCCACAGGTTGCGCGCGCCCAGCAGCGCACCCTGCCGTTTAGCCGAGTACCATATCGTCTCGTGTAACACCGTGCCATCGGCCTGCTGAATCTCGGCGCAATCGCCGATCGCATACACATCGGGCAGCGACGTCTCAAAATGCGCATTGACCCGAATACCCCGGCCCATCGCTGGCGAGTGCGCGAACTTCGCAAACTGCGCGATCGCAGGCCGAACGCCAATGGTGACACCCAGCAACGGTGCATTCAGACGCTCACCGCCGGTCAGCGTAACGCCCTGAAAAGCGCCTTCTGGCGACGCATGAACCTGCGCGACCGATTCGCCCAGACGCACATCGACCCCGTGCCGAATCATGCACTCGCGCACCAGCCCGGCCTCGGCCCGGCACAGCGCCACCGGCCAGTACCACCGATCGCGCACAATAAACGTGGTGGGCACACGGTGGTGCACCAGACATTCCACCAACTCGATGCCAATGAGCCCGCCACCGACCACAATCGCATGGGGCGCGCCGCGCACAGCGGACTCACACGCATCCAGATCCTGCATGGAAACGAAGTTCACCATGCCCGACCGCACCGTTTCACTCCCGGGCCAGGGCGCTGGCGCCGGCGTCGCACCCACCGCGAGCACCAGACGGTCGTAAATCAGCACGCGCCCGGACGCGAGCCTGACTTCACGACGTTCGGCGTTCAGGTCCACCACACGGTCGTGCACCAGATTCAGGCGTTGTTGCTTCCACAGGCCACGCTCAAACGGCTCGAGCGCGCGCCGTGGCAGGCGGTCCATGAACGCGTACATGAGCGCGGTGCGAGAATAAAACCACTCCGTCTCGTCTCCGATAATCGTGATCTGGGCGTCGGGGTCACGCCGACGCGCATTGAGCGCACA
>JAGWVT010000157.1 GCA_018970765.1 Actinomycetales bacterium
CCCGGCACATATCGGCGCGATGCTCGACCGCGCACTCGATACTGGTTCGCAGTTGGTCTACGCAGCACCGACCACACCACCACCACACGGCTTTCTGCGAAATCTCGCATCACGAACGGCCAAGTGGCTCTTTGTCAACGTACTGTCCGGTGTCGATGTCGAGGCCTTCAATAGTTACCGCCTAGTCCTCGGTGAAGTAGGGCGCGGGGCCGCTGCCTACACCGGCGCCGGCGTGTATCTCGATGTCGCCTTTTCCTGGGTTGTCGCACGGACGACGACCTGCCCGGTGCCTATGCGCGATGAAGGCCGCCCATCCGGCGCGTACTCGACGCGAAGGCTTTTCGCACACTTCGGTCGTCTGGTGCTCTCGTCGGGATCCCGGCCGCTGACCTTTGTCTCCGTGGCGGGTATCGGCTTTTTCGTTTTGGGTTTGCTCTACGCGGTGTACGTGGTGGTTCGAACGCTCACAGGCGATGCCCAACCACAGGGTTGGACGTCAACCATCGTGGCGCTGTTGGTTATCGGCGGCTTGATCCTCGCGTCTCTGGGCGTTATTGCCCAGTACATCCGGGCGGCAACGGAGGCTTCACTGGGGAGACCGCTCTACGTGGTGGTCCAGGATCCACATGAGGCCTTCGGGTCACGTGACCACTGACGGCCCGAAGGCCTGGATCATCGGGCGCGGTGGCCTCCTGGGGCGCGCTCTCGCACGCCGGTTCCCCCAGCATTGGTCCGCACCGGCCGTGCCCTGGTCGGACCCGGCAGCCGCCACGGTTGCCCTGCGCGAACAGGCCGAACAGTTCCGTCGCTGGGTCGGTGACGACCCCTGGTCCGTGTTGTGGGCTGCGGGCGCAGGCGTGGTGAACAGTGACGCGTCGGCGCTGAGCAGCGAGAGGGCGAGCCTGCTGGCGGTCGTGGAGTCCTTGGCAGATTGGCCGCAGGCAACGAACGACGCAGCCGGGGTGTTCTTCCTCGCATCGTCTGCCGGCGGGTTGTACGCCGGATCTGATCCGGCACCTTTCGACGCAAGCAGCACGCCAGTACCGCGAAGCCCCTACGGGGAGTTGAAACTTCACCAGGAGTCCGATGCGCGTCGTGTACTCGCCGGGCGCATCGAGCTCATCATCGGTCGCATTGCGAACCTCTACGGACCCGACCAGAACCCCTCGAAGGCCCAGGGACTGGTGACCAGACTGTGTCAGGCAGCCGCGCACCGCAGTCCGATCAATCTCTACGTACCGCTGAATACCTTGCGGGACTACGTCTACGCCGACGATGCGGCGGCCGTCATCGCCGAACGGGTCCGTAACCGATTGATCACAGACCGCGTGCGACCGGCTCGGGGTGACCAGGAGGTCATCGTCGTAGCGAGCGGCCAGTCAACCTCAGTCGGTCAGATGATCGGCGTGGTGCAGGGCGTCACGCACCGGCGCGTACCGCTGGCAACCGGGTCGTCTCTAAGCACGCGCATCAATGCGCAGCGCCAGGTGATTGACCTTCGACTGACCCCGACCTACCCGCTCATTGAGCGAACGCCGTTGGCAACCGGTGTTCGACGGGTCTTCGACGCGCTCGTCACCCGTCCGCGACCTGCTTGAGTAACGCATCCGCCAAAATCGGGTTCCACCGCGGAAGCGCATGAAAGCCATACGTGTCGGGCAGCACTGAGCAGCCGACTACCTCAGTCTCCGAAAACACAGTGCTTGCCTGAGCGGGACTTGCGATCCGCAGGCCGCGCGAAGGTCCGTAGGTACAGAACAGGACATCCTCGTAACAGTTCTCCACGATGCGGCGCGGGAGCTCCCGGGTTAACCGAGCCGCCACGGTGCGAAATCGCTCGATGCGACGAATCGAAAGCCCACCGTTGCCGACCCGTAGACGCCGTCCCAGCACTCGTGCGAACCACGGTCCGCGGGTAGCACCAGTCGGGCTATCAATCACCAATCGTGTTCCCAGCGCAAGGACTCGAACCGGTGGACTCCACACTGAGCCGACGTAGTCAATGGGTGAGCTACTGCGGCTAAAGGTGAGGTCCAAGTCAGTCAACGAACGAATGATCACTGCATCGGTTTGGCACAGCACCATCCAGGTCGGTCCTGACAAGGCTTCGTAGACCTCTGGAGTGGTCATCCACGCGCTGTAGGCAGCGACTGAAGTGAAGTGTCGTGAGTCAAACGTCAGCACATCGGTGTGCGGAAAATGCTCCCGGTAGAAACCCAGGTCCAGGGTGCTCGGTGCCAGGAAGATCGTCGGCATTTGCGCATTCGTTGTGTGTGTCATGCGCAGGAAACCAGCCGCCTGGGTATCCAACTGTGGTTGCCAGATCGGCGTCACCAGCACCGCTTGCTCCACCACGTGATCGTAGAGGCGCATGGCCGGCATCTGGTCACCTTGTTCGTACAGTGGGCCCATGGCGCGCACCATCCGGCCGGTACTGGTCAGCGCCTCCGACGGCCTGGGCGGTGCGGATATCGCCGCATACCGGCTGCACCGCGCGCTGCTAGGGCAGGGGATGCCCTCCACCATGATGGTGCGAAATTCGATCACTGCTGACCCGACGGTGCAGATCCTTGCTACCAAAGGGGGTGTTGGACGTCGCTGGCTTCGCGAAAATCTCACCAACGTGGCCCTGTGGACGCAGTTGAGTCACAACGGTGTTCATCGCTCGTTGAATCTTGTGCCGTCGGGGTCGATCCCGGGAATTCTGGCTCAGCAACCTGATGTGGTTCACCTGCACTGGGTTGGCGCCGACCTACTCTCCTTGAAGGAGATCCAGGATCTACCTCGCCC
>JAGWVT010000158.1 GCA_018970765.1 Actinomycetales bacterium
ACCAGCACTGACGAGACCCCGCTCATGCGCGAAATCCTGGCCTTTCGTGATCGCTACGAATCAGTGGTGTGGAGTCCGGGCAAGGCATCTGCCGCCGAGTGGGTTCGGCTGAACGTGCCGAGTGCCGATGTCATCGCAACAGACAACCCCATCCAGCAGGCATTTTTGCCCGCGGTGTCTGGCAACCGAATGCTCGTCTCAGGCATTCCCTACACGCTCGGCTACGCCCCAGCTGCGGCGCTGCCGCAACTGCGGGATCGGCTTGCGCTAGTGGAAGCCGTGGTGGACGCTCCGACCGTGGCTGGGGTTGACCAGCTGCGCCGCGCAGGAGTGCAGTGGCTTTGGCTGGAGGACAGCGCAAGCCGCGCCCAGGACTACATCGCGATCCCGCAGGTTCGGGTGGCATTTACCAACGACGAGGTCACCGTCCTGGACCTGCGCTAACGGGCGCATGCATCTGGTCCGCGCACCACGATCAACCGACCTCCTTCACCCAAGAGGGTTCGAATCGAGGTGCTGCTGCGCTCATCGCCCCACGCCCCAGGCTCCTGCTGACGGGTAAGCACGATGGTCCAACACGCGCGAGCGTCGGGGAAGAACGCCACCCACCATGGTCGAGTGGTGGCATCCGCAGTGGTTCGCCCCGGTCCCTGCTGGTGGTAGCGGAACCATGGGTCGCCGGCGTCGATCACTTCAGGGTCCACGCCCTGTTCGACCAGATTCTGGGCAACACGCCAACGGGCGCCGTCCACTTGCGCCGACGCATCGACGAATGCAGCGCCGGCGATGACTGCCCCGACGATTGCAGCACCGACGGCCACTGACTGCAGACGGCGCTGAGTGGACTGCTGCCAACTGCCGATGCCGGCGACCATCACCACACCCATGACGGGAGCGACAATCAGGAAGTACCGGTCGATCAGTGGCGCTCCAAGGATTGCCGTTGCGACGACGTAGCTGCCGATCAAGGCCAGGGTCACCGTGACGAGCAGGATGATCTGCCACTGTCGGGCCTGAACTGAGCGCGTCCCTGCCCGCTGGCGCAGCGAGCTAATGCCCAGCACGATTGCGGCCGCCGCGACTGCACAGAGCAGGATCAAACTGATGTAGCTCAATACCTGCAGCCCACGAAACATCACCAGTGGTACTGCGCGGATGCCATCGCCGACTGAGGTCCAGGTGCTGCCGAAGGGATGGATGATGTTGCCGAGGACTTGATTACCCGTGGTAACGATCATCAACACAACACCCGAACCGATCAGAGCACCAAGCAGTGGCACCGCCACGGGGACCGAATCGAACCCCCGGCGCAAACCCGACCAGGACACTGCGAACCACACCGGGGCCACCATGAGTGCCAGCACGGCTGCTGCGCGAATCAGCAGGAGCAACGCTTGATCCACGGCAATTGGCACGTTGACGATGTCGTAGGGCAGCCCACGACGCCAGGTCCAAAGGCCTGCTGCGACCAGCGCGCAGGCACTGAGCAGCAGGATCAAACCAACCAGGTAGTTGCGGAAGTTCCTGTCTCGATAGTGGCGGCCGTATCTGATGAGCAGCACCGCAATCACTGCGAGGAGCACGACTGCGCCGTATTCGCGGATGGTGAAGGCCGCCATTCCGCAGGCAACGGCGCCGACGGTCAGTGGCCAGCTGGGGCTCTCTCGGCGCAGCACGAGAAGGCCACAAAGCAGGCATCCGGCCTGCAGAGCCAGTACGGGCAGGTCGGTCATGGCGGTGACAACCAGGTGTGCGAAGACCGGGTTCACCCCCAAGATGACGGTCAGAAAGAGGGCCGGGGCCAAGGAAAGCAGCTGCCGACTCACTGCGTACAGCAGAACGAGGGCAACCACAGCCGCGACGGCATTCGCAGCCTGCAGTGCGGTGATTGATGGACCGACAAGATTCACCAACACCGCACCTGGGACGGCCTGGCCCACGAACATCATGTGGACCCAGCCGTTTAGGGCGAAGGTTCCTGTTTCGGCAAAGGCAAAGATCGTGCGCAGGTAGGACCAGTCGTCATCTCTCGGGATACCCACCGCCCCACGCAGGTGCGCATCAATCCAGATCAGCGCGACCAGCAGGCTTGCAGCAATCGTGACACCCAGAAGTTCTGGCCAGGTGATTGAAGTTCGCCCAGTCCGTACGTCACTGGCCTGCTTCACTGAGCCACACACTTCATCGACGCGCCCGAGCAGTTGCAGCAGATACGCCGATGACTCGTCCAACAATGCCCAGCAGGACCAAGCAGACACTCAAATAGATCGCCACCACATGCCGCGGGTAATACATCCAGACCTGCACGAACACGTGCGGCAGTGCGAAGGCAATCGGAATAGCAAGCAGGAGCTCGGTCTGGCGGGGCCAGGTACGGCGATGCACCAGTACCGCAACGATGGCCACGATGAACGCCAACTGGATAGCGTGCAGGATCACGAGGAAGGCGCCATCCACGGTGACCGGTGTGCCCTGGATGAACCCAAACAGTGCTGCCAACTGCGACATCAGGGCCTCGCGAACTGCCGGGTCAGTACCCAGGCGCGGCAGGTCGCCTACCGGAAGTGGGTAGTTCAGCGGAATCGGGGCGGTATCCGTCAGGAACAGCAGCCGACCGGCGTAAAAGGCGTTGTGGAGCGCCGGTAGCAGCGCGACCGCGAGGAACGGCAGGGCGATCCAGAGCAACGCCGACCGGACCGTCTGTGAGGTGCGCCGTTGATCACCGGCCCCGAAGTGGGACCGCAGACGCCCAACAGCAAGGGCAAGGATCGCCGC
>JAGWVT010000159.1 GCA_018970765.1 Actinomycetales bacterium
CATGTGGAGCATCACCCTGCAGCATCCGGACCAGGTCATTCGTCGTGAGGTCGAGGCACCGAAAATCGGTGGTTCGAGTACGGCACGCCTTCGGGTTGCCCTGGATCGCGACTATCACGGTGAGGCCCATCTCGCTGCAACTGTGGCGGGTGTGGACCTTGGCAGGATGTTCGCGTCGGGCACCCAACGAGGGCTGTCGCTGGGTACCGACAGCTTGGAACTGATTTTCGAAAGTCGGCTGATCACGGGGCGCGAGACGGTAGAGGTAGTACTACGGCAGCCGGTGCCTGATCCAATGCTTCGAATCGTGGTCGTTGGCGATGCCCGAGGAGGCCTGCGAACGCGCGATGCCATGGCATTCGGGACAGGGGGCGCGTGGTTCGCGGGAGTGCCACTCGCGAGATCTGGGGCGATGGTGCTGGCCCTGCCGCTGGTCTGGCTTGATGGCGTGTACTGACCCGGCACTACCGTGGCGATGACGACAGGTCGCGTGGCTATCCTGCTGGCCGCGGTCGTGGTCGCCATGGCTATGCCGAGGATTGCTGGCCCTTCGTGGCGAGTCATCGCGATGCCCAACCAGATGCGCCTGATGGAGGGGCGCCCGGTCCAATGGGAGAGCGAGACCATGTTCCGCACCATGAAGGCCATGGTGACGGATCTGCCCAACGAGGCGTTGTACCCCCCGACCTTCGGCTTCAGCACCGATGAGTACCGGGCAATCCTCCCCATCTTCACGGCATCCGTGATCGCAAGCGTTGTCGGAAGCCTCTACTGGGGATCGATGCTTGCCGACTTGTCATGGTGGTGGGGTGGGGCCGTTTGCACCGTGGCGCTGCTCGGACGACTTGGGGTCTCTCGCGGTGTCGCCGTGATGGCAGGCATGCTCACCGCGGTATCACCGCTCGGGGTGGCCTACGTCGGCTCCGGGAACCTGCACGCCGCTAGCTCGCTGTCGCTACCGATCTTCGCGACCGCTATCTGGGATGCCCTGTTCGTGGCCCATCCGCGACCGCTTCTGGCCGGGATGAGGGTCGGCATCCTGCTGTTTGCCGCAAGCCTGACGTACACGTACCAGTGGGTGCTGATCCCGACCTTTGCGCTGGTCATTGCCGTGCAGGCAAGAACCGGGGCCAGAGGTCTGTCCCTGCTTGCAGGCGTGGTTGTCTTTGGTGCGCTCACCATCTGCGCGAGGCAGGCGTTGGCGCTGATCGGGCTGCCGATCAATGCCCACATCAACGATCCGCTTGCCGTCTTGCTCGGTGGCGAGGGTGCGAGCGGGACGCCAAACTCGCTGGCGAACGCCGTGTCTGCTGGCCTGATGGCAGTCAACCGCTGGGTGCAGAATGCCCCGTCAGTCTTCGCGGATACCGTGTGGAGCTATCACCCGATCATGGTCGCGGTGGCGGTGGTGGGATGCCTCCACGCCTCGAGGCCGGTGCTTGCGTGGGTCGGGGCGGCGTCCCTCGTCGCCTTTGCGCAGGGCCTGATCTACAGCGTGCCGTGGGTGACGATGACCGCGTTTCCGTACCTGTACGGGTGCGCTGCACTTGGTGTTCACGTGCAATCGACACTATTGCAAAAAAAACTGGCGATGGTGTACGCGCTTGGAGATGTGTCGCCGAAAAGAGTTCGTTCGATCATTGCTGGGGCCATGATGGTCGTCTTGACCCTCTCGACGAACCTCGACGTGATCGGGATTGACTGGTATGTAGTCAAGTGGTGGGGGTTCTGGTATGTCCCGCACTGACCTTCGTCCCCGCAGCACATCAGTCGGTGTTCAGTGTGTGGTTCTTCGTGTTGAGAACTCGATTGCGCTTATGTATGATGATCAACAGGTGCGGGTTGTGAGGGAGCCTAGGATGCGACACCTCGAGTTGGGTGTCGGCAGTGATCTTGAAAGGGCGAGACGATGAGTGCCGTCTCGGTCTCGGGCGACGCGCAAGCGATCCAGTTCCACGACCGGGCTTGCCCTGTCTGCGGGCCGGGCGTCGCGTCGCGTGAGATTTGGCCGGCAAAGCTCGACCCGTCGTCGCTCGGTGGATTCGCGTACGCCTCTCGCAAGGAGCCGGACGCGATGCACTTGCGGATGGTCGAGTGCGCGGGGTGCGGGATCCTGTATGCATCGCCAGCGCCGACGCCCGACGACCTTGCGAGGCTCTATCGCGCGGCGGCGTTTGATGGTGGTGACGCCGGGGATGCGGCGGCACGAACGTACGCACGGCTGGTCGACGGGATTGGCGCGACGCTGCCGAGCCGCGATGGGGTACTTGACATCGGCACGGGTACGGGCGCATTCCTCGAGGAGCTTCTTGGACGCGAGTGGACGCGCGTGCGTGGGGTTGAGCCGTCATCGGCACCGGTCGCCGCGGCCCGCGCAGGGGTGCGTCACCTGATCGTGGAAGACATCTTCCGGCCGGAGATGTTTGGGGCGGAGCGGTTCGCGCTGGCGACCTGCTTCATGACCCTCGAGCATGTTCCTGACCCGCTGGCACTCTCGATGGCGGTGCGAGAGTCGCTGGTGCCCGGCGGCGCGTTCATGGTGGTGGTGCACGACCGGCGCGCGATGCTAAACCGGCTGCTGGGGACGCGATCGCCAATCGTGGACGTCGAGCACTTGCAACTCTTCTGCCCGGCAAGCCTGCGGGCGTTGCTCGAGAGTTCGGGCTACCGCGACGTGTCGGTGGCACCAATCACGAACACCTACCCGCTGTCGTACTGGGCGCGGTTGCTGCCGTTGCCCCGCGCGGTACGAGCAAGAGTGCTGG
>JAGWVT010000160.1 GCA_018970765.1 Actinomycetales bacterium
GCCGCGCGCCGAGCACGATCGACTGAGTTCCTTGGCCCACTTCCCCCACCTGTGCCGAACGCTGTTTTCTCAGTTTGCTAAAACAACGAAGGCAGGACAGGTATTCAAGGACAATTAAGGAATGGGTGGGTCAAAACCACGTCAGACTGCAAGTCCCTGCCCATTCTGCGTCGAAGGCAGAGGCGCCGAACCGTGACTAGGTCAATTCCTCGAGCAGGAGCCGGCTAGGAAATGAGCGGGCGTGCTGTCCGCAATGCCTGAAGTAGGTAGGTGTCACCCCAGGAATACGAGCCCTCGTAGTCGTATTTCGGAACGTTGTATGTCTGCTTCTGGAGTAGTCCGGGATTAGGCGATGTGGTTGGCGTCCACTCTTCGCTGGCAAGGGTGCCCAGCGAGGTGAGGGCCGCTGTGCGATAGGCCTCGGCTTTGGCTTGATCTGTGGTCAGTGTGGCAAGCAACAGGAGCCCGTTGGCGGCGATGGCTGAGGCCGATGAGTCGTGCAAGGCGCCGGGGGTGTCGATATCCAGATCCCAGGCCGGGATGCAGCCATTCGGAACTTTGCTCAGCCAATAGTCGGCCGTGGTCTGTGCTGCTGCGAGCAGTGTTTGGTCACCTGTTAGCGCGGCGCCTTGGGCGAATCCGTAGATGGCCCAGGATTGTCCGCGGGCCCAAGCGCTGTCCGGATCTGCCCCTTGCCCGGGAACAGGTCCGGTGAGGGCACCCGTGGAGGTGTCGAAGGCCAGCCGGTGGTACGTCGACCCGTCGGGGCGAATGAAGGTGCGGGCCAGGGTGAGGAGGTGCTGGGTACCGCGTTGTTCCAGTTGGGCCCCTCGCGACCCTCCGAGTTGTTGGCCTCTGGTGATGAGTAGGGGTGCGTTCATGGCCGAATCCATGATGAGGCCCCACTGGCCGTCGTATTCACCCGACTTGAAGGCACCGACCTTGGCGTTCCATCGGCTACTTAGGCTTTCTGAAGCAGTCAGCATGGCCTTGCGGTAATCGGTGCGGAGTTTGGCACTGGGATCCAGCTCAACTCCCAGGGCTGCAGGCAGCCCAACCATGAAACCAAGATCATGCGTGCCAGTCCAACTGGCGACAGGCAGTACGGCCTTGGTCCACGCGCGGGCAAGGTCCAACCACCGTGGATTGTTTGTGTTCTGGTAGATCAGCCAGGTTGATGCCGGGAAGAACCCAGACGTCCAGCCCCGCAGATTGGTGGTGTCCATCGCCGTGGAGTTTTGGGCCGCGCCAAATGGGAATCGCTTCCTCGTTCGTTGCGCCAGAGGCTGGAATTTCTTGGCAGCCAGTGCGAAGACGCGATCAATCTGCTCGTTGGTAACTGGCGCGATAGTGGTAGGGCAGGTGGTGGCAGTGGCACTAGCGGAAGTACTGGCGGCAAGGAAGGTGCCGGCAGCAAGCAGCGCTGCTAGTCCAAGCAGGAGGAGGCGGCGTGCACGGCCAGGCATGGCCCTACGGTACGTCGCTGCAGGTGGTCAGGCAGGCCCTCGACGAAAATGACCTCGTTAGAACATGACCTTGTTAAACGGCTGAGTTACCCGACGTCCGTGTTTACGGCCGTCAACAGGAGTTTGCCGGTTACGCCACCGGCGTCCAGTCGAGCGTGCGCCTTTGCCGCTTCCGGAAGCGGAAATCGATCGGCGATGACAGGTCGGACGGTACCGGCGGAGATCAGCGGCCAGAGGTGCTCGGCAACCTGCTGACAGACGGAGGCCTTCTCTGCCAGAGGGCGTCCACGAAGGCTTGACGGCAGGATGCTGGCGTTCTTGCGCAGCGCGGTGGCGATATCGAACTCGCCTGTGACCCCGCCCTGCATGCCGATGATCAGCAGGCGACCGTTGCGGGCCAAGGCCGCAACATTGCGTTGTAAATAGGCGGCACCCATGTTGTCGAGGATGACGTCGACGCCTCGCCCCGATGTGACTTCGGCAATGCGATCAACGAAGTCCTCTTGGTGGTAGTTGATCGCGACCTCAGCGCCAAGATCCCTCGCCGCGGCGGCCTTCTTTTCGCTGCCCACTGTTACCGCGACATGGGCACCCAGTGCGCGAGCTACTTGGATCGCCATGGTGCCGATGCCTGAACAACCACCGTGGATCAGCACCCATTCACCAGGTTTTACCCCGGCTGTCATCACGAGATTGCTCCAGACTGTGCAGGCAACCTCTGGCAGGGCCCCGGCGGTCTCAAGATCGATTCCTGCGGGCACCGGCATGAGTTGCTCGACGGGCACGGCGACTCGTTCGGCATAGGCGCCACCGGCCAGCAGCGCGGTGATCTGGTCTCCGACTTGGAAGGTCGTAACGTCGGCACTGACTTCCTTGATAGTGCCTGAACACTCAAGACCGAGAATCTTGGACGCCCCAGGCGGCGGTGGGTACAGGCCCTGCCGCTGGAGGAGATCGGCTCGGTTGACCGCAGTTGCGGCAACTTCAACAAGGACTTCCCGAGGACCGATTGTTGGATCGGGAAGTTCGCGCCAGTGCAGAACTTCGGGACCGCCTACGCCGTCAGCATCGATGGCGAACACAGGGCCCTCGTTTTGCTAGCGCTTTTCGGCGGCAGGTGAATCAGCGTCACCGTCACCTTGGTGGGTGATAAGCACTAAGAGATCGCCCATCTGCAGAGTTCGGATGGTGTCGTCAAAGAAGCGATGCATCTCACCGTTTC
>JAGWVT010000051.1 GCA_018970765.1 Actinomycetales bacterium
GGACGAGCGGCTCTAGCCGCTGACGAGTTGACAGGAGAACGACCATGCCACGTCCCACCAAAGGTCCGCGCCTCGGCGGAGGACCGGCGCATGAGCGCCTGATCCTCGGTAACCTGGCCACCGCGCTGTTCCAGCATGGTCGGATCACCACCACCGAGGCGAAAGCCCGGCGGCTACGCCCAATTGCCGAACGTCTGATCACATTCGCCAAGCGCGGCGATCTGCACGCGCGTCGTCAGGTGATGACCATCGTCCGTGACAAGGGTGCCGTGCACACGCTTTTCACCGAGATCGGTCCGGCGTTCAGCACCCGACAGGGCGGGTACACCAGGATCACCAAGATCGGGCCGCGCAAGGGCGACAATGCGCCAATGGCGGTTATCGAACTGGTGCAGCCACTCGCCGAGCAGGTTGTGGCCGAAGCCACCGGCGCCACCAAGCGTGCGGCCAAAGAGCGCTCCAAGGCGTCAACCAGCACTCAGCCGGTGGCTGCGGAGTAGTTCGTCCGTAGGGCACTCGCCTAGCGAGGCAACGTGCGCATCAAACTCACGCTGTCCTACGACGGCAGGGGTTTTGCGGGCTGGGCGCGCCAGCCGAGCCTGCGGACGGTGCAGGGTGAACTCGAGCGTGTCTTGGGCCATCTGTTGGGTTACCCGACGGAAGTCACCTGCGCTGGCCGCACCGATGCCGGTGTGCATGCCCGCGGACAGGTCGCCCATTACGACCTACCAAGCGGCGTTCAGTCGCCTTCGGTGGGGCGGCTGAATCGTGCCCTACCCGACGACATTCGGGTGCGCACGAGTGAAGGTGTGAGTGCCGATTTTGATGCGCGATTCGCCGCCCTATGGCGGCGATACAGCTACCGGATCTGCGATCAGGAGCGGGGCGTTGACCCCCTGCTGCGGCACCGGGTACTGCCCTGGACTAGGCCACTGGATGGCCAGGCCATGCAGCAGGCGGCCCAGGCGCTGCTTGGGGAACATGATTTCGCTGCGTTCTGCCGGGCCCGCCCACAGGCAACGACAGTGCGCCGATTGCTGCGCCTGGACTGTGAACGCCTGCCTGAGGGCGATCTGGTTCTTCACGTCGTGGCCGACGCGTTCTGCCACTCGATGGTTCGCAGCCTGGTCGGAGTGCTGCTGCCGGTGGGTGACGGGCGCCGCCCCAGTGAGTGGCCGGCCGTGGTCCTGGCCAGGGGCGAGCGAGACGCAGCGGTTGCCGTCATGCCGCCGTTCCCGCTGATCCTTGAGCAGGTGGCTTACCCGCCTCCGGAGGACCTCGGGGCGCGGCAGCAGGTCACCCGCCAGGTACGTGGATGAGGGGTCTGGGGGTCCTGGATTTTGCCGGCACTGGCCCCGCCGGTAGGGTAAGGCGTTCGGCGGCCCGGCCTAACCGCGGCTGCCCGCCTGTTGAATCGCCGAGAGAACCAAGGTAACCACCGTGCGCACGTACACCCCGAAACCAGCCGATATCCAGCGGTCCTGGTACGTCATCGATGCCCAAGACGTCGTCCTGGGCAGGCTGGCCACCCATGCCGCAAGCCTGCTGCGTGGCAAGCACAAGACCACCTTCGCGCCGCACGTCGACACCGGCGATTTCGTCATCATCATCAATGCTGAGAAGGTGGCGCTCACCGGTTCGAAGCGACAGCAGAAGATGGACTACCGCCACTCGGGCTATCCGGGCGGTCTTCGGGCGACCAACTACGCCGAGTTGCTGGAGCAGAATCCGCGCCGCGCAGTCGAGAAGGCCATCAAGGGGATGCTTCCGCACAACAAATTGGGGCGAGCCCAACTCCGCAAGCTCAAGGTGTACGCCGGATCAGAACATCCGCACGCCGCGCAGCAACCACAGCCCTTCGCCATCGGCCAGATCGCCCAGTAGGCGACTGCAGGAAAGGATTGACGTGTCCGAATCAGCGATCGTAGAACTCGAAGATCTGGATGACGAGGTACCAACCTCGTACACCAGCGAGACGCCTGCCGTTCGACCCACTCGTGAAATCGTCACAGCTCCGGGCGCGGCAACCGGGCGACGCAAGGAGGCTGTGGCGCGCGTACGCGTTGTACCTGGCACGGGTCGGTGGACAGTCAACGGGCGTGACCTGGATTCATACTTCCCAAACAAGGTGCACCAGCAGATCGTCAACGAGCCCTTCTCCGCCATCGGCGCCCTGGGTCGCTTCGACGTCATTGCACGCATCCATGGTGGTGGCATTTCGGGCCAAGCAGGAGCGCTGCGCCTCGGTGTCGCTCGCGCACTGAACGAGATTGACGCTGAGGGGAACCGTCCGCTGTTGAAGAAGGCCGGTTTCCTCACCCGTGATCCGCGGGTCAAGGAGCGCAAGAAGTACGGCCTGAAGAAGGCCCGTAAGGCGCCGCAGTACAGCAAGCGCTGACTTGGGTCGGCTCTTCGGCACGGACGGGGTCCGCGGCCTGGCGAACGCCGATCTCACGGCAGATCTCGCCCTGAATCTGGCATCCGCTGCCGGGCGAGTGCTTGGTGGCTCGACGCGAGGCCGTGCCACCGCCGTTGTTGCCCGCGACACGCGCGCCAGCGGAGAGTTCCTCGAGGCTGCAGTGGTGGCGGGCCTGGCAAGCGCCGGGATCGATGTCGAACTTGTCGGCATTGTCCCCACCCCGGGTGCCGCATTCCTCACCGATTACCTCGGCGCTGACCTCGGTGTGATGCTCTCCGCTTCGCACAACCCGATGCCAGACAACGGCATCAAGTTCTTCGCCCGAGGCGGGATCAAACTCGACGACGAGGTCGAGGACCTTATTGAGGCCGAGGTAGCCGGTGGTCCGTCGGCTGGCTTGCCAGGCCCTACCGGAGCCGAGATCGGTCGTGTGCGCAGGCGCGAGGATGCTGTTGATGCGTACGCCGAGCACCTGCTGGGCACACGGCACCATTCACTTACCGGCCTACGTGTCGTGCTGGACTGCGCTAACGGTGCGGCATCAATCATCGGCCCGGTTGTGCTGCGCGCTGCGGGCGCCGAAGTTATGGCCATTCATGCGGCGCCAGACGGGCTCAACATCAATGTCGACTGCGGCAGCACACACTTGGAAAGCCTGATCGCTGCGGTGCGCACCCACGAATTTGACCTTGGTATCGCGCTGGACGGCGACGCCGATCGCTGCCTCGCCGTGGACGCTACTGGGGCCGTGGTGGACGGCGATCACGTGTTGGCGCTGCTCGGAATGGCCATGGATGAACGAGGCCAATTGACCGATAGAACCATCGTTGGCACGGTGATGGCGAATCTTGGATTCCTGGTAGCGATGCGCGAACGGGGGTTTGAGGTGATCCAGACGCAGGTTGGCGATCGCTACGTCTTGGAGTCCATGCGCGGCGGCGGCTTCCAGCTCGGCGGCGAACCGAGTGGACACATCATTCTCGCCGAACACGCCTCTACCGGAGATGGTCTGCTCACCGCACTGCAGGTCATGGATCGCATGGCGCAGACGGGCGCATCGCTTCAGGAGCTGGCGTCGGTAGTGAGCAAGTACCCCCAGGTGCTCATAAATGTCGGGGGAGTCGACCGGAATGCACTAGCGCAGAGTCGACCCATCGCAGAGGCGGTGGCACAGGCCGAGCAGGACCTCGGCGATGCCGGCCGCGTGCTGCTGCGACCCTCAGGTACCGAGCCCCTCGTTCGGGTCATGGTTGAAGCTGCATCGCAGAGCCAGGCGCAGGCGGTTGCTGAGAGCCTCGCAGCCGTGGTCGCCGCTGAACTCTCCGTCTGAACAACCCGACGCGTACGCTAGCCAGCGTGTGCGGAATCGTCGGCTACGTCGGCCAACAGCAGGCGCTCGAGGTCGTCGTCTCCGGGCTACGCCGTCTGGAGTATCGCGGCTATGACTCCGCGGGAGTCGCAGTCATTTCCGATGGGGAACTCGCAGTTCGCAAGAAAGCTGGCAAGCTCACCAACTTGGAATCCCTGCTCGGTGATGATCCCCTGCCAGCCGCTACTACGGGCATCGGGCACACGCGCTGGGCAACGCATGGGGGACCGACGGACGCGAACGCTCACCCGCATGTCAGCGAAGGGGACGCTAGGAACGCCGTGGCAGTCATTCACAACGGCATCATCGAGAATTTCGCGGAACTGCGCTCCGAGCTTGCCCAAGCCGGCGTCGAGATGTCATCGGAGACGGACACCGAGGTTGTCGCACATATGTTGGCCGACATCCTGCCGGCAACGGGTGGAGATCTTGCTGCTGCCATGCGTCAGGTCTGTCAACGGCTCACGGGTGCCTTCACCCTGGTGGCTATCGATCCAGCCTGTCCGGGGGTGGTTGTCGGTGCACGACGTAATTCGCCACTGGTCGTCGGTATCGGTGCGGGCGAGAACTTCCTGGCCAGTGACGTCGCCGCGTTCGTCGATCACACCAAGGACGCACTCGAACTCGGCCAAGACCAGGTTGTGACCTTGACCGCGGACGAGGTTGTCGTCACGGATTTCGAGGGCAACCCGGCGCCGGTTCGCCCGTTCACCGTTGACTGGGATGCCTCTGCCGCCGAGAAGGGTGGCTACGACCTCTTCATGCTCAAAGAGATCGCGGAGCAGCCCAAGGCTGTCGCCGACGCGTTGCGCGGGCGGGTAGGCCCTGATGGGCGACTGCACCTTGATGAGATGCGCTTAGACGATGCCGTCCTTCGCGATATCGACAAGGTGGTTGTTGTCGCCTGCGGTACCGCCGCCCATGCGGGACTTGTGGCGAAGTACGCCGTCGAACACTGGACGCGGATTCCCGTCGAGGTCGAGTTGGCCAGCGAGTTCCGCTACCGGGATCCGATCGTCGGGCCCAGGACACTGGTCATCGCGATATCGCAGTCCGGCGAGACGATGGATACGCTCATGGCGCTTCGGCACGCCATTGCGCAGGGTGCGCGCACACTTGCCATCTGTAACACCGTTGGCTCGACCATCCCCCGTGAGGCCGACGCGGTGGTGTACACCTACGCCGGCCCGGAGATTGCCGTAGCGTCCACGAAGGCATTCCTCACCCAGATCATCGCTGCCTACCTGGTCGGCCTGTACTTGGCGCAGGCTCGCGAACAGTTGGACCCCAGTGCCATTGCCCGGATCCTCAATGAGCTTGCCGACATGCCACAGAAGGTGGACCTAGTCCTGGACACCGTGGAGCCAGTGCGCGCGCTCGCCCGTCGGTTTGCGGATGCGACCTCGGTGCTGTTCATCGGACGCAATGTCGGGTATCCGGTGGCTTTGGAGGGCGCGCTGAAGCTGAAGGAACTGGCTTACATGCATGCTGAAGGGTTCGCAGCGGGGGAACTCAAGCATGGGCCCATCGCGTTGATTGAGGAAGGCACCCCGGTAGTTGTCATCGTGCCCTCTCCGGTCAGTAGCCCACTACTGCACGACAAGATGCTGTCTAACGTTCAAGAGGTGCGGGCGCGCGGTGCACTGATCATCGCGATTGCGGAGGAAGGCGACGATCGCATCACTCCGTACGCGGATCACTGCATTCGAGTTCCGGCGGTACCGGCGCTGATGCAGCCATTGGTCTCAACCGTCCCACTGCAGGTGTTCGCCTGTGAAATGGCCACAGCCAAGGGACATGACGTCGATCAACCGCGCAATCTTGCCAAGTCCGTCACTGTCGAGTAGCCGTGCTCCCGCCACTGGCCTACTCAGTTGCTCGGGTCCGCGCAGCCGAAGAGGCTTTCCCGGCTGCGCTGGCGGACGGAACGCTGATGGCCCGGGCAGCATGGGCTGCGTCGCAGGCTGCAATTCAGGTCCTGCACGACGAGGGTTGTCTCGTCACAGGTGCACGAGTGGTGATCCTGGTCGGACCGGGTAACAACGGCGGGGATGCGCTTTGGGCTGGAGCACATCTGGCTCGACGTGGTGCAAGTGTGCAGGCGATCACCACCACGGAGCAGGTTCACGTCGCAGGTATGCATGCACTCAAGCAAGGGGGCGGTGGGTCATGTAGTTGGGCCAAGGAACCTGAGCGCGCCTGGCAGTTGCTGGCAAAGGCGGATTTGATCCTTGACGGATTGGTTGGCATCGGTGGCAAAGGACCCTTGCGTGCACCGGCGGCGGATCTTGTCCACGTTGCGGCAGGCCTGAGCACGCGAGTGCTCGCGATCGATCTGCCCAGTGGTCTTGATGCCGACAGCGGTGCAGTGCTGGGCGCGGTTCTGCCAGCGGACTGCACGGTCACATTCGGTTGCGCCAAACCCGGTTTGCTGTTGGCGCCGGGTTGCGCGGTGACTGGACGCCTGCAGATCATCGATATTGGCATTGGGCCAGCGTTGACTGAGCCAGCCTGTCAGTGGCTCACCGATGACAAGGTCGCCGACCTGCTGGCGCAGGTACGTGCGCGCGCGGATGATCACAAATACCGGCGCGGCGTCGTTGGTATCGCAGCAGGTAGTCGGCGGTATCTGGGCGCGGCGATGCTCACCGTGGGAGCTGCACTGCGCAGTGGGGTCGGGATGGTGCGATTCCTTGATCGTGATGACGGTTGCGCAGTCGAGGTGGTGCGCCGCAATCCTGAAGTGGTAACCGAAGTCGAAATACCGAACGTAAACGCGTGGGTGGTTGGGCCTGGCCTAAGCCAGGACGCCGTTACTACCGTCGAGGCAATTCTTCGCACTGACGTACCTGTTGTCCTGGACGCCACGGCACTTGCGATCCTGGCTGACGAACCTGCTCTGCTTGACCTCGCGGCCACTCGCCGTGCACCCACGGTGCTCACCCCGCACTACGGTGAGGCCAAACGCCTGGCGGGTGCCTATAGGTGCGAACTGACCGGCGAACCCTTGAACGATGCCGATCAACTGGCAAGGATCACTGGCTGCATCGTGCTACTTAAAGGGCCTGGCACGGTGGTCGCCGGTGCGGGAGTTCCCTGGGTCAATCGCACCGGTGGAGCTGAATTGTCCTGCGCGGGTAGCGGCGACGTCCTCAGTGGCCTACTCGGTGGCCTTCTCGCCGCACAGGTGGTTCGCAAATCGACGACGACATTCCTGGATCGCGTCGAAACCGCCGAGGTGGCGGCACTCGCAGCACACCTGCATGGCCTGGCCGGTAAGCGCGCAGCACAGCATGCACCACACGGGCGGGCACTCATCGCCTCCGACCTTGTCAACGCCCTTATCTGACGCCGTGCCGACCGCAGGTGCGTGACAGGCCACAATGGGGAGGTGACGCGGGCTGAGGCTGTCATCAACCTTGACGCCATCGCCGCAAATCTGCTCAGTGCCAGCTCAGGCCTTGCGCCTGATGCGGTGATGGCTGTGGTCAAGGCCGACGCCTACGGGCACGGCATGGTGCTGGTGGCGCAGACCGCACGGGAGTTCGGTGCTGGTTGGTTAGGTGTTGCCCTGCCGAGCGAGGCGCTTGCCCTTCGAGCTGCTGGCGATACCGGTCGGATTCTTGCCTGGCTATGGGCGCCGGGCGATAGCGATGTTTCTAGCGCTGTACAGGCCGGTGTGGATCTCTCCATTTCGAGCGAATGGGCACTAGAGGAAGTCTTAGCTGCGGGTCGTTCCTCGGGGATTCGTCCCCGTATCCACATGAAGGTCGACACGGGCTTAAGCCGAAACGGTTGCTCAATCGAGGATTGGCCCCGATTGGTTGCCTCGGTCGCCGCTGCACAAGGCCAGGGTCACATTGAGGTCGTTGCCGTGTGGTCACATCTTGCTAACGCCGATGTACCCCTGAGCGACCCGCTCAGCGCATCGGTGCGCGAACAACACCTGCTGCTCAACCAAGCTATTGAGACTGCTGGGAGCTTCGGGTTGGTGGATCTGCGCTGGCATTTGGCGAACTCGGCAGCGACGCTTCAGCACCCCGGCTGTCACGGTGATCTTGTTCGAATCGGCATCGCGATGTACGGCGTCTCACCATTCGATAAGCGCACCGTAGAAGAGCCTGCTTTGGACAACCTTGGCTTGATCCCTGCCATGACCCTTCGGGCGCGTATCGCACTGGTCAAGCAGATTCCGAGCGGTGCGAGTGTCTCCTACGGCAGTGCCTGGACAGCCGAGGCGCCAACCACGGTGGCGTTGGTGCCCCTGGGGTACGCAGATGGGATTCCAAGGGCGGCTAGTGGCAGCGGCTGGGTGACCTTGGCAGACTCCGGCGGTTCCGCGCTGCCGGTCGTCGGGCGTATCGCGATGGATCAATTCATGGTGGCTGTACCCACGGGAGTTCGAGTGCAGCCAGGGGACTGGGTGACGGTTTTCGGTGATTCGCGTCACGGAGCGCCGAGCGCGCAGGATTGGGCCCGGGCAAGTGGCAGCATCGGATACGAGATCGTCACGCGCATCGGATCGCGCGTGCCGCGCATCTACCTCAGGCATGAAGTGGGACTTTGAAAGTGGGCTTGAACGTGGGCTTCGACGTAGGCAGGGCGGTGCGCGTGGCCGGTGGTGGCCTGGCGGCAGCAGGGGCCCTGGCGGTCGGCGCGGCAGCCGGCGCCGCCCTGGAGCGGCTGGTCATGCTGCGAACGGCACGCCGAGATAGTTCCTTGCCAGCACCGGACTTCCCGACTCAGGTACGCGAGGTCATCACTGCCGATGGCACCTGCCTGCACGTTGAGGTTGACGATCCTGGAGGCGCTGCGTCGCGACTCACCGTCATCTTCTGCCACGGCTATGCACTCAGCCTGGATTCTTGGCGGTACCAGCGCCGTGATTTGCAGGGCAAGGCTCGGCTGGTTTTCTACGATCAACGAAGTCACGGCAAGAGTGATCGTGCCGAATTCGATACCCACCACGTCGACCAGCTGGGTAGCGATCTTTTCGACATCATCACCGCGTTAGCACCTGAGGGCCCACTGGTCCTGGTTGGTCACTCCATGGGCGGCATGACGATCATGGCTTTGGCTGAACAACATCCTGAACTGTTCAAGCGCCGAGTCTTCGGGGTCGCGCTCATTGCCACGTCTGCCGGCGGTCTCGCAGAGGTGTCCTTGGGTCTGCCGTCGTTCGTCGGTCCAGTCCTGCAGCGACTGGCCTCACCCGCGGCAGCAGCCTTGGCTCGGCAGAAGGCCGTCGTTGAACTAAGTCGACGGACCACGACAGATCTAGGCCTGCTGTTGACGCGGCTCTACGCCTTCGGATCAGTGGCCTCGGATGAGGCTGGTCGATTTGTAGCGCAGATGATCGCGGCAACTCCCATCGATGTGCTCGCAGAATTCCTACCGGCACTGCAGGATCACGATAAGCGTGCCGCACTTGCCATCCTGCAACAGTGCGAGGTTCTCGTTGTCGTCGGTGATGCCGATCGCTTGACGCCACCACAGCACAGCGCGCAGATTGTGCACCATATTCCTGGCGCTGAGTTCGTCATTGTTGCGAAGGGCGGGCATATGGTCTTTGTCGAGCATCATGAGCAGGTTGACGCCCTACTGGAGGAATTGATTGATCGCGTGTGGCGCAATATCACCGGCTTTCGCGAGGAACCCGTCGCGTGAAGTTGCCGATGGAGCGGCTGATCCCCGATGCGGTGGCGATGCGCGCACTGGGCAGGGAGTTGGCACTGGCTGCAACCGCAGGTGACCTGTTCGTGTTGACCGGGACCCTGGGTGCAGGCAAAACGACATTGGTGCAGGGAATGGCCCAAGGCCTCGGCGTTGTCGAGTGGGTTACTAGCCCCACCTTCGTGTTGATGCGAAGTTACCGCACGGCCCGTGGCATTGATCTCGTTCACGTCGACGCTTACCGACTGCAGAGCGGGGACCGAATCGACGATCTCGATATCGATCCCGATGGCTGCATCACCGCGGTGGAGTGGGGGGCGCAGGTGGCACCGAGCCTGGCCGATCATTGGATCGCGATCGACATCAATGCGGATGACGAGACGCTGGATCTTCGTCATGTGACGATCCGTGAATCGAGCTGATGCAGTGCAGGCGCCCATCGTCTTGGCCTTGGATACCTCGTCAGCATTGACATCTGTGGCCGTCACCAGTGACCGGATCGTCAGCGAACAGTCGCATGTAGACGCACGTGGCCATGCTGAGGTGCTCATACCGATGGTCCGCACGGTGATCGCCGCTGCTGGTATTGCTCATCCGCACGTCATCGCCTGCGGTGTCGGGCCCGGGCCTTATACGGGCCTGCGCGTTGGTATCGCGACGGCTCGAGCGCTTGCGCTGAGTTGGTCGATACCTGTTGTCGGTGTTTGTTCGCTGGACGCCGTGGCCTGGGCCGTGTTAGCAAGCGAAGCGCAGGAACAACTCGGGGTTGCGATGGATGCACGCCGCCGTGAGATTTACTGGGCCACATACGACTCAACGGGTGAACGTACCGCGGGTCCAGGTGTGTGTCGTCCGAACGATCTGCCCACACACAACGTCAACAATGTCCACGATCTCGAAGTCACTTGGGTCGGGTCGGGTGTTGGGGGATTATCCGCCGAAAGCCGTGTTCTCGAACCGCAGCCCTGGACTTCTCTGGGTCTACCCGGCCTGGCCGGGGCCATGGGTCTGCGTGTGCACAGTGCCCTTAATGCCCTTAAATCCGGAGCATCGCTCATTGACGGCATCGAGTCCGGTAGTGCCGGACCAAGTTTCGAGTCGCATGCTTGGCTGGCTGACCATGGCAGTGACTCCGGCGCCACCGCTCAGGCTCTGGCAGGGCAAGTCCTGCTTCGACCGGAGCCGCTCTACCTGCGCCTACCCGATGCGGTAGCAGGTCACGCGTGAACATGCAGGTCGAGCAACAGTTGGCAGTTTCCCTTCGCCCGATGCGTTGGTGGGACATCCCATCGGTTGTCGAACTGGAGGTGCAGCTTTTCCCATTCGACTCGTGGAGCACTGAACAGTTCTGGGAGGAGCTTGCGCAGCCAACGCGTTGGTACGTGGTCGCGCAGGATGAACTCGGTCGAGTCGTTGGTTACGCCGGGTTGTTCCTGCTTGCGCCAGACGCCGATGTGCAGACCATCGGCGTTGCTCCCCAGATGCAGGGCCTCGGCGTGGGGCGCGTGCTCCTTCAAGCACTCGTGGGGCACTCGCGTCAGGCGGGCTGTCGCAGGCTGCTGCTGGAAGTGCGTGCTGGAAATATTGCGGCCATCGCTCTCTACCGCGCGGCCGGGTTTACCCAACTGAGCCGCCGATCGCGGTACTACCCGGACGGTGAAGATGCGATCGTGCTTTGCCTGTCCTTGACCGCAGCGCCCGTCAACGCTCATTTGCACACGGACTCCAAAGGCGATCAGCGGTGACGAGCGCACCGCTGATCCTGGGCATCGAAACGTCCTGTGACGAAACTGGGGTCGGGATCGTCCATGGCCGGCGTCTGCTTGCCGATGAAGTTGCATCAAGTGTCGACGAGCAGGCGCGCTTCGGTGGTGTGGTACCCGAGATCGCGAGTCGCGCCCACCTTGAGGCAATCGTGCCCACGATCGAGCGCGCACTGGCAACTGCGGGTGTTCAGCTCTCGGACCTAGACGCAGTCGCCGTCACCGCGGGCCCAGGCCTTGCCGGTGCACTGTTGGTCGGTGTCAGTTCGGCAAAGGCCCTGGCCGCTGCGCTGAATATCCCACTTCTTGCGGTCAACCACCTTGCCGGGCACGTTGTCGTCGACGAACTTGAGCACGGTGCACTTCCGCAGGCTTGTGTCGGTTTGCTGGTCTCGGGTGGTCATTCGAGTCTGTTGGCAATTCGTGACGGTGAGTTCGACACTCTTGGTGCAACGCTGGACGATGCTGCAGGTGAGGCTTTTGACAAGGTGGCTCGACTCTTGGGGCTGCCATTTCCTGGCGGTCCGGTCATAGACCGGCTGGCACGCACTGGCGATCCGCACGCCATCGCATTCCCACGTGGATTGAGTACAGGCAATGAACGACTTGAACATCCCTTTGACTTTTCCTTCTCGGGTCTAAAGACCGCGGTGGCACGGTGGGTCGCGAAGTGTCCGGAGCCGATTCCAGCCGCGGATGTTGCTGCCTCTTTTCAGGAGGCCGTTGCTGACGTGCTGACAGCCAAAGCCGTGCAGGCCTGCCGTCAGACCGGGGCAGAGGTGCTCGTGCTCGGCGGTGGTGTAGCAGCCAATTCGCGCCTGCGTGAACTTGCCCAGCAGCGCTGCGCAGCGGCGGGCATCACGCTGCGGGTTCCGAGCCCGCAACTGTGCACCGATAACGGTGCGATGATCGCCACACTCGGCGCCTGGCTGGTTGAACGCGGTGCCGTTGCGTCACCCTGGTCGGTTGGCGCGTACCCCGGACTATCTATGGCCACGGTCCAGGTGCTCTCCGGAGTGCCTGAGTGATCCACCTCGCCGAGCGATCCATCGACGGCCTTCGCGCGTGGATTGCTGGCGACCCTCATCCGGTACTGCTGGACGGTGGTCTATCAACGCAACTGCATGGCACGGATATCAGCGGTCCCCTGTGGACCGCACGCGCGATCATGCAAGAACCAGAGCGCGTGCGCCAGGCGCATATGCAGTTCCTGCAGGCAGGTGCGGAGATCTTGATCACTGGGAGTTACCAAATGTCGCGGGAGGGTTTCCTGCGCGCCGGTTACCAGGCGATCCAAGCCGAGGAGGCACTGCGCACCAGCGTGCGACTGGCACGGGAAGCTATTGCAGAGGCGATGGAATGTGCGACGCCGTCGGCAATTCCCGGCCAGCGTCACTCGCAGCGACGCACCCCACTGGTAGCGGCCAGTATCGGTCCCTATGGAGCGATCCTGCACGACGGCAGCGAGTACCGCGGCGGCTATGACCTCTCGCCCGGACAACTACGGTCCTTCCACCTGCAGCGCATAGAAATCCTGGCGGAAGCTCAGCCGGATCTACTGGTGTGCGAAACCATTCCCGACCTGCGCGAAGTCGAGGTGTTGCTTGCGGCGCTGACGGAGTTTGCGCACCTAGCCACCACCGTCAGCTGCACGGTGCGTGATGATCGTTATGTCAGTGCCGGGCAACCTATCGAGGCCCTCGCCGAGGTCGTGAGTCCGCAGGTCATCGCACTCGGCGTGAACTGTTGCGCACCTGAGTTGGTTCCGGCGCTTCTCCAGCGCCTTCGGGAGCACACTGCGCTGCCATTGATCGCCTATCCCAACGCCGGTGGTACCTGGGATGCGCCCAGCGAACAGTGGATCACGGGCAGCGGCACAGCGTTGCAAGGGTCGTTCGGGGTGGCCCAACTCGCAGACTTGACCAGCCCGCCTGTTGACCTCATCGGCGGCTGCTGTGGCACCGATGCAGGTGATATCGCCGATTTGCGCCGGTCTCTGCGTCCTCGTTCAGGAGGACAGACACCCCTCCGGTAGGGATCAATTGCCTGACACTGGTGCGTGCAGTCGGCGGGATGCTGCAAGGATGCCGCCGTGGTCCAAGCCCGTGTCCGGCGCAATGATGCGCGGATCCTGGCAGCAGGTCTGGACCTCATTGCTGCCCAGGGGTGGTCGGGACTGTCGTTGGCCGCGGTTGGCAAAGCCGCAGGTTTGTCGATCCGACCGGTGCGAGACCGCTTTGATAGTCGTGGGGAGTTGGCTGCTGCAATCTGGCGTGAGAGCGCGGGCCCTGCGCTTGCAGCCGCGTTGACCCGCTCGCTTACCGCAGCGGGCTTGCTCGGTACCCCTGGTGAGGGCAAGTCTATGGATGCTGCTGAGTTTGTAGCTGCACAGGAATCCCTTGCGCGACCTTCGACCGAACTGCGTGCCGCCGCAGACCTCGCGGTGGTTGCCACATTCGAGCCCGAACTCCATGCAGCTGTCGCCGAATCCCTGGGCACCACCATCCGACAGTGGCTTGACCCCGCGGATGCCGGGAGTGCTGAGCGTGCGGCAAAGCGCGGATACCTCGTAGCTCTGGGCCTGGGGCTGCTGGCGGCAGCGCACCGCCCCGGACTTGCGGAACTTGACCTGCAACCGATGTGGCGTCGGTATGCCGAGGTGTTGGTTGTCGAACGTGCCGCGGTGGCACTGCCAGAAGAACCGCGGCCGCCGCACGTGGATTTCTTGCCCTTTAATACTGGTGACGACATCACCGATGCGCTTCTGCGGGCGACGATCGATCATCTCAGTCAGTCAGGCTACGAGGGCGCAGTCATCAACGAGGTTGTGCGCACCGCGGGCTACTCCGAGGGCGCGATCTTCTCAAGGTATCCCTCAAAGGAGGCTCTGTTCTTGGACGCCATCCTTCGCGATCAAGAAATCGGGCTACGAGGTCAGCGGGAGTACCTGCAGCGCATGGAGGCTCTGCACGGCGTTGGCATTGCCGAAGCAATCGCGATCCGTGGCACGATGAGCCCGCATGACCGCAGAATCTGCGTCATTGACATGGAACATGCCCGCATGACCTGGCACAACACAAATCTTGCGGAGGTCGAGGAGGAGCGGCTCCAAGAACTCGCTCGCAGTGTGCTGGCAGCGGAACCTAACCACCCGGACTTCAGTGATCCCGCGCATCTGCATGCAGCGCGTGCCATGGGACTTGGCGTGTCCTTCCTGCCGCTCATCGTTGATACGGCTTGGGATCTGCCCTACGACGTCGTCACCATTCCGCTGGCCGAGCGCATGGCAGCGGCGTAGTTCACCACTGCCTGCTGCACTGCCGGCATGACCGGCCGCATCATCGCTGTTCGAGGACCAGCACATTCGTGGCTTCCCGATCAGATCCGCTGCCATCGATCAAGGCCAGAATCGGACCGGTTCCCTCGCTGATGCGAAGTTCGTGACGGAGGCGCGCTTGATCTCGCCCGCGACTCTTGATGGTTGCCCGGCTGATTCCGC
The DNA here is from genome assembly GCA_018970765.1 of Actinomycetales bacterium. Taxonomy (GTDB): domain Bacteria; phylum Actinomycetota; class Actinomycetes; order S36-B12; family S36-B12; genus REEB426. Next base: position 14,724 of record JAGWVT010000051.1, read on the forward strand.
GCGCGCGAAGGGCCTGACGCAGTGCGGGTAGTTGACTGGGCAGCTGTTCAGCCACTGCGTAACTGCGCAGGAAGGAAGCGTTCCCTTCGGCTGGCAGTTCGCTGCTGGTGAGCCATCGGCCATCGCTGGTCAGGAGGTTCGCGTTCATGCGCGCGGCCAGTGTCGTGCTTGCAGCAGCGGCAACGACCGCGGGGTCGACTTCGTGTACGAACGCCTGGACGCTGGTGCCCGGTGTACCGGCTGGCCCCTGCGGAATCGTCTGCCAACGACCGTAGCGCAGTACGGCAGCCTGTCGGCGTGCCGCTAGCGGCTCGCCGTTCGTCACGAAGGCCTCGACCAGGGTTCCGTTGATGCTGACCCACTCGACCTGCCATGACTGCGCAATGACGGTTTCAGGAATGTTGGCTGCCACCTTGGCGGCCAGTCGGTGCCGTGCGGCTAGGCCCACCAGAAATGCCCACGGGGGCGACCAGCGCTGCGGGTCGCGTTCGGGATGCGCTCGACGCCCATCGGTTTGGCGCGCGGCAGCTCGTCTGCCGGGATCGGCGTAGATAACCGCCGAGGGATCAGCCAGTACCTGCTCCAAGATGGCCGAATTCATCAGGTCGCCGAAGACCACGGCGGCGTTCGGAACATTTGCCCTCAGGCAGGCAGCTCGAACGGGGTCAGCCTCCAGCGCAGTCACCGTCAGGCCGGCAGCCACCATCGCAGCAGTGTCGAAACCCAATCCGGCCCCCAATTCGACGACAGCCGCGCCCAGTTGGCCAAGGTGTTGGGCATGCCGGGCAGCGACGACTGGAGCGGTGGCCTGCTCCAGACCATCCCGGGTCAGCAGCAAGGAGCCCGGCTCCAGGCCCGCCCGCTTGGCGAGCTCGACTTGGGTGAGGGCGGCAGCGGCTTGCGGGGCGGTTAGCGGTGGCCCGTCCGCACTAGGCAGCGCCCGCAGGCGTTGGGCAGCCAGCAATGGGGCCGAACCTCGGCTGGGAGATTCCTCGAGGGAGCCTAGGAGTTGGTCGGCCTGCCGGATGGCCTCCCGCCCACCCGGACTGGACAGCCAGGTGATGAGGTCGGCATCCACCATCCCATCCTGACCATCGCCCAGCCTCACTGTCGCGTAGCCCGTCCGAGCTGGCACTCAACTTGACGGAGTGCTAACCGGTGCGTACTGTTCTTCTAGCACTCCCACCCTGGGACTGCCAATTATCCGATCTGCCCCGTCAGGGGGCTGCCGAATCATTCGGAGGAACGCACGTGTCGGTCTCCATCAAGCCACTCGAGGACCGCATCTTGGTCCAGACCCTCGATGCCGAGCAGACCACGGCCTCAGGGCTCGTGATCCCGGACACCGCCAAGGAGAAGCCCCAGGAGGGCAAGGTCCTGGCAGTTGGCCCGGGTCGGTTCGACGAGGACGGCGACAAGCGCATCCCGCTCGACATCAAGGTCGGTGACATCGTCATCTACAGCAAGTACGGCGGCACCGAGGTCAAGTACAACAACGAGGAGTAC
>JAGWVT010000161.1 GCA_018970765.1 Actinomycetales bacterium
GGTCTCGGGTGTCGGCTGCCGCACTGTGACACAGACACCGCATGCTGGCAAGTCACAGCAACAGGCCCGGAGTGCATGCTGTCAGCGTCGTGGCGGACTTCCGGACGTAGCTCGTGCGAGCGCGCATTAGGTCGGTCCGGCCAAGCGCCGTGTTCGCAAAGCTAACTCCGAACTCGGCGTGTGCCTACCAGGTGATGACCATCTCGCCCGCGCGGCCCTTGAACGCGTACGGAGGTCCCCCAAGCGGCCCACCATTAGATGGAATTGCGCCGTTCGCTGCGATGACGCTCGGGAGCATCGACTGCACGGGGGGTGCGTCGCGCCGAACGGCAACGGCGCCGCCGCCCGTGACGTCGCTACTGGGCACCATCGCGTCCGAGCACCAGAGGACATGGTCGCCGACACCGTAACCGTCGCCACCGGCGGCTGAAACTAAAGTAGTTCCGGCACTGTTGCGCAACGTCGTCGCTCCCCCTGGTTGTCCCCACACCCTTCGGACGGTGCCGTAAACCTCCGGCTCGGACGTGGTGGGAACTCCCCCCTGACCGATTGAGACTTCGAGGGTCTCACCCGGAGTCACGGACACGTGACTCATCAGATACCGACCAGACTCCCCTGGACACCCGTTGCCGACGCTACGGGCATACCCCTCGGAACTACCACCGCCGCCCCATGCCTCCACACGGACACTCGTCACCCCTGCTGGAACCACAAAGGAGGCATTCGCTGAGAAAGCTTGGTAGCCGCCAGCGCCGGAGTACCCGCGTGGACCGATGGCACCCCGTTCGCCTTGGGCTCCGCGAGTTCCAGAGGGTCCCTGAGATCCGGTTTGGCCTGACGGCCCCTGCGCACCGGTCAGGCCCACCGGCCCGCGCGGACCAATCGGACCCGAAGCGCCGCGAGGGCCGATGACGGACCATGACATCGGAGTCTCCGATGCCGTGCAAGCACGCGTGCCAAGCAGGCGCAGCACACCGGTGACTTTGTCGACGCATGCGTTGACTGCACCGGCCTCTGGCTGTGTCGCGTAACTGATACCGCCGACCAGCACCGCTCCGACGACAACCCCGATTGACAGTTCACGAATTCTCGCAATAGTCATCGTGGCCCCCTTGAAAGTGAAGTGTCTGGAACCCGATGCCAGGCGCTCAACTGCATCCTAGACAAGCACGCTCGGTGAACGCCAGCACTCACCGCCGGCGGCGGACCGCAATCACAGCCCCAAAGCACGGGCCTCTCACCGACTAAGGGGATGACATGCCACACACGCCGATCACATGGCCGCGCTTCGGCCGGTCTGGCAGTTTGGCTGCGAGGCCCATCGGGCAATCGGTGCGCGGCCCGCTACATAGCCTGTTCAAGGCAGCCGTGTGCCAAGTTCCATCCGGCGGGCAAAGAAGACGGCTTCCCCACGATGCCACAACCTCCGCTTCCTGATGCCAGGACCAGCCCTTCGAGACTTGCGCCCTCTACGTTGGTGCGGTTCATACTGATCACACCGGTTTCAATCCGGCCCATCGTGAAATCTCCCGCTGCCGCCTGATCGTTGCCCCAACAGCGAACGCGCATCCCAGTAGTGATCGCGCAGGTGTGAAAGACGCCCGCAGACACCTCCGTAACAGGGCCCAGATCAGCCGGTGGCAGTGCTTCGCTGCCGTCTCTCACGCCCGCCAAGTTGCCAACAAACCCGCCCCAGCATCGCAAGGAATTGGTGACTGACACGGCGCACAAACTGCCGACACCCCCGGACATGCTCCTCACGGGCCCCAAGTCAGAAGGGAAGTTCGCTCCGAGCGTCGACGCGTCGGTGCCCCAGCAGTGAGCATGCTCATCTTCGTCAATGGCACATACATTGTTGTAGCCAGCGAAGAGCCGGCTTATCCGCGGAAGCCCAGTCGGCACTCGTGGCGTCCAACCCCAGCAACTCACTTCCCCTGCACTGTTCAGCGCACACGCGTAGTCACCGCCCGAGACCAACTGAGTCACCCGCCCGAGCGCATCCGGCACTTGTTGGATACCCGCACGGCCGATTCCCCAGCACATGACTTGACCCGCACGAGTGAGAACACAGGTGTGTACGTCGCCCACAGCCAACTGCTCAATCGGACCGAGGCCTTGGGGCGTGGTGTTCTGGCCATACCCCGGGCCGCCCCAACAACGCAGCGCACCGGTTTTCATGAGTGCGCATGAAGTCTGAACGCCACTCTGGACATCGACCACCTGAGTCGCGTCGATGTCAGCGGGAACCGGAATCGAACCACCTCCGAGCCCTCCCCAACACTTCACTTCAGTCCAGTTGAAGGCACAATGGCCATAGCCTCGAGAATCACCGAGGTGCGCAGGCGGCGCAGTGTTCACGAACGTGGACCCGCTGAGATTTGCGCCGTCGAGATTAGTGAACGCGCCCAAGTCATCAGTCGGGATCTTGCAGCCGCGCAAGTCGACGCCCGCGGTCAATCGTTGGAAGCAGCGCAACGTCTCGGCGGTGGCATCGGCGCCGGCAGCACCTCGCTCCCCTGGCGGCCCTTGCTCACCTCGTGGGCCTTGGGGCAGATCCACCGGCACCTCACTGCGCCGACACTCTCCTGTGGCGGACACACGCA
>JAGWVT010000162.1 GCA_018970765.1 Actinomycetales bacterium
GGGCAGAACGAGTCGAAGCCTTTGGCGCGCCCCCACTGGCCATCCCGCTTCTGCAGGTCCCGTGCTGTGACGTCGTTGGCGCAGGTGTAGCCGAGGATCACCGAATCGGCGTCATCCTCGGCAACGTCACGACATAAGCGCGAAATCACCAAGGCAAGTTCAGCTTCATGGTCGACCTGCTCGGACTGCCAGGGCAATTGAATGGCATCGCCTGGGCCGATGACCGAGGTACTGGGCTTGAGAAAGATCATCGGTTCTGCCGGTAATTGGTTGCCGAGCTCGGCGGCATGGTCTGCGTAGTTGCGTCCTACCGCAATGATCTTGCTCGGAATCACCGGTGCCAGCAGTTTGAGGTCACTGAAAGGCAGCACTCGGCCGTCAGGTGCGAAGTCGCCGAAGGGGTGGCCACGCAACAGCGCGACCATGGCATCAGGAGCAACCTCACCCCACTCGTCAACGCCTTCGAGAACCGCAAAGAAGGGTTCGCCATCGACAGCAACCCGGCAGATACGCACGCGCCGACCCTAGCGCCCCGGGCAGCGCAGCACGCAGGTCAAACTGTCGGCCCACCACGCAGTAGTCCATAGGCAATGGCGTCGGCGAGTGCCTGCCATGAGGCGGCAATCACGTTCTCGTGGACACCGACGGTCGTCCACTCCTGTTTGCCGTCCGTGGTTCCGACGAGCACGCGCGTCACCGCATCCGTGCCCGTGACGCCTTCCAGAATGCGTACCTTGTAGTCCGTCAAGGAAAGCTTGGACAGCTCGGGGAACAACTGGATCAGCGCCTTGCGTAGGGCTTGGTCCAGTGCGTTGACGGGCCCATTGCCCTCCGCGGTAGCGATGATTCGCTCCCCATTGGCGTGCACCTTGACTGTGGCCTCGGAGCTGACGTTGCCGTCGGCTGCCTGTTCCACGATGGTTCGCCAGGATTCAACGTCAAAGAACCGCACCGGATCCTGCTCGCCACGCAGCAGCAACTCGAAGGATGCATCTGCAGCCTCGAATGTCCACCCCTTCGCCTCGAGTTCTTTCACACGGTCGACGACCCTGCTCAGCAACTCGGGATTGCCTGACAGGTCATATCCGAGTTCCTTGCCCTTCAACTCCACCGAGGCACGCCCGGCCATCTCTGTCACGAGCACCCGCTGGTCGTTGCCAACCTGCGCCGGATCAATGTGGTTGTAGAGCTCGGCATTGACCCGCAATGCACTGGCATGCAGACCCGCCTTGTGCGCAAATGAGGAAACACCGGCATAGGGCTGATGAGTATGTGGAGCGATATTCGCGATTTCGGCGATGGCATGGGAGATTCGCATGGTCTCAGCGAGATGCCCGGGCGGCAGGCACTCGATGCCGAGCTTCAACTGCAGGTTCGGAACCACCACGAACAGATCGGCATTGCCGGTGCGTTCCCCGTACCCATTCGCCGTGCATTGCACATGCGTGGCACCGGCTTCCACCGCAGCAACCGAATTGGCCACCGCGCAGCCGGTGTCGTCCTGGCAGTGGATTCCCAAACGCACGCCGCTGCGCTGCGCCACGTCCGCGACAACGCGGGCGATCCCGGACGGGAGCATGCCCCCGTTGGTGTCGCAGAGCACGCCGACATCGGCGCCCGCCTCAGCGGCGGCAATCAGCAGCCGCACTCCGTAGTCGGGGTCGTGGGCATAGCCGTCAAAGAAGTGCTCCATATCGACGAATACCCGTCGGCCCTGCTCCACCAGGTAGGCCACAGTGTCGCGCACCATCGCCTCGTTCTCGTCCAACGTGGTCTTCAGCGCTTCGAACACATGCCGCACATCGGACTTTGCCACCAGGGTGATGACCGGCGCCCCGGAATCCAGCAGCGCTTTGACCTGGCTGTCAGAGCGCACGTCCACGCCAGCCTTTCGAGTCGCCCCGAACGCGACCAACTGGGCGTTCTTCAGCGACAACTCCGACGCCGCGCGAGCGAAGAACTCAGTGTCCTTCGGCAGAGCACCCGGCCAGCCCCCCTCAATGAATCCCACGCCGTAGTCATCAAGGAGTTGGGCGACCTTGAGCTTGTCCGCGACCGAGTAGGAAATTCCTTCGCGCTGCGCTCCATCACGCAGCGTGGTGTCGTACACATGGAAGCTATCCGGTCGACTCATCCCTACTCCCAACTCTTCGTTCCTGCCCGATCACCACTGCCGCACACTGCCCTGCGAGCCTCGCCCGGCCAACAAAAAAGCCCCTCGCAAGCGAAGGGCTGCGCGTCGACCGGAGTCGACGCGCTAGGTAATAATGCCGGAAATGGGACGGCCGGTGATCACGGGCAGATTGTGGCACATGGGAATCCAACAGGGCAAGGGTTTCAACTTCACCTCGAGGACGGCCAGAATGCCGCCCGAAGGCAAAGCGGGTTCCGATCACGGTGCCGTTCAGATCACTGTGACGAGCGCGCCTGAAATGTGCCCGAGCCGGTGATCAAACGTCAGGAACTGCGCACCCAGATCCCACGCGCCAGCGATGAGGTACGCGTCAACGACTTCATCACCTTGAATGTCGAATTCACACCAAGACATCAGGAAGCAAGACCTTGGCCGGCGTCTCACCGCCGAGCAGGTACGTGCGGGCGAG
>JAGWVT010000163.1 GCA_018970765.1 Actinomycetales bacterium
GCCTCGGCCGACGTGACCCCAGGCTTGCGGCCGGCCTCGACCTCAGCGACCTTCAACCAGTTCGACAACGTCGCCTCGCTGATGCCGAAACCCTCGGCGATCTGCCTCAACGTGGTCTGCGCGTCACGACCCCGAGCGACCGCGACGACATCCTCACGGAACTCTTACGGACAGGCAGCGGGCATGGAGACATCCTCTCGACCACGGCATCAACCCTAGAAGTCAGTTGTCACCAATCCCTGCATCACGCCCTTCAGCGAGGACCCTGTTTGGTCAATCATCCACCTTTCAAGGCAGCGACTCGCGGACAGTGATTGCTCGCTGCACCGATTTCGACAACCGTGTGTCTGCCGCGGTTCATTCCTATCGACCAGACCTGCTCATCCTTGGTTCTTTCGACCGCTGGCTGCAAGACGATGCGTTCACCGATCTCAAGTCTGGGACATGCGAATTTCTCACAATATTGGAGCAGGAAAGCCCTTCACTCAAAATCGCGGTCGTCCTCCCCACACCGCTACCCCCCGATACTGGTTCGTGCCTCAACGCACAGTTGTCCAATCCCAGCGAGTGTTCAGCACCCATCAACAACGCGCTCTCAGTTGCCAACAAGATTGTGCAAATTGGCGTGCCCAAGGCAGTGCAGTTCTTGAACCTGACACCGTTGTTCTGTTCGATCACTGTGTGTCCTGGTGTGATCGGCAATGACCTGACGACCATTCATGGCTTCATTCTCAAAGCGTCGTACGCGCGAACGATTGCTCCCGCATTTGTTGACATTGTGCAAGCGAAAACTGGCATACGTCTGGATCGCTAGAGACAGCAACACAATCGCTTTCAGCATCAACCTCGAAAATGCGCGGCCACTCTCGCTAAATCCTCCGCATCGGCAAACTCAATCGCGATGATGCCCGGTTTGATGCCCTTGGGTTTGTGAATACTCACGCGCGTATGCAAAGCATCCGCAAGCTGTTCCGTCACTTCAGGAAAGTCTGTTGTCGTCCGCTTGGCCGTTCGCGACTTCTTGCGGGTGCTCGCACCCACAACACCAACCGCAAGCAGCTCCTCCAACGCCCGCACGCTCAGCCCCTGCGCTACCACCTTCACCGCGAGCGCCTCGCATGCGGCCGCATCTGACACCCCCGCCAGCGCCTTGGCATGCCCTGCGCTCAGGATCCCAGCGGCCACCCGCTTCTGCACGGGTGCCGGCAACTTCAGCAGACGCAAAGTATTCGTCACCTGGGGGCGGCTGCGGCCGATGCGCGTAGCCAATTCCTCCTGAGTGCACCCGAAATCCTCCAGCAACTGCTGGTAAGCGGCAGCCTCCTCGATGGCGTTCAAGTCGGCGCGGTGCAAGTTCTCGAGCAACGCGTCCCGAAGGAGGTCGGCGTCGGCAGTCTCGCGGATGATGGCGGGAATCGCCGTCATCCGCGCTGCGGTACTTGCGCGCAGCCGCCGCTCACCGGCGACGAGTTCATATCGCCCTTCGCCCACAGGGCGTACAACGACCGGCTGCAACAGCCCTATCTCCTTGATGCTGTGCACCAGTTCAGCGAGGGCCTCAGGGTCGAACACATCCCGCGGCTGGCGCGGGTTCGGATTTATGGCGCTGATGGGCAACTCGGCGTATCGGCCGGGCGCATCCACCGACATGGCAGCAGCCGCGCCACCGGCGTCATCAACAGCAGCGGACGGCGCGGGGATGTCTGCCGAGGTGTTCGCCAACAGCGAACCCAAACCGCGACCCAAGCCTCCGCTGCGTCCTGACGATCTAGTTGCCATACGACATCACACCCGCCTTCGTCAAGAGTCGTAAAATGTCCGGAAAATCCGTTGTGACCTGTGGATAACTTGTGTATCCGTGCGGAGAACTATCCCCAGAGTGCACCCTCACGACTCAGCCAACCGCTCAGCCAGTTCCCGAGCCGCCTCGATGTACGCACGCGAGCCCGAGGAGCCAGGGTCGTACTCCACCACCGTCTGCCCGAAGGACGGCGCTTCGCTCACCCGCACCGAACGCGGCACCGCCTCCGTGAGCACCTGGGTGCCGAAGTGCGCCCGGACGTCATCGGCCACCTGCTGTGACAGACGCGTCCGGGAGTCGTACATGGTGAGCAGGATGTGCCCCACCGCCAGCCCCGGGTTCAATTCCCGACTCACAAGGTCGATGATTCGCAGCAGCTGGCTGACGCCCTCGAGCGCATAGAACTCACACTGAATCGGCAGCAGCACCTGCTCAGCGCAGGTGAGGGCATTGACGGTGAGCAACCCCAGGCTCGGTGGGCAGTCGATGAACACATAGTCCAGCGGCTCGCCAGCAGCCGCGCACTGAGCCACATACGCCTGTACTGCCTTGCGCAGACGCTGCTCACGTGCCACAGCGGAGACCAGTTCGGTCTCGGCCCCGGCTAAGTCCAACGTCGCAGGGACGCACGTCAGCCCGGGGATGTTGGTGGCCCGGACGACCTCCGCGATCGGAGTCTGGTCAACCACCACCTCATACGACCCCGTCGTCCCAGAGTGGTGGGGGACTGAGAATGCCGTCGACGCGTTCCCCTGCGGGTCGAGGTCGATGACCAGCACGCGCAGCCCGCCGTACGCCAG
>JAGWVT010000164.1 GCA_018970765.1 Actinomycetales bacterium
GGTCATTCTATACATGCCTAGTTAAAACATGGCGATATGTGTTATCATTTTACCTATGAAACTACACGGAACTTACGCTTTCAATGAGGCTCTCGCAACAACAATCGCCACGGCGCTGAACGCCCTGTTCCCCTCGCCGGGCCCGTCAAATCCAGTGGGCAGCCCGTCTCTAGCATCGCCGTGATCGAGGCTGTTAGGTACCGTTCCCGTGCAAGTTGGGTCGTCTGACGCCCCCAGTCGTCGGAGAGCTCCCGTTCCCAGCGGTCACAGGGGCACTCCTGCAGCGCGTGCCCCAGTGTGTCCCGCGGCGCGCTCGTGCAGAAAGGACACCGCCCAGGTGCCGCCGGCGCTGAGTCCCCTCCACTCGTGGTCGTGAGAGATGTGAGCCCGCCGATGATGGTCAGTCGTGTCCAGTCGAGGGTCTTACCCCTCCCCGCCACTGCTCCCGCTTTCAGCTGTGGGAAGGCCTCTAGTTGCGTTCGCGCTGCTGTGCAGTCCAGCTTATCCCGCTCCTCCGGGGCGAAGGTGCTTTTCGAGTTCCACGCGGTGTTCGTGCGTGGGAGGTGTAGCTCGGCTATGGGGACGTCCCTCCACGACACCCCGGTGACGTGCTCCCGGTGCGTGATGGTCATGCGAGCATGATAAGCTGGATCGGTGCTGAGCCCTTTCATCAGCGCCTTGAAAGGTTGCAGCACGCGTTCACCCTGCATGTCGCACAGCACGGACTGAAAGTCAATTTCGAAAAAGGTGATGCCCTTGCGGGCGGCGATCTCTGCACTCTTCGGCGCCGTTTTGTCGCACATCACGTGCGCCTGGAAGAGAGGGCGGTCCGCCTCCGCTATCTGGTCGGGTTTTAGTTTGTCGGAGTGCCCTTGCAGCCAGCCCAGCTTGAAGTCAGTGGCCGGTGAGAGGGGCACCTGGGTGGATAGGAATAGCTGCAGGATCGCCCCTCTGCCCTGCACTTTCTGCATTGGGTCGAAGTCCTCCTTGCGGGTGCGCTCGAAGAGCGCCATAGCCGCGTGGCAGTCGCACAGGATGCGCGCCTGGTCTGCCGGCGCCTGACGTGCGACCAGCTTCATGAAAGACTGAATCAAGCCCAGCAGCTCCGCGTCCATCGCCGTGTCCCCCGCGTGCAGTCTGGAGACGATGGCCTTCAGCATGTCATCCGCAAGCTGACAGGTTCCGATGACCCCGTTCCCGGTGCCGTCCGACACCGCCGTGTACTCTGGCAGGTCGTTTCGCGAGTCGTCGACCTCAATCGACTCCCACAGCGGGGTGCGTGTGATGGCCGTCATGCCGGGTCGTGGCGTGGTCAGCAAGTGCTGCCCGTAGCCCTGCGCGACTAGGCTCGCCCGGTGCCATGCAAGGCTCGTGAGGGACTTGTCCGAACCCTTCACGTGCAGGTGCTGCGCGATGGCCGTTCTGGCCGCAATGGGCGTGTCGATCGATAGGCCGAGTTCGTATGAGCCGCCTCCGGCCGCGTCTCCTCCAGCTGGTTCCGGGAAGAGGTCTGAAACTGTTCGAATGCACAGATTCGCTAACTGCAGTGTGTCCGCCACTGCCTCCACGAACCCCCTAGTGGTGCCTGTCTGGCATGTGAAAACGTTCGCCCACGGGAAGCGCTTCTCGCGGCTGTACCGTTGTACCGTGCCGAGGCACGCGCGGAGGACTTGCCCCTCCTGGTCGTCCGAGTGTATCACTTTGAGAGCCAGTTGTACTCGAACCTGTCCGGCGCTCAAGGTGAGATCCGGGCCGCCCATGCCGATAGGTCGGGCACACTGGATCTGGTGCGGGCTCGTCTTCGGCGCCCCCTTCAGCGCCAGGGTGACCTTGTTGTTGATGTGGGCCATTTGCTCTCGCGTGAAGGGGGCAACCCCGGAGTGATAGTCAGTGAGCCCTTTGACCTTCGCCGAGACCACCGTGAGGAAGACATCCCATGCGAGACCGATCTTTCGTCCCGCCTTGATTTGCCGTGTGAGCACATCCAGCTTGCCCAGCAGGTATTTGTACTCGTATTCCCAGTTCATAGTGGCTGTGAGATAGAACCCGAGATACTTGAAGGGGTCGTTCGGGGCCACCCACCTGAGATACTCGCGCTGCCCAGACTTGGGATTCATCAGGTGCAGCGGGCGGTGTATCACGGTGGCCCTAGCCTCGGGGTGACTGTTCCGGATGTGCGCTAGAAGCGACAGTTGGAAGCGCGGTGGGGTGACACTCGCATTTAGCCATTGGATGTCGTCCCCTAGTCCGGCCAGGTATCTCATGTCCGATGTGATGACGATGCCGCCTCGGCCGCCGCCTAGCCGCTTCACCACCTCGACATAGTATTTGCTCGCCGGCTGCGACTCCTGCAAGGGCTGCTGCCGTAGCCATCCGCGGCAGGCTACCTGCACCTGCTCCAAGTCGTCGTCGTCCGTCAGAGACATTTCGATTTCGATTTTCCATGGATCACGCTCCATGTTGCTGGTGTAGATCGATTTAGGTGCACACAGGGTGGCCGAGGCCGCCGTGTAGTACTCCTGCGCTAGATCCAAAGTTCGTTGAGCTTTTTTGAGGCTCTCTGCCA
>JAGWVT010000007.1 GCA_018970765.1 Actinomycetales bacterium
GCCTTCCTCCTCCTGCGACTGTCCTGCATCGTCGACCAGGAGAACCAGGTCGTCCCGGTGGACGACCTCGCGCTCGTAGGCGGGGCCTAACTCGCGCCCAAGGTCCTTGGTCGACCGACCCAGCAGAGCCGGAAGTTCTTGTGCATCAAAGTTGACCAGTCCGCGTGCGATTGCGTGGCCGTTTTCGTCGAAGATGTCGACGGGATCTCCCGCGATAAAGGTGCCCTCGATACGGGTGATACCAGCGGGAAGCAAGGAAAGTCGTCGGCGCAGGACCGCATCGGTTGCGCCCGCATCCAGGTGCAACTGCCCGGTTGGCGTACTGGCATGGGCGAGCCAGAGCAGTCGCGTCGACGGGCGACGATCGAGGGCGTGGAACACCGTTCCGGTCTCAGCCGCACCCAGTGCCTGGCCGCTGGCACTCGCTGCGGCCAGCAGCACCGGGATCCCGGCACCGGTGGCGATACGAGCGGCCGCCACCTTGGAGGTCATGCCCCCAAGGCCGACGCCGGCTGCGCCCACACCACCTATTCGCACCGCCTCGAGGTCGCCCGGGCCGCGAACCTGTTCGACGAGCCGGGCGCCCGGCCTTGTCGGTGGACCATCGAAGAGGCCAGGGACATCAGAGAGCAGGATCAGCCCATCCGCACGAACAAGGTGCGCGACCAGTGCCGCCAGCCTGTCGTTGTCGCCCACGCGAATTTCATCCGTGGCCACCGTGTCGTTTTCATTGACGATCGGGACGACACCAAGTTCCAACAAGCGAAATAGGGTTCGCTGAGCATTGCGGTAGTGGCTGCGACGGATGACATCATCTGCGGTCAGCAGCACCTGCCCGACGATCAACCCCTGGGCGGCAAACGCCGCCGAGTACGCGGCGATCAATGTGCCCTGGCCCACCGATGCCGCCGCCTGCTGCGTGGCTAGGTCTTTGGGCCGGCGCCCCAGACCCAGCATGGGGAAACCTGTGGCAATGGCGCCACTGGACACCAGCACGACTTCGTGTCCCTGCCGGCGCCGGGCTGCGATGTCATTGGCGAGTTGCTCGATGCGCGCCGCATCCACACCGCCTTCCGGGTGCGCGGACGTGGTCAGGGAACTTGATCCGACCTTCACGACAATGCGCCGCGCTGCCGCGATACTCGCGCGGACTTCGGCCTGGGACTGCTCGCTCACCGGTAGGGCCCGTCACTCACCCGAGCCACTCGGATACCAGTCGAACACCACCGCATCATCTGATGGACCAATGATCACCGCGCAACCCGGGGTCGCACCCAGTCGCAGGAGTTCGGCCTCAACGCCCAATCGGGCCAGGCGGCTGGCTAGGTAGCCCACTGCTTCGTCATTGCTGAAGTCGGTCTGCCGCACCCAGCGCTCGGGACGTTCGCCGAGAACGCGATACCCGTCGTCAGTCGGCTCGATGGTGAATGTCGCCGCGTCCACTGCCCGCGGGGTGATGATGACGCGCGCAGGTTCGGCGCCGGCTTGGGCCAGCTGCTTTCGGTGCTCGCGCACCAACTCCGCCATCGCGTACGCGAGGGTGGCCAGCCCCTCATGGGAGACCGCAGAAACACCGATGGCACGGATACCGCGCGCTTCGAGCAATGGCTGCACCATGTCTGCCAGCACCCGGCCATCCGGGATGTCGATCTTGTTTAAGGCGACCAGGCGAGGTCGATCGAGCAACCCACTACTCGCAAGTTCGTCGTACGCCGACAGTTCCGCTTCGATCACGTCGAGATCTGCCACAGGGTCGCGATCGGACTCCATCGCCGCGCAGTCCAGGACGTGCACCAGCACGCTGCAGCGTTCCACGTGCCGCAGGAACTCCAGCCCCAGACCTCGGCCGGCGCTCGCACCGGGTATCAGCCCGGGTACATCGGCGACGGTGAACACTGTCTCGCCCGCGGTCACCACGCCAAGGTTTGGTACCAGGGTCGTGAAGGGGTAATCAGCGATCTTGGGTCGCGCAGCACTCATGGCCGCGATCAGGCTCGACTTGCCCGCGCTCGGAAACCCGACAAGGGCCACGTCAGCGACGGTCTTCAGTTCCAGCGTCACCGTGCGTACCTCGCCCGGCTCACCGAGCAGGGCGAAGTGCGGAGCTTTGCGACGCGGTGAGGCCAGAGCGGCATTGCCGAGGCCGCCGCGACCACCTCTGGCAACCACGAACTGCGCGCCGGGAGCTACCAGATCTGCCAGGAGGCCGCCCTGGTCGTCGAGCACCTGCGTGCCCGCGGGGACCGGGAGCAGGATGTCGGGGGCATTGGCACCATTGCGGTGCCCCCCTTGCCCTGGACGTCCGCTGGCTGCCGCCCGGTGGGGACCATGCTGGTAGTCCAACAGCGTGGTGACGTTGGGGTCGACGACAAGGACGACATCTCCTCCGCGACCGCCGTTGCCTCCGTCGGGTCCGCCAAGGGGCTTGAACTTCTCGCGAAGGATTGAGGAGCAGCCATTGCCGCCGTGACCACCGGCGGCATGGAGCACCACGCGATCAATGAAGGTGGTCATACGACCTACCCGAGTTGGATCGCGACGGGGTGATTCAGGAGCCGACAGGCAGGATGTTTACGACACGACGCCCACGTGCGGTGCCGAAGTCGACCCGGCCTGCAGCCAGGGCGAACAATGTGTCGTCGCCACCACGCCCGACATTGCTGCCCGGGTGGAAGTGCGTGCCGCGCTGCCGCACGATGATCTCGCCAGCATTGACCAACTGGCCACCGAATCGCTTGACGCCAAGACGCTGGGCATTGCTATCGCGCCCGTTGCGAGTGCTTGATGCACCCTTCTTATGTGCCATGGTCAGGATCCTGTCGTAATGCCGGTGACGGTAACGGCGGTGAGCTCCGAACGATGGCCCATCCGACGGCGGTACCCGGTCTTGTTCTTGTACTTGAGGATGTTGATCTTCGGACCGCGGCGGTGGTCCACGATCTTGGCCGTCACCGAGGCCTTAGCCAGGGCGGACGCCTCGGTGGTCACGGCGGCGCCGTCCACGAGCAACACCACTGGCAGGGAAACCGAGGTTCCAGGGGTGCCCGGCAGGCGGTCCACCACGATGGTGTCGCCCACGCTCACCTTCTCCTGTCGCCCGCCGGCGCGCACGATCGCGTACATCGGTCTCCGTCCATTCCCTCTGGTGGATTCACCCCGTGGCCGAACGCAATACCGCGCCGACTGGGGAGTCAGTGCTGAGTTGAGCTGAGCCGAGCTGAGCCGAGTTGAGCCGAACTGAACCCTGACCGGCTTAGCGTACGGGATGGCCACCCCGGCGCCAAATGGCGGGCTTGGGAACCCGCGAATGCGGTCATCTCTACGATGACCGCATGTCGGAAATGCGCATCGAACCTGCCGCCCGGTCCTGGACAGTCACCAAAGTGGTCGCCGTGATTGTGGCGATCCTCACCGCCGGATACATGCTTCCCTGGGCCATCGCCGCCGTGCGCGATGTCCCCCACTGGTTGGTCTTCTGGATCAACCTGCTGCTGGGCTGGACCATCATTGGCTGGATCATCGCCCTGGTGATGTCTCTGCGAGCCCAGCGCCAGGTGATTGTCCCCTAGGCCACCGCACCCCTACGAACGGGAGCGCCACCAGCCGCGGCTGCCGCGCTGGTCGGCTGCGTCTTCGTCAACGACGTCCTCTACCAGCGGCATTTCCTCGTCAACGACCTCATCAGGCAGCTGCTCAAACATGCGCGCTGCCACATCGGCCGGGTCGACTGCGTTCGGCGGCCGCCGATGGCGCGGCGAGGTCTCATGGTCGTGATCGGCGGTCAGGGAGACCCGCAGACCACGGCCTGCGCAGGCTTCGCACGGCGTGGAGAACGATTCGATGAGGCCAGATCCGATGCGCTTTCGCGTCATCTGCACTAGGCCCAGCGACGTGACCTCGGCAACCTGATGCTTCGTGCGATCCCGACCGAGGCACTCAACCAGCCGCCGCAGGACGAGATCCCGGTTGCTTTCCAGGACCATGTCAATGAAGTCGATGACGATGATTCCGCCGATATCGCGCAGGCGCAGTTGACGCACGATCTCTTCAGCCGCCTCCAGGTTGTTCCTGGTGACGGTCTGTTCCAGGTTTCCGCCCTGGCCGGTGAATTTGCCCGTGTTGACGTCGATGACGGTCATGGCTTCCGTGCGATCAATCACCAGCGAACCACCTGAGGGCAGCCATACCTTGCGATCGAGAGCCTTCGCCAGTTGTTCGTCCACGCGATACACGGTGAACAGGTCCCGTGGTTCCACCCACTGCTGCAGTCGGTCCGCCAGATCCGGTGCCACTGCGGTGACGTATTCGTGGACAGACTGCCACGCCTCGTCACCCGACACGATGAGGGTGTTGACGTCCTCGTTGAAGATGTCACGCACGACCTTGATGGCCAGATCCGGCTCGCTGTAGAGCAGGGTTGGTGGAGTTGCTGAAGCCGCTGCCTGGCTGATGCCGGCCCACTGCGCCTGAAGCCGGGAAATGTCCTGCTCCAGCGAGTCTTCCGGTGCACCCTCGGCAGCCGTGCGAACAATCACGCCAGCTTCTTCCGGCATGACGCGCTTGAGGATGCCCTTAAGGCGAGAACGCTCAGTGTCGGGCAGTTTGCGGCTGATTCCGGTCATCGAGCCGTCCGGCACGTACACCAGGAATCGACCCGGTAACGAGATCTGACTGGTGAGTCGGGCACCCTTCTGACCGACTGGGTCCTTCGTAACCTGCACCAGCACGGGATCGGAGGTCTTCAAGGCGAACTCGATCCGCTTTGGTTGCCCTTCCAGGCCAGCCGCATCCCAGTTGACCTCACCGGCGTAAAGCACGGCGTTTCGTTTGCGTCCGATGTCGACGAACGCCGCCTCCATGCTGGGGAGCACGTTCTGCACACGTCCGAGGTAGACGTTGCCCACCAGCGACCCTTGCGCGCCGCGAGTCACGTAGTGCTCCACGAGGATGCCGTCTTCGAGCACCGCGATCTGCGTGCGCTCACCGACCTGCCGAACGACCATGATGCGGTTGACGGCCTCACGTCGTGCCAGGAACTCGGCCTCGGTCAGGATCGGCGCCCGGCGCCGGCCAGCCTCGCGGCCCTCACGGCGGCGCTGCTTCTTGGCTTCCAGGCGGGTGGAGCCGCGCAGGGAGCCCACGTCCTCGCTCTTGGCGCGCGCCTCACGGGGCTCGCGAACGCGCACGACCGTGTTCGGCGGGTCGTCGGGCTGCGGTTCAGCATCCCCGCTTCGGCGGCGACGTCGGCGGCGGCGGGTCGAGCCCGCACCCTCATCGTCATCGCCGCCGTCGGACTCGTCGTCCTCGTCCAACGCGTCGTCGTCGCCAGTCTCCGAGCCATCGTCCTCGGCCCGGTCCCCATCGACCCGGTCCCCATCACTACGTCGGCGGCGACCACGACCACCCCGACGACGGCGCCGACGCCCGGTACCGCTCTCGTCATCACCGTCGTCAAGGTCTTCGAACTCAAGGCCGGGTTCTTCAGGAGCGGCCTTCGTTGCCTTCGTTGCCTTCGTTGCCGTCGTTGCCTTCGCTGCCCCCGCGGCGCGCTTGCGAGGCGCCGGCTCAGCTGCCTGGAAGACCGGGGTGATGAACGCAGGGCTGGGAGTTACCGACGCCGCGGCGTCACCCTCGGCGGGGGCAGAGGTAGCCGAACTTGCTGCGCTCGCGCGCTTGGTCGTGCGCTTGGCTGCCTTGACCGGCGCCGCAGTTGCCTCAGCAGCGTCCGCTGCCGGCGGCCCTGCCGGCCGGGCCGCTGCCCGCCGACGACGCGTGGGCTTCGACTCGGTGGTGTCGGCGTCGGTGGCTTGACTACCTGGTGCTTTGGGCGATTCTTCGTCGACCATGGGGTCGCACTCCTTCACGGGCCCGCAGGGTGCAGCGGGCAAGTCGGCTAGGCGTCACCGGTGGTGCGCCCAGCAAGCCTGGGTCGGTGGTCGGCTGCGGCACGGTCCTCGGCGAAGGGATCGCCGATCTCCACACCGTCCGACCTCAGTGGCCCCTGTGCCAGCCGGGTGATCCGAGGAGGATCCGGCGGCACGAGGTCGGCCACCTGCCGCAATGCGGCAAGGACGTCGTCGGGACGAACGGCCGGAACAACATGCCGTACGACCGCTGTCAGTATGGCATAGCCGGTGTCCGATTCACCCCGGATCGAGGGTCCATCGGCTAGGTCGGTGCCCACCATGGCCGCAAGCACCGGCTGGCGGGCATCGAATGTGCGCAGTCCCGACTTGGTCATGCGCTGCACCATGACCTCGTCAGCGGCCAGCAGTTTCTGCACGACATCCTCCAAGTGCGACCCCGGCACCCCCGGCAGGGCGATCTGCCAACGGCTGGCCTGCAGACGATCTGCGAAGTCGGGCGTCAGGGCAAGCACCACCTCGTCGATATCCAGGCCAGGCGGCAGACTCGCATCCAGATCATCGCGAACCTGGCCCGGATCAAGTTCGCGAGTCACCGCGATTTCCAGATACTCAGCCTCACTTGCAACGCCCGTGGGGGCTGCGTTGGCGTAGGAGATCTTCGGGTGCGGTGTGAACCCGACACTGAACGCAATAGGAATCTGTGCGCGGCGAAGTGCTCGCTCAAATGCCCGCTGGAAATCACGGTGACTTGCGAACCGAAGGCGCCCTCGTTTGGCGTAACGCAGGCGTAGACGCTGAACCGCGGGGGCGAGGTCGCGCTGCGGGGCTTGGCGCGCCACGCTAGCGAAGACTCGAACTTGCCACACCAACCGCGGGCATGGGCAGATCCGTGACACCAGTTGGGCCGATCTGGATCTGCGTGCCCATTTGGTCACAGACCCCGCAGTCGAAGCATGGCGTCCAGCGGCAATCTTCCACGGCGACTTCGTCGAGTGCTGCCTGCCAGTCCTCCCAGAGCCACTCTGCATCCAGACCGGAATCAAGGTGATCCCATGGCAACACCTCAGTGCGCTCGCGCTCACGCGTGGTGTACCAGTTCACATCGACTCCGTCGAGCGCAACGGATGCCGCCTGCATCCAACGATCGAATGAGAAGTGCTCACTCCACCCGTCGAACCGCGCCCCAGCACGCCAGGCCGCTTCGATGACGTCTCCCACCCGACGATCACCGCGGGACAACAGACCTTCGACGATCCCTGGTTTGCCGTCGTGATAGCGCAGCCCGATGGCTTTGCCGTACTGGCGATCGGCTCGAAGAGCATCTCGCAACTTCATCAATCGAGCGTCGGTCGTCTCGTGATCGAGCTGGGCTGCCCATTGGAATGGCGTATGCGGCTTAGGCACAAAGCCGCCGATGGAGACGGTGCAGCGTATGTCTCGACGTCCGGTAGCAGCCTGCCCGGCCTTGATCACCTCGCGAGCCAGTGTCGCGATCTGCAGAACGTCCTCATCAGTTTCGGTCGGCAGGCCGCACATGAAATACAACTTCACCTGACGCCACCCGGCCTGATACGCAGTAGTGACCGTGCGGACGAGATCCTCCTCGGTCACCAACTTGTTGATTACCCGACGCAGTCGCTCGCTGCCACCTTCAGGCGCAAAGGTCAGTCCGCTGCGCCGGCCGTTGCGCGACAGTTCATTGGCGAGGTCGACATTGAAGGCGTCGACGCGGGTACTGGGCAGTGACAGAGAAGTCTGACTCTCGGCATATCGGTCCGCGAGGTTGCGGGCGATATCGGCGATTTCCGAGTGATCCGCACTGGACAGCGAAAGCAATCCCACCTCTTCGAAACCGGTCGCGGCCAATCCTTCATCGACCATTGCCGCGATCCCGGTGATGCTGCGTTCGCGAACCGGGCGGGTGATCATGCCCGCCTGGCAGAAACGACAGCCCCGCGTGCAGCCGCGGAAGATCTCGACACTGCGCCGCTCGTGCACAGTCTCGGCGAGCGGGACGAGTGGCCGCTTGGGATACGGCCAGGCATCCAGGTCCATCAAGGTGTGCTTACGGATGCGCCACGGCACATCCGGGCGATTCGGGGCCACCCGCTGAATGCGCCCGTCGGGCAGATAACTCACGTCATAGAACTGTGGAACGTAGACAAGTTCGGTCTGCGCGAGGGTGAGCAGGAAACCGACACGACCACCGGGACGTCCGGCCTGCTGCCAGGCTCGATGCAGGTTGGTAACCAGCAGCACTGCTTCTTCGCCGTCCCCAAGGATGGCGGCGTCGATGAATGGCGCGATTGGCTCCGGATTGAAGGCAGCGTGGCCCCCGGCAATAACCACCGGGTCGTCATCATCACGGTCACTGGAGCGCAGTGGAATGCCCGCCACATCCAAGGCGGTGAGCATGTTCGTGTAGCCAAGTTCGGTGGAAAACGACATGCCGATGAGATCAAAGTCGGCCAGGCTGCGGTGGGCGTCGACGGTGAAGTGCGGCAGGCCGCGCGAACGCAGGAGCGCTTCCATATCGGGCCACACGGCGTAGGCGCGCTCGGCCAGCACCCGCGACTGCTCATTGAGGATTTCGTAGAGAATCTGTAAACCCTGGTTGGGTGCGCCAACCTCGTAGGCATCCGGGTACATCAAGGCCCAGTGCACGTCAGCCGAATCCCACTCGGCAACGACGGCGTTCCACTCTCCACCCACGTACTGAATGGGTTTGGTGACCAAGGGCAGCAGCGGTTCCAACAGGTCGAACACGGATGTGCCGCGCGGCCGTGGCGTTCGAGCCTGACGATCAGTCTGAATTTCGGGTGCCGCGGTCACCTCAGCAGCGTACCGGGCAGGATCAGGGTTGACTGCGCATCGAATGCAGGCGAACGTTCTCCAGCAGCCCCACGGCAACCCACGTTGCCATCATTGAGGTGCCGCCAGCAGAGACGAAGGGCAGCGGAATGCCGGTGATGGGCATGATGCCCAGGCTCATCCCGATGTTCTCGAACATCTGGAACCCGAGCCAGGCCACGACACCCGTCGCAAGGAGGCGGCCGTAAAGGTCGTCTGCGCGCAAGGCGATGTGCAGGGCCCGCCACAGGATTACACCCAGCAGGACGATGAGCAGTGCCCCGCCGACAAAGCCCAGCTCCTCGCCGGCAACGGTAAAGATGAAGTCGCTCTCGTTGACCGGCACGAACTTGCCCTGCGTCTGTGGACCTTCGAAGAGTCCATAGCCGGTTAGCCCACCACCACCGATTGCGATGCGAGCCTGGTTGGCGTTAAAGGAGGCACTGCCCGCGTCAGCCGTGGGATCTAGGAACGACGTCAACCGGGCGACCTGGTAGTCCTGCAGCACACCGACCTGGATCGCAACCAAAACGGAGAGGATGCCGCCACCGATCAACCCCAGAACCAGTCGGGTGGAAGCACCAGACACCGCAACGATTGCCATGGCGATGGAGGCCATGATGAGAATCGTGCCGGTGTCGTTCTGCACGAGGACGATGGCAATGGGCAGTGCGGCCAGACCCAGGGCGACCAGCACATCGCGCGCGCCCGGTGCCGTTTCGGCATCCCGCTTCTCCGACAACACCGCGGACATCATCAGGATCAGGGTGATCTTGACAAATTCAGACGGCTGAAGCGTGAAGCCAATGGGTAGATCGATCCAGGAGCGCGCTCCAGCGACGGACGTACCGATGCCCGGCACAAACGGCAGAATCAGCATGAACAGTGACGCACCGTAGAGCACTGGCGTGTAAGCGCGTAGCCACCGGTAGTTCAACCGGGAGACCACAAACCCAAGCACCAGGGCGACTGCGACATTGATCAGGTGTCGCTTCAGATATGACTGCGGGTCACTTTCCAGCGCCATATCCGCGCGACTGGCCGACCAGACCAGCACAGCCCCGAACGCCGTGACACCGAGCGCTCCGGCCAGCAGGATCCAGTCCAGTTCGCGCCAGTAGGTGGCACCGCGTTGCCGAGGTGAAGCAGGCAACGCGGTGCGCAGAGTTGCCTCGGCGGGTTGGTAGCGGCTCATGCGGCAGGTTCCTCATTCGTGGAGTTGTCGACGGGCTCAACGCTGTCTGCCCCACCCTCGACTCCGGACCACTTACCGGTGGGTGCCACTGGCGTGCCATCGGGTCGAACCTCCGGTAGTCGGCGCATCGGCTGCCCGCCAATCAACACACTGTCCTGCGGATTCACCGTGCCACCTTTCACGCCGAAGAGCGCATCGAAGATGGTGCGCACGCTTGGCCCCGAGGTGCGACCTCCGGTACCGCCTTGTGTCACCATCATCACCACGGCGTACCTGGGCCGGTTGGCCGGCGCATATGCCGCGAACCATGATGTCGACACCTTGCCGCCCGAGACCTGCGCAGAACCGGTTTTGGAGGCGACCGGGATTTGATCCAGTGGGAACCCTTCGAAAGCGAACTTGCCCGACCCATCGCGCGTGACTGCCTGCAGTGAATCCTGCAGGAAGTTCATCGTGGAGGCCGGAACGTCAACCTTGGATAGCACCTCCGGCTCGCGACGCTCGATGATCTGACCGTCCGCACCGACCACCGCCTTGACGACCTGCGGCTTATAGACCGTTCCCCCATTGGCAATAGCCGCGTAGACCATCGCCATCTGCAAGGGGGTCACTGCGGTGTCACCTTGGCCGATCGCTGCGTTGAGGGCATCGCCTTCGCGCCAGCGAAAACCGTCCGCGCAGTTCTCCTTGTCGAGCGCTGTGAAGAAGTCCGCAAGTTCCGGATCTGTCTTACGCGTATCCGGATAGCCGGCCACCGCGTTCGCGCACCAGGAGTCGCGCTTGTCCTCCCAGTTCTTCAGCTTGAAGGCTCGACTGGCGATACGCCCACCCGCTTCGTTCGGCAGATCGACGCCAGTCTTGGCACCCAGACCGAACATTGCGGCAGTCTCGGCAATCGGATCCGGTGAGTCTTTGTTCGCGTCGTTCCCTCCGGCATCGGTCCACATCTTGTCGGCGATGCCATAGAACACCGTGTTGCAGGACACTTCGAGAGCACGTCGCAGTGAGATCAGGCCGTAGCCTGCGGACTCGAAGTTGCGGAACACCTGGCTGCCGAGCTTCAACTGCGTCGGGCATCGGTACTGCCCATAAAGGTTGAACCCTTCGCGACCAGCCGCGGCGGTGCTGATGACCTTATACGTGGAGCCCGGTGCGAAAAGACCCTGCACGGCGTAGGACGACAGCGCCTTATCGTCCATCAGTTGCTTGAACTGCTTGGAGGAAACGCCGCCGACCCAGATTTCCGGGTCATAGGAAGGGTAACTCGCCATCGCAAGGATTCGGCCGGTGCGCACATCCAAGACGACAGCGGCACCTGTGTCCCCGGGGTAGCCCTGCGCCTGAGCGCGCTGCACGGCAGCCAACAGAGACTCTTCCACAACGCGCTGAAGGCGGGCATCGATGCTGGTGATCAGGTAACTGCCCGGAACGGCCGGTCGCTGGTCAAGGGTTGCCGTGACCCGACCCATGGTGTCGACTTCTAGCGTGGTGACCAGCGGCTTTCCGCGCAGGACGTCGTCATAGGTGGACTCCAGGCCTGATCGGCCAACCACGTCGGTGCGCCGTAGGCGGTCGAAGGATTCCGTATCACCCTGTGCCGTCAACTGCTCCTCGGTCACCGGACCCAGATACCCCAGCAGGTGCGCAGCGTTCATAGCGAACGGTGCGGGGTAGGTGCGGATGGCCTCCAGGCGCGCGGCCACACCGGGGAATTCGGTCCGGTTCTCCATGATGAACAAGGCCTTGTCCTCGGTGATGTCACGCAGCACCGGTATGGG
Source organism: Actinomycetales bacterium (assembly GCA_018970765.1). Classification (GTDB taxonomy): domain Bacteria; phylum Actinomycetota; class Actinomycetes; order S36-B12; family S36-B12; genus REEB426. The sequence continues at coordinate 11,691 of JAGWVT010000007.1, forward strand.
TTGGTACGGCGAGCCGTTCCAGCAAATCGGCGGTGGCTTAGCGCCTTCCGTACCGCAGGTCTTGAGGCGGTCGCTGATCTGCTCGGCGGGCACACTCAGTTCCTTGGCTAACCGTTCGATGACGGCTGCCCCTCGGTCGGGCTCACGCTGCAGGATCGCGCGGTCGACAGTGACGACCAGGGCAGTCCGATTGGAGACGATGGGGCGGCCGGCCTGATCCAAGATCAACCCGCGTACTGCTGGACTTGCGACCTCCCGCAGGGTGTTACTGGCAGCTGCAGCCCGGTACATGTCCCCGGAGAGCATCTGCAGGAAGTACAGCCGCGCCAACAGGGTCGCCAGTAACGAGAAGATCAGCACCCCGAGGATGATGACTCGCAGGTTTGACCGTTGACTCACGCGGCGGGTACCCCTTCTGCTCTACAGCATGTTTTACAGCCGACTGACCGGATCCAGCCTCTACGGTACGACGGAAGTCGAAGGCGGCCAGTTCCCCACCACTGCCGTTGGCTATCCCACTGCTTCGGGAGTGAGTCGACGGGCTGCCCAGCCCATTAACGCGAGGAGAATCGGCGCCAGCAGTACGGAATACAGCACCCCGGCGACGGTCACCCCGGCGAGTTGGTCCCAGGAAACCCGGGAACTGCCCAGGATCGACTCAAGGGCTGCCGTCACGAAGGTCAGCGCGGCGGAACTGCCTGCCATCACCGAGATGATGATGACGAGGGTCCGGTCGCGGGCATCGGTGTAGGCGCCGGCCACGAACCCCACCACGACCAGGATCAGGGCACTGACGCCCACGGGGCCGTTGCCAGGCGGGGCGATGTCCATCAGTAGCCCGGCGGAGAACCCAGTCACCGCACCCGGGATTCGACCGTAGAGCATCGCGAGAACCACCACCAGGACCGGCAGGAGTTCCGGGGTCGTGCCCGGGAAGGGAATGCGATTCAGCAGGGTGGTCTGAATGAGGACCGCCAGGAAGAGCACCGTGGCAATGAGCAGGACCTGACGAGTACGCATGGTGGTCAGGGATTCTGATTCCGCGTGGGTTCGCCGCTTGGTTCCCCGTCCGACGCGGCCCCACCCGTCGTTGAACCCGCCGAACCGACATTCGGCTCAGCACTGGGTGCCGGCGTGGCTGGCTGCTCCATATCCGGTTGTGCGCCCGAACCCTGCGTGCCGCCGTCCGCATTGCCACCCGGCGGCTGCGTGGGAGCGACCGTCGTGCCGTCCAGTTCCGGAATCGCCGGCAGCACTGAGTCGCGTGGATCGGTACGCGGGGGCCGGACAACAACGCCCACGATGGTGAGCGCCGACACATTGACGAACGGACGGACCGTGGCCACGCGCGCGAGCTGACCAGCCGTACCACTCACGTCGACCACCGTGCCGATCGGGATGCCTGGCGCGTAGGGCCGACCGCCTTTAGAGCCGAAGGTGACGAGGACATCGCCAACATCGAGCGGGGCAAGTGGATCTAACAGTTGCAGGTCGAGTGAATCCTGCCGTCCAGTTCCGGACAGGATGCCAATCTCTTCGGTGCCGGCCACCCGCACACCGACGGAGGCCGATGCGTCCGTGAGCAGCACCACGGTGGCCGTGCTCCGAGTTGCTTCAAGCACGCGTCCGACCAGGCCGCGGTCATTAATGACCGTCATATTCGTCTCGATGCCGTCCCCTCGGCCGGCGTCGATCGTTACTGTCCAAGCAAAGTCGCGCCGCGGCCCGATCGCTATGACTTCAGCCGGGATGATCCGATAGCGCCCCACGCCGGCCACTTTGAGCACACCGTCGAGGGCATCGGCGCGCGCGCGATCTTCTTTCGATCGGTTCACCTGATCAAGCAACTCGGCATTCTGCGCCTCAAGTGCGCTGATGCGCTCGCGTTGATCAGTCCAAGTTCCCCACCATTCGACTGCTCCGACGAATGGGGCCGCCACGCGCGCGGCACCCAGTTGACCCAAGCCGATCACACTGGCAGCCGCAGTACGTACCGTGGCGAATGGCCCACGACCACCGCGCAGATCAAGGATCACCAGGGTCAGCGATGCCACGATGAGCAGGCCGAGGATGATTCGGGCTCGCCTAGAGATCACGGCGTCGCACTCCGCGAACGCATAGCGCGATTAACGCCGTGGCTCGGCGATCAACACCTGAGACAGGGCTTCGAACTCCTCGACACACTTGCCGGAGCCGAGCACGACGCAGTCCAAGGGACGCTCCGCAATCACGATCGGCATACCGGTCTCGTGACGCAGTCGCTCGTCGAAGCCACGAAGCAGCGCACCGCCGCCGGTGAGGACTAGGCCACGATCCATGATGTCGCCGGCCAGCTCCGGCGGCGTTCGATCCAAGGTCGCTTTGATGGCATCAATGATGGCGTTCACCGGCTCGTCAATCGCGCGGCGGATCTCCTCCGCAGAGACCACGATCGTGCGCGGCAATCCGGTGACCAGGTCGCGGCCACGAATCTCTGCATGCGGCTCGTCAGGAGTCGGAAACGCTGAGCCGATTGCGATCTTGATCTCTTCAGCGGTGCGCTCGCCCAACAGCAGGGAGTATTCCTTTTTCATGTACGAAATGATCGCGTTGTCGAGTTCGTCACCACCGACACGCACCGACAGGCTCGTCACGATCCCACCCAGTGAGATGACCGCGACCTCTGAGGTGCCGCCCCCGATGTCGCAGATCATGTTCCCGTAGGGCTCATGGATCGGCAGGTTCGCACCGATAGCCGCGGCCATCGGCTCTTCGATGATGAAGACCTTGCGAGCCCCGGCCGCGTAGCCCGCGTCCTTCACCGCGCGCTGCTCAACGCCGGTGATGCCGGAGGGCACACAGATGACTAGGCGAGGCTTGGCCAGGTGGCGACGACGATGAACCTTCTGGATGAAGTAGCGCAGCATGCGCTCAGTCGTATCGAAGTCGGCGATAACACCGTCCTTGAGCGGACGAATCGCCACGATGTTGCCGGGTGTCCGACCGATCATCCGCTTGGCCTCAGACCCAACGGCAAGAATGCCGCCGGTTGAGTTATTGATGGCCACCACGGAGGGTTCGTTCAAGATGACTCCGCGTCCACGGACGTAGACCAGCGTGTTGGCCGTCCCCAAGTCCACGGCCATATCCCGGCCCACGAGGGCCGAGGAGCCGGTCAGGGCCAGGGCCATCAGACTCCCTACGGTGAGACAACTGTGACGATTGAGGCTAGTGAGACGAGCCGCGCTCTCCCCTTATCCTACGCGGTCTCCTCCACACGGGCCGCGCGCCCAACCTCCAGCGCCCGCAACCGTGCATCAAGCCGCGCCATGGTGGGCTCGTCAGGGCCTGGAGCCCCGGGCGCGGGCAGTTGGAAGGCGGCGGTCACCACAGCGCCCAGGTCAGCCCGGTAGTCATGACCCAAACTCTGGAAGTCGCCGGGCTTGACATTGGTCGCGAACAGGGTGTCGACCAGGGTTTGCAGGTAGGTCAGCCCTGGCCGAAACCGCATCTGGGCCGGAACATTGCGACCCCGGTGCCCATCTCGGGGTAGCCAGTCCGGACGAGTCCACAACAGTTCGGGGCGGAAGCGGACAACGGGGTCACCATCGTGCTGCAGGAACCAGACACGGAAGTCCCCACGGTTTGCTGGCAGGTCCGCCGGGGAATCCAGGACGACACCCTGCGCACCGCAATTGCTACGGAACTCATCGGCCTGGGCTCCACCAGGGGTTCCTACCCACAGGGCCCGATCAATACCCCAGTTGTCCAAGTCGGCGATGCCGTTGGCCAAGGCCACCTGCTGCACCTTGGCGCCCAAGCTCTCGCCATAGGCCAGAATCCGGGTGGTTGATCCCAGGCGGTCGCGTTCTGCAGCGATGGCGGCGAACAACAGCTCCTGCGTCTGCGCGGCAACTGGCACCGCCCGCAGTGACAGAAAACTTGGGAGCAATCCGTACCCCACGGCCACCGACGCACAATCGCCTGCGGTCAACAGTTCGAGTACATCGGCCGGCGTGCTGTTGGCGTAACCGGTACCGGCCGGCGCCTGCACGAGCAGTGTCGATCGTTCGAAAGCCCCAAGCCGACGCAACTCCGCGACGGCCACTCCTACGCGCTGCTCAACGGTGGGTGCGGCGAGTTCACTGACGAACACTCGAATCGGCTCACGTTTTTGCACATCGGCCTGCTGCACATCGGCCTGTTGCACCGCGGCGCCAAGTACCGCCGCCACATCAGCTGGTTCGGTCGCCCAGTGCACGAATCTGGCACCCTCGCGGCCAAGATCAGACACCTGCTGCAAAGAGTTGGGGCCGGCACTGACCAGCGATGCCGACGGCTGGTTGGCTAGGGCAACATCCAGCGCTGCACTTGATTCGATCAGTCGGGTGAGCAGTCGCTGGCGAGCCACCCATCCGCCGGCAAACATCCCAGCAAGCGCACCTGCGGCCGCGATGGTGCCGGCAAGCAGGCGCCCGCTGTCATCAGTGCGTGCCTGCTCGTCTTCGGTAGCGTCAGACCCGGCAACCAGGTTGGAGACCACGGCCGCTGCACCTGCGCTCAATAGTCCGGCCGTCGCGCCAACGGCAATCGGGAATATCCGTCGGACGTTTGCCGGCCAGGGCACCAGGGTGGGACCGCTAGCAGCCCGCCACGTTGCCAGGCCCGCCGCGGCACCAATAACCAGCGCTGGCAGACCTCGGCTTAGCCGGCTCAGGCGCCCGCCAGTGCGGGGAAGAACAGTGCGATCTCACGAGCTGCCGATTCCGGCGAGTCAGACCCGTGCGTGACGTTGGTCTGCGTCGAGGTCGCCAGGTCACCGCGAATCGTGCCGGGGGCCGCGTTCACCGGATTGGTAGCGCCCATCATCGTCCGCCAGGCGCCGATGACGCCCTCGCCCTCGATGACCGCGGCAACCAGGGGTCCACCGGTGATGAATGCCACCAGCTCACCGAAGAATGGCTTGTCGCGGTGTTCGCCGTAATGCTGGCCGGCGACCTCAGCGGTGATCGTGCGCATGTCCATCGCAACGATGCGATAACCACGTCTTTCGATTCGTGCGAGTACCTCGCCGACGAGGCCGCGCTCGACGCCGTCGGGCTTGATAAGAACGAGAGTCTGCTCAGTCACAAAACGAGAGCCTACTGGGCAGACTCCACACGCCGTCCCAGCCGCAGCGCGACGAACCACAGCACCGCAAAGATGCCGCCCACGATGAACATCATCGGTACGACGAAGCCGCAGGCCAGGACCAGTACCTGGGCCGCCCAGCCCAGCCAGATTCCCCGCGGGCCTCGACGCAACGCGCCGATGGCAACGATCAGGACGAGCATGATCGCGACTGCGCCGATGATGGCGGTCCGGGTATCCGGTAGTGAGCCATTCGTCGCAGCGATCGGCACAGCTAAAACCATGACGATGATTTCCATCGCCAGCACCGCCGTGCCGAGCACCTTCATCGCAACTGCCCTCCACCCGCTACCAGGGCCGCTCGCACCTGTCCGACCAGCACGATCGATCCAGTAACCAGCACCCCAGCATCACCCCATTGGCCACTGTCCGCCAGTTCGATCCCCGCGGCCAAGGCCGCATCGGCGGTGTCGAATGCCCCGACGACGCGATCTGCGCCGAATATCTCCAGAGCGAGGGCATGCAGGTCTGCCACCGGGAGCGCGCGCGGACTACCGGGTTGGGTGACCACCAGCAACTCGCATGCTGGCTCTAGGGCAAGCAGCATTTGGCGGGCGTCTTTGTCGCCGAGCACGCCGACCACGCCAATGACCGTGTCGAAGGCGAAGTTCTCCCCCATAGCCGTCGCCAGGGCCTGCATGCCCTGCGGGTTATGGGCCGCATCCACCAGCACCGTTGGTTCGCTGGCCAGCACCTCAAGACGTCCGGGGGACGTCACCGCGGCGAAGCCCTGGCGCACGCAGATGGGATCCAGCGCTTCCGAGCCCCCACCGAGGAAAGCTTCGACGGCGGCTAGGGCGGTGGCCGCGTTGGTTGCCTGGTGGCGTCCGAGAAGCGGCAGGAAGATCTCGTCGACCTCAGCACCCGCCAGACCACGCAGCGTGAGCAGCTGCCCACCCACCGCCTGATCACGGCGCACGACGTCGAACTCCACGCCGAACCGTGCCGGCGTCGCACCAACCTGCGCACAACGATCAACCAGCACGGTGGCGGCATCAGGGACCTGATCCCCGAGCACCGCGATGGCGCCGGGCTTGATGATGCCCGCCTTCTCCCCCGCGATGAGATCGATGGTGTCACCCAGGTAGTCGCAGTGGTCCAGGCCAATGGGCGTGACCACCGCAACCTGCGCATCGGCCACATTGGTGGCGTCCCAGCGTCCGCCCATGCCGACCTCAATCACAGCGACATCAATAGGTGCATCGGCGAATGCCGCGTATGCCAAAGCGGTGAGCAGTTCAAAGGTCGACATTGGGATGTCACCAGCGGCAGCTGATTGATCGTCCACCATCTGCACATAGGGCGCGATGTCCTGCCAGGTCTCGACAAATCGTTGCGCGGTGATCGGTTCACCACTGATGTGAATGCGCTCAGTCGGGTTCACCAAGTGGGGCGAGGTGTACAACCCGGTGCGCAGTCCGAAGGCGCGCAGCAGTGCGTCGATCATGCGTGCAGTCGAGGTCTTACCGTTCGTCCCGGCAACCTGGATCACCGGGTAGGTGCGCTGCGGTTCGCCGAGCACATCCATCAATGCCTGGATCCGCGTCAACGACGGCTCAATGCGGTCTTCCGGGGCACGGGCCAGCAACTGCGTCCAGACGGACGCAAGCCCACCCGCCGCCGGATCCACTGCAGGAGTCTAGGTGCCTGAGCGCGCCCTAGGATTCCCAGTCGTGACCCCTGCTGAGCAGATTCCTGAGAAGCCAACACTGGACGGCTTGGAGGATCGCTGGTCCAAGGTCTGGGATGAGCAGGGCACCTACCACTTCGACCGAGCACGTCCGCGTGCCGAGGTGTACTCAATTGACACCCCGCCGCCGACCGTCAGCGGTTCCCTGCACGTGGGCCACGTGTTCTCGTACACACACACCGACTGCATCGCCCGCTATAAGCGCATGCAGGGCTACACGGTGTTCTATCCGATGGGCTGGGACGACAACGGCCTGCCCACCGAACGCCGCGTGCAGAACTACTTCGGCGTGCGCTGCGACCCCTCACTGCCCTACGACTCGGATTACACACCACCCGAGCAACCTGATCCCGACCGGCAGGTGCCCATCAGCCGCCGCAATTTCGTAGAACTGTGCGAGCGCCTCACGGTTGAGGACGAGGTTGTTTTCGAGCAGCTGTGGCGCAGGCTGGGTTTGAGCATCGACTGGCGCTACACCTACCAGACCATTGACCGCACCGCCCAGCGCACGAGCCAACTGGCATTCCTACGCAACCTTGCGCGTGGTGAGGCCTATCAAACCGAGGCGCCAACACTTTGGGATGTCACCTTCCGCACCGCAGTCGCGCAGGCCGAGTTGGAGGATCGAGAGCGGCCCGGTGCGTACCATCGCTTCGCTTTCACTCGCACCGATAACGGCAGCCCGATCTACGTGGAGAGCACTAGGCCTGAACTCGTAGCAGCCTGTGTCGCACTGGTCGCTAATCCGCAGGATGAGCGCTATCAGTCACTATTCGGAACCGAGGTCATCTCACCTGGCTTTGGCGTACCCGTACCGATTCTCGCTCACCAACTCGCAGATCCCGAGAAGGGTTCGGGGATCGCGATGATCTGCACCTTCGGGGACCTCACCGACGTCACCTGGTGGCGCGAGTTGCAGCTACCAACTCGACCCATCATCGGCTGGGATGGCCGGATCCTGAGCGAGACGCCGGCCTGGGTCCGAACACCCCAGGCCCATGAGTACTACCAGCGTCTGGCCGGTGCCACAACCCACACCGCACGCGAGCGCATGGTGGAGATTCTGCGCGAAGTGGGCGCCCTCGATGGTGAGCCTCGAGCGATCACGCACCCGGTGAAGTTCTTTGAGAAGGGCGACCGGCCGCTAGAGATCGTCACTACTCGTCAGTGGTACATCACCAATGGTGGCCGCGAGCCGGTGCTGCGCGAAGCACTACTGGCCCGTGGTCGTGAACTCGACTGGCATCCGGCGCACATGCAGGTGCGCTACAAGCACTGGGTTGAGGGTCTCAATGGGGATTGGCTGGTCTCACGCCAGCGCTTCTTTGGCGTTCCGATTCCCATCTGGTACCCACTCGATGCCGATGGCCAGCCGGTGTACGACGAACCGCTGCTGCCACAGGAGTCCGACCTGCCGATCGACCCAAGTTCCGAGGTGCCCGCTGGCTACACCGCCGAACAACGGGGCGTCCCGGGCGGGTTCATCGGCGACCCCGATGTGATGGACACCTGGGCCACGAGTTCGCTCAGCCCGCAGATCGCCGGCGGATGGGAGCGCGATCCGGACCTGTGGTCGCGCATCTTCCCGATGGACCTGCGGCCCCAGGCCCACGAGATCATCCGCACCTGGCTGTTCTCCACCGTGGTGCGCGCCCACCTCGAGGAAGATTGCCTGCCCTGGAGTCAAACGGCCATCTCCGGTTGGATCCTGGACCCCGATCGCAAGAAGATGAGCAAGTCCAAGGGCAATGTCGTCACACCCATGGGTCTGATCGACGAGTACAGCGCCGATGCCGTGCGGTACTGGGCCGCCTCCGGCCGCCCCGGCACCGACACAGCCTTCGATGTTGGGCAGATGAAAATCGGCCGTCGCCTGGCCATCAAAGTGCTCAATGCCAGCAAGTTCACCCTCGGGATCGAACACTCCAGTGGTCCCATCACCGAACCACTGGATGCGGCTGCCGTGGCAACGCTGGCCGAGACCGTGCGGCAGGCCACCGCAGCCTTCGAGGAGTACAACTACGCACGCGCACTAGAGATCACCGAAAGCTTCTTCTGGAACTTCACCGACGACTATGTCGAACTGGTCAAGGAGCGCGCGTACTCATCTGGCCCGGCAGCCCAATCCGCGCAGGCCACGGTGCACCTGATCCTGGAGACCGTCCTCCACCTACTCGCACCCTTCCTGCCCTTCACTACCGAAGAGGTCTGGTCTTGGTTGCACAACGGTTCCATCCATCAGCAGGCCTGGCCGAAAGCTGAGGACATAGCCGAGCAGGCTCCGGCCATTGATCCGATCGTCCTTCGTGAGGTCGGGGTCGCGCTCAGCCTGGTGCGCAAGGCGAAGTCCGATGCGAAGGCCTCCATGCGTACCCCGATCAGCCTTGCTGTGATCACCGGGCCGGCCCCTGCCATTGAGCATCTGCAGGCCTGCGCCACAGACCTGATCTCAGCCGGGCACATTCAATCGCTGGAACTGGTCGCCAGCGACGCCGCGCAGATTGAAGCGACCGTTCAGGTTGCCAGCGAGTAGATGGCCAAGAACCGGGCGACTGATCACAAGGAAACTGCGGGCGCCTGGCACGCCCCCCACGAACGATCCGGGTACCAACAGCACGCCCGGTGCCACGCGCCCGCAGCACTTCGGAATCTAGGTGGCTAACGCGCCTTGACCCCGCTGGTTGCGTAGTCACAACCGTGGATATCCGGTGATATCCACCCATGTCAGATCCTCTACATTGTTGAAAGCGTTCGTGACGAAACGTTGAGGGGAGCGACACGATGACTGAACCACAGCAGGAGTCGCCGGTGGTGACGCCCGTCTACGGCATTGATCCCCACCTCACGGAAATCAGCACCCCCGAGATCCTGCCGCCCGCCCGGGACCAACTGGCCTCGCTGACGACCTACCTGCGATTCCTGGCGGCGACTGACGATGGACAGGCGGTCGCCAAGGCGCTGGTCATGGGCGCCCTGGCGCCCATGAGTCTGGTGGCCGGCCATCTATACGCCGCCCTTGACGACGAGCACCTCACGCTGGTGGGCAGTTACGGTTTCACCGATGCGGAATTGGAGGGCTTTCGCAAGATTCCGATCAGCCTGCGTCTGCCGCTGACGAACGCCTTCACAACGATGCGCCCCTTCACCACCAACGGCACTGAGATCGTCGAACTCTTTCCCTTACTCAGCATGCCCCAGGTCTACGGCACCGGCGACTGGCGGTTCAACGCATCGAGTCTGATCGCGGTGCCGATCATTCACCAGGGTGTGGGCATTGGCGTGTTCGGGCTAGCACTGAACTCTGTGCTGTCGCTGGACGCCGACGATGCCTGGTACCTCGACTCCGTCGCCGCGGCAACCGCCCTGTGGCTCGTCCGTCGGTTAGATGCCGCAGGTGACGCCCTAGTTCGTCGCGGAAATCTCGAGGCAATGCCGTTGATCACCTCGCGGCAGCGCACTGTCATCGAACTGGTCGGTCAGGGGTACACCAACAGCGAGATCGCTCGTCAGGTCGGCTATTCGGTGCCCACCATCAAAAAGGACTTGCAGTACATCATGACGCTGTGTGATGTTCACGATCGCCGGCAGGTGTTCGCGGTAGCCAAGCGCGTTGGCCTGATCTGACCGCTGCCACGGTCACCGGATAACCCCACGTCTGTTGCAGGGCCGACAAGCCCGCCAGTGCGGTGGGACTAGCCATCCACAGCCAGTCGTATGTCTGCTGAGGTTCGCTCACGTCACTCACCCCGCTTTCGGCCCTGCGCGGCGTCGAAAGCACTGAGAGAGCCGACGGGTCCAGTCCTAGGAACGATGCCAGGGCACCGCGCGTTGCCTGCGAGGAAGGCCCGCTCCCCTGGAAGTCTTCCCAGCGCACGTCAAGGACGCGGTCGGCAGGCAGGAGCGCGATCGCTTCGTTGGCGGCCTCCAGGTACTGCTGGCACCACAGCACCGCACTGTCTATGGCAATCGGTCCCCACACATCGGAGGCCAGCGACCGAATCAAGTCCACCGGCTCGCGAACCACGTGAATGAATCGCGCCTCGGGCAGCATCCGCAGCAACGTCCTACTCGTCAGCAGACCAAAGGGCGCATGGTCTAGGAGCACCCGTGGTGCAGACGCCCACTGTGCATGTCCACGCGTCAGGGCGTGCAGGAAGCGCGTCGTGGCGTCGTGCACTGTCTGCAGATTCCCACTAGACCAACGCCCGGTCGGCAGTGCGGCGAGGTATGCCGTCATCGCAGCACGTGCCTCCTCGCGCACCTGCGCACTGCCAAGTGCCGGGCCTTCACTGGCATCGACGACTCCCTCCCAACGCCGCAACACATGCCGTTTGGCCTCGGCCTGCCGCGTTGGGCTATAGAGCACCTCCGAGTTGGCGACCAGATCAACGAGCCCAGGCATCTCGCTGAAGATCTCAAGGGGGCGCCCAAAGCCGATGACACCGTCACAACGCCGAAGGCCATCGGCCACCGCCGCCACACAACCGCCGTCCGGACCAACGACGAAGGTTGGCACAAGACTTCGTCCGATATTCATCGATTCCCGTTCCTCGAAGCGAATCAGCCGACGACCACGGGCCGCTGCTGCACTGGCTGACCGAGGCCTTCCGGCGGGCACCGCGGTCCGCCCAACCGGGCCTGGAGCAGGTAGCGCCCAGGCGAGCTTGGAAAGCGAATAGTGAGCGTCGCACGCCCATCAGCACCCACCAGCGCACTGCGATCGGTGACCACGAGGCCTTCCTGCAAAAGCTCCACCACCGCGCGGCAGTCCCCGGGCGCTTGGCGGATGGTGACGGCGATAGTGGATCCCGGCTCGACATGCAGGGCTCCTGTCGCGCGAGCATGCGGAGCCAGGGTGGTCCCCAGAAGGAGCATCACCAGGGTCGCCACGAGCATGATGGGTCTATTGGTCCGATTCCAGGTGGTCCGATCCCGGCTCTCGCGCACTTCTGCACGGTAGCGAGTGCGTTGCGTAAACGCAATTCCAGTTGCATTTTGTGCTCAGCGTGTCGCCCAGTGGATCGCGTGGCTAGTGCGCCTGCAGACATGGGTTAGCCTGCCCACGCTGGCGAACCCCCGTCGCCGGCCCGAAGGAGTACGTTGCGCGCCACCGCAGATCAGACAATGGCCTGGCTTCGTAGTCGGATGGCAGAACTCGAGATAGCCTCACTCGACGAACTGGCAACCCGCTGCGAATCCGACAAGGGCAACCTGTCGAGGATTTTTCGCCAGCAGCAGCGACCGAGAGTCGACGCACTTGAGCCGCTGGCTGCAGGCCTGCAGATCAGTATCTACGAACTTCTTGTGCGTATTGGCGCAGTTGACCCTGATGACGATCGCCTGCCTGATTCGGCAAACCAGGGGAAGAAGCTGGCCTTCACCTGGCCCGAAGCCCCCTGACTTACAAAGCAGGCTGACTTAGGAAACTTCCTGACTCAAGCCGACTTCTCTCGCCGCTGTCGGGTGATCTGTTCCCGGGGGACCAGGGTCGGGTTCACATTGTCACGAACGACCTCTGCGGTGATGACGACCTTGGCGACATCTGTACGGCTAGGTACGTCGTACATGACGTTGAGGAGCACCTCCTCGAGAATGGCGCGCAATCCACGCGCACCGGTTCCGCGCAGCAGGGCCAAGTCGGCAATCTCCACTAGGGCCTCGTTCTCGAACTCCAGTTCCACGCCATCGAGTTCGAATAGGCGTTGGTACTGCTTGACGAGGGCATTCCGCGGCTCGGTCAGTACCGCAATCAGCGCAGCCTGGTCCAATTTGGTGACCGACGTGAACACTGGCAACCGGCCGATGAACTCCGGGATCATCCCGAACTTCAAGAGATCCTCTGGCATGACATGCGAGAACACGTCATCCGCGTCAGCCCTCGGGTCCACCCGCGTGCCATCCACCAAATCGAATGTGAAGCCCACCCGCTTTTGACCCAGTCGCTGTTCGATGATCGAATCCAGGCCGGCGAAGGCTCCACCGACGATGAACAGCACGTTTGTGGTGTCGATCTGGATGAATTCTTGATGGGGGTGCTTGCGCCCACCCTGAGGCGGCACCGAGGCCTGAGTACCTTCGAGAATTTTCAGTAACGCCTGCTGGACACCCTCGCCCGAGACATCGCGCGTGATGGATGGGTTCTCGCTCTTTCGCGCGACTTTGTCGATCTCGTCAATGTAGATGATGCCGCTCTCGGCCTTCTTGACGTCGTAGTCCGCAGCCTGGATCAACTTCAGCAGGATGTTTTCCACGTCCTCGCCGACGTAGCCGGCCTCGGTTAATGCGGTGGCATCGGCAATGGCGAAGGGAACATTGAGCATGCGGGCCAGGGTCTGTGCGAGCAACGTCTTGCCGGAGCCCGTTGGGCCGAGCAGCAGGATATTGGACTTTGCCAACTCGACCTGGTCATCTCGCGGACGATCGCTACCCGAAGCCTGCACGCGCTTGTAATGGTTGTAGACCGCAACAGAAAGGGCCTTCTTGGCGACCTGCTGGCCGATGACGTACTGATCGAGGAACTCGTAGATCTCGCGAGGCTTGGGCAGATCGCCCCAAGGCAACTCACCGGCCTCGTTGAGCTCTTCCTCGATGATCTCGTTGCACAGGTCGATGCACTCGTCACAGATGTAGACACCAGGTCCAGCGATGAGCTTCTTGACCTGCTTTTGGCTCTTGCCGCAGAAGGAGCACTTCAGCAGATCGCCGGTCTCGCCGATGCGCGCCACTGACCCTCCCGAGGCAAACAGGGCCACCGTGTGTGGCCCCGCCAGACGCTACCTTGCCGGACCACCATTCGGGCCCACCTGTGCCATGTGCCGCGGGAAAAAGTCACAATTTCCCCAAAAACCCCACAGTTCCCAGCAGTGACTGGGCTCCAGGGCCCCTGTGCGGAAGATCAGGCCTTGCGCGAGGCGATCACCGAGTCGATGATCCCGTACTCCTTTGCGGCTTCAGCCGTAAGGATCTTGTCGCGCTCGATGTCCTGACCAATCTGCTCAGGTGTACGACCCGTGTGCTGGGAGAGGATCCCCTCCATCTCCTGGCGCATGCGAAGGATTTCGTTGGCCTGGATCTCGATATCCGAGCCCTGACCGCCACCTTCGGTGTACGGCTGATGAATGAGGATCCGTGAGTGCGGGAGCGCAAAGCGCTTGCCGGGCGTACCCGCTGCGAGCAGTACAGCAGCCGCAGAGGCAGCCTGGCCAAGACAAACCGTCTGCACCTGTGGCTTGACGAACTGCATGGTGTCGTAGATCGCGGTCATGGCGGTGTACGAACCACCCGGAGAGTTGATGTAGATCTGAATGTCTCGATCGGGGTCCATCGACTCCAGGCAGAGCAACTGCGCCATCACGTCGTCTGCTGAGGCGTCATCAATCTGCACGCCTAGGAAGATGATCCGCTCTTCGAAGAGCTTGGTGTACGGGTTGTGCACCCGCTCACCATTTGCGACCCGCTCGCGGAACTCCGGGACGATATAGCGAGCGCTGGGCAGATACCGGCTGTTCACGATCATGCTCCCTTGCCGCTGTTAGGGGCATCGGCCGCCGTGCTGTACACGTGGTCGATCAGCCCATAGGACTTGGCCTCATCGGCGGTGAACCATCGATCACGATCGGAGTCCGCCTCGATCTTCTCCAGAGTCTGACCCGTGTGCTCAGCGATCAACTGCGCCATCCGGCGCTTGATGAACAGCATCTGTTCGGCCTGGATCTTGATATCACTCGCGGTGCCACCAATACCGCCCAGAGGCTGGTGCATCATGATTCGAGTGTTGGGAGTGGCGTAGCGCTTGCCGGCCGCCCCAGCGCACAGCAGGAATTGCCCCATCGAAGCGGCCAGACCCATGGCGATGGTGGTCACATCGTTCGGAATCAACTGCATCGTGTCGTAGATGACCATGCCAGCCGTGATGGACCCGCCAGGCGAATTGATGTACAGGGTGATGTCGCGGGTGGGATCCTCGGCGGCCAGAACCTGCAGCTGCTTGGCGATGCGATTGGAGTTCTCATCGCGAACCTCGCCCTCGAGCCAGATGATCCGCTCCCTCAGCAGGCGCTCGTCGAGCATGTCGCCAAAGCCCGCCATGCTCCCACCAGGTGAACGGGCGATCACCTCACGCCAACCTGTATCGTCCCGGCCACTGTCTGGGCTCACCATGCCTCCAGCATCCAACTCTTGGGTTCGTTACCTACGCGTTCAATCCTTGCGGGTGAACTCTGGTCGCATGCACGCCCGACCTACCGTCACCACTCATAAGACCCTAACCGCCCAGTGGCCTCGGGGCTTCCCGATATCACTCCGCCAGCGTGCGCCGTCGGCGAACGTTGCCTAGCGCGAACCGGCCGTACCTGCCTCGGGCGCCACCAGGGTCACCTGCGCACCAGCCGTATCGGTCACGGTTGCCTGCTCGGCTGCCCAGGCCAGGGCCTTGGCCCGTCGAATGTCTTGAAGGGCGCCGGACACCTGACCGGAGTCAACCAGGGCCTTGGCAAACGCGTCCGGAGTCATGCCGTAGCGCGGGGCTTGCTGGATGAGCCAGGCGCTGAGCTCCTCTTCACTCACCGCAATTTCCTGAGCCTGCGCAATTGCGTCAAAGATGAAGTCACTCTTCAACGACATGCGGATCTGTTCTTCGACCTCGGCGCGATGCTCCGGAGTGTCTGCGTGATCGCCACCATGCTCCTGCTGGAAGTGCTCCTCCATTTGCTCAGACACGAAGCCTTCCGGCAACGGCATGTCAACCGCGTCCAGCAGTGCCTGGTGGACCTTCGCCCGGGCCTGGGCGCCCTGCTCCAGTTTGCGAACGCGACTCAGCCGCTCACGAAGGTCCGCACGCAACTCCGGCAAAGTGTCGAATTCCGATGCCAGTTGGACGAACTCATCGTCGAGGGCCGGCAGAACTCGCTCGCGCACCGTGCTCACCTCAACGGTAACCACAAGGTCCTGACCCTCCCACTGGCCACCAAGCGGGGTGAACGTGAAACTGCGCTCGTCGCCCGCCTTCGCGCCGCGTACTGCCTCATCGGTGCCGGGCAGCAGGCCCTCGCTACCCACCTCATAGGAGAGTGCTTGTCCGGCGAGGTCCTCGACAACGTCGCCGTCAGCCGTGGCCCCCGAAAGATTGACGAGTAGTACGTCACCATCGGCGGCTGCTCGGTCCACCTCACTCAAGGTGGCGAATCGACTGCGCAGAGCATCGACCTGAGCGTCGACATCGGCATCGGTGGCCTCCGCAGGGTCGACCTCAACGCGCAGCCCACTGAGGTCAGGAAGCGTGAACTCCGGGCGCCGGTCCACTTCTGCAACGAAGGCCACCTGCTGACCGTCGGCAATGTCGGTGACGTCCACTTCCGGCCGACCAACTGGAACGATGCCGTGCTCGATGAGCGCGTCCTGGTAGGCCGACGGGATGGCATCGTTTACGGCCTCAGCTAGGACGGCCTCACGGCCGACCCGCTGCTCGATGACTCGTGCCGGCACCTTGCCCTTGCGAAAGCCGGGAATGTTGACCTGCTTGGCAATGCGTGTCAATGCCGAGTCCAGGCTGGGTTGCAGGTCCTCGAAAGTCAGCTCCACGGAAACGCGAACGCGCGTCGGGGACAGGTTTTCGACCGTACTCTTCACGCTGCGCTCTCCTGGTCTTGGCAGTGTTGGTCGGGGCGGGGAGACTCGAACTCCCGATCTCCTGCTCCCAAAGCAGGCGCGCTAGCCACTACGCTACGCCCCGCGCACGGGAGCAGTCTATTGCCGCGATGAGACTGCTAGGACACCGGGACTTCGGCTCGTGCTGCGCCCGCACCTTGCTCGCCACTTGCCGACGGCGTCGCCGCAGTGGAAGGGGGCAAGGGACGACGAATCACGACGAGGAAGATCGCCAGGACGACCACTAGGTACCCGCCCCAAGCGATCAGTTCCAGTGCGGTCATCGTGGGTACGACGTTGAAGACCGTGCGAAGCAGGCTGGCAACGACACCATCAGGGTTGATGACACCGGAAACGTCGAGGACGTAATTGTCCTTGCCGGGCAGCACGCCGACCTCCTGCAGTTCGTGGACGCCGTAGCGCAGCACACCCGCCGCGATCACGATCAAACCGATACCGGTCCAGAAGAACAGTCGCGACAGATTCAGTCGAAGTGCGCCACGATAAATGAGCACACCCAGTGCGACGGCCGTGGCCAGTCCCAGGAAGGCGCCTAGTAACGGCAGCACGCCCCCGCCAGTAGCACGCATCCCGGTCCACAGGAATAGGGCCGTCTCCAGGCCTTCCCTGCCCACCGCGAAGAAGGCCACCAGCACCAACGCCCAGCTGCTGCGCGCGAGTGCGTTGTCAACCTCACCATGCAGGTGGGCCTTGAGGGTGCGGGCATGGCGGGCCATCCACAAGATCATCCAGGTGATGAGAACAACAGCGACCAGGCTCATGAAACCGGCGAATGCCTCCGCTGCCTGATCCGAGAGGGCCTGGCCCGTCACCTGCAAGGCGACCACAGCCAGCACGGACAGGCCAATAGCCGCCCCAACACCAGCCCAAATGCGTGGCAGGAACTGGCGCTGGTCAATGCGTACCAGGTAGGCAACCAGGATGGCCACCACGAGGGCGGCCTCCAGCCCCTCGCGCAGGCCGATCAGGAAGTTCGCAAACATGTCCGTCCCTCAGTTCCAATCGGTTTTGCCCGACCTCGGTTCTTGTCTGTGAGTTAGGTTAGCCTAACCTGGCATTCGAAGCCAATCAAACCCAGAGAAGGGCAGCGCATGACCGGCGAACCGGCCCTGACGCAGGCAGCGCTGGGACGCCTGCTGGCCGAACTGCCCGACTGGGCGACCGACGGCGCAGCCCTAGTTCGAGTGGACGAGGCAACTTCGTTCTCCGCTGCGGTGGCCTGGATTGTTGCCGTAGCGCAGGTGGCCGAGGCGATGGACCACCACCCTGACATCGACCTGCGCTACCGAAAGATCACTTGGCGCCTGAGCACACATTCGGTTGGAGCGATAACGGCGCTGGACATTCAGTTAGCCCGAAGAATTAACGACATCGTCAACGTCTAGACTCAAGCAAGGCACCATCCGCGGGCGTAGCTCAATGGTAGAGCCCCAGCCTTCCAAGCTGGTCATGCGGGTTCGATTCCCGTCGCCCGCTCCAGCGCCAGTGCGGTGGAGTTGCACGCATCGCATTTCATCTCTAACGTAAAAATGTCTTGGGGAGTACCTCCAATGCGACGACCTCGTCAATACGGTCTGTGAATCCCGCCAGGGAATCCGCCAGGCCCGGGGCGTTGGCCGGGACAACCTTTGGATAGCCCTCTTGGTTGGCATTCTCGCGATGCTTGCGCTCGATCTATTCCTGCACCGCGATGCCCATGTCATCAAAGTCCGCGAATCAGCCATCTGGTCGATGGTCTGGGTGGCAGTGGCGGTTGCCGTGGGTGGCGCCATCTGGTGGGCCTACGGCGCAGAATTCGGCCTGCAGTACTTCGCGGGCTACATCATTGAGAAGTCACTGGCCATCGACAACGTTTTTGTCTGGGCCATGATCTTCAGTTACTTCGCTGTCCCACGCAAGTATCAACATCGGGTGCTCTTTTACGGCGTGGTTGGCGCCCTTGTCTTCCGGGCGATTTTCATCGCCGCAGGTTCGGTTCTCATTGCCAGCTTCGCATGGATTCTCTACGTCTTCGGTGCCTTCCTGATCCTCACCGGGATCAAAATGCTCATCCAGCGCAACGAGCACATCAATCCCGAACGATCTAAGACCTTGCGGCTCTTCCGCAGATTTGTACCCACGTCGGATGACTATGACGGTCAGAAGTTCCTGACCCGGCGCAACGGGGTACTCATGGCCACGCCTTTGCTTGCCGTGCTCGTGCTGGTGGAGGTGACTGACATCATCTTCGCGGTCGATTCGATTCCGGCAATCTTCGCGGTGACGCAGGAGCCTTTCCTAGTGTTCGCGAGCAACGCTCTGGCAATCCTGGGATTACGCGCGATGTATTTCCTCTTGGCTGACCTCATTCACCCCTTTGTGTACTTAAAACTGGGCCTATCCCTTGTACTGGTCTGGGTCGGCATCAAGATGATTGTCAGCCACGCGCTCTTCAAAATTCCAACGGCCCTGAGTCTGGGTGTTGTCATCGCGATCATTGCGATCTCTATCGGGGCCAGCCTTTGGGTCAGCCGGGGGCAACCACGGCAGAGCGTGGACGCTAGTGCCGGATGATCCGCACTCCTACTCCAAGCGAATCGGCTGCAGGTCGACGATCACCATGCTGCCGTCCAGCGCATTGCACTGGCCTTTGAGGGTGCAGTACTGGCGGGCGGCAGCAGGTGCCTCGATTAGTTCCAGCGAGTCTGCATAGGCCAACCAGAACGGCTTGCCGTCTCGCTGGAACTCACAGATCACCGCGCCTTCCGGTTCCTGACATGACTTGAAGGTGGCACCAACCAGCCAGGCGTGCGTGGTCCGCCAGGCCTGCCCGGAGGCCGTAGAGGTCGGCGTCAACTGAATGCCGTACTGCCCGTAGTACTGCGGGGTCCAGGCAAACCAATGCGTTTCCTCGATGCCGAGGCGCACCGCATCGATGAATGTGCGCGAAAGCCAACCTGCCGATTCATCCGCGTTCATGTCCTGATGCGGTTTAGGACCAGGACCAGCAAGCCCGTAGTTCAACTCTGTGTTGTAGATCGGCTTGGTCGGGGCACCGGCAATGGCCAGGTAGGCCTTGTACTGCGCCACGAAATCCGCCACGTCGCTCGGGGTTCCATCAGCATCCGGGTATGCATGCACCGCGTAGCCATCAACCGGCCATCCCCGCTTTGCGAGTTCACGCAGATATGTGGGGAAGAATCGATAGATCGAACCCTCCGTACGGGTCGTCGCACTTGCCGTTAATGTCAGGCTCGATGCGCTGTTTGCCTTGATCACGTCGTACACAACCTTGGTCATTACCGCCATCTCGGCCGGCGTACCTTTCCAGAAGGTCTGCAGATTCGCCTCGTTCCAGGTCTCGTACGCCCAAATGCGATTCCCGTAGCGCTTAACCACCGCCGTGACATACCGCTCGAAATCCGCCAAGCCATCCGCGACGAATGGACCGGCAGCACCTTTGCCCCAACTTTCATCTGGAGCTGATGGATTAGCTGAAGCCCAGGCAGGAACCGGGCCGAGGACCAGGAGCACTTTCTTGCCCTGCGATTCCGCCGTGCGCACCGCCTGATCGAGCGGACTCCAGTTGAACTTGTCGCGACTTGGTTGGATGTCCTTCCATAGCACTCCTGAATCCCACAGTCGCAGGGTCGCGTATGGCACGTTCGGCGTGCTGTTCCACGCTGGCGGCGCCAGCAGACCGAAAAGATTGGCTCCCACCACTCGACCGGTGGCATCGGAGCCATCGGTCGTGGGGAGTGCCGGAACGTCCGTGGTCTGCACAGTAAAGATCGCATCGGGGCGCAGGGCGACGAAATGATCAATCCATCGCTCGACGGCAACCTTCTCGGTGCGCGTCATGGCAAGCCGGTTTCGAATCGAGCTCAGCACGATCGCCGCCGCAGCTCGCGGCTTCAGTGCCTCAGGTAGCGCCTGCAACATGCAGCTGGAGTCCGCTGAGGTGCGACAGGCCTTGGCTACACGCACCGCAGGAACCTCGGTGAGCAGCGCGTAGTTCGCCGCCCACGACACGGCTTCGAACGTTGCAGCAGAGGGGTCCGCGCTCTGCGGGCCATCGGCGGATGGAACGTCTGCCACGGTGGCCACAGAAAGATCCGCGCCGAAATCCTGCAGATACCTGCTGCGCTCCGATGCATTCCAGCCGTACCCGCCAGACGCCCAGACCGCGGGCAGGCTCATCACGGGGACCAACGTGAGTTGACCCGCGTTAGCCACCTCCGCCGTGCCGAAGTTCGCCAACCAGCGCCCACCACTGATCGCGCACGCTGGTCCAACAACGCGCGGCGCCTGCACGGCCAATGCGATCACTGCTTGCTGACGAGGCGAACACCCACGAGCGTCCTTGGCCGCACCAACATCACCGAAGGCATCGGTGCGAAAACCCTGCTCCATCTTGGGCAGCACCGGAATCGCGTTCAACAGCGCACGGGCAGAACCCTGCACCGTTGCCGCCGGAGCAGCCCAGGCACTTGAGGTAGGCATCCAGACTGCAGCACCGAACGTAAGTACTCCAGCGAAGAACAGGAACTGCTGCACCTGCCTTGGCATAACCCGCGCCTTCACCATGACCTACCTCAGGACTGTCAACGCATGTCGGATGATCGGCCGGGCTGGCTGACCGGGCTGAACAATCAGATCGCTAGCGACGCCCGCCGCCGTGACCGCCGCCACCGCCACCGCCACCGCCACCGCCACCGCCACCGCCACCGCCACCGCCACCGCCGTGATCGTCATGGCCGCCGCCGTGGTCACCGTGATTGCCATGGTCACCATGATCTTCGTGGTCACCGTGATTGCCATGGTCACCATGATCTTCGTGGTCACCGCCAGTCTCACCGCCACTGTCACTGCCGTCGTCACTGCCGTCGTCGTCACCAGACTCCGGTGGTGTTGCGCCACCATCTGTTGGCGGCGCTATCGGTGGAGTCGGTGCCGGAGTCGAAGGCGGTGTCACCGGCGTTGAGCCCGATCCCCCTGAGGAATCACCGCTCGTTGAACCACTGCCTCCGGACGTCGACCCACTGCTGCCCGAAGTGCTGGGGGCCTCAACGGTTGTCGCGGTGGTCGGTGGCTTAGCGGGAGCAAGTTCGCCGTCGGCGCCGTCGAGGTCAATGATCGGTCCACCTGCAGCTCGCTGCACCGTCCAGTCGAAGATAATGCCGCTGGCGACGTCCACATAACCCACCACAACCGACCCATCCCGGCGTTGCACGGTGACCGCCCACGAGGTGAAGCCATCTCGCCGAACCTTCTTCACCGAAAGCACTTCGCCAGGGACTTTCTTGACGACCTTCGTCTCGGCAGCATCGGCAATCACTGCGGCGTTCGCCGGTACGGCGGTCAGCGCGGCAACGCACAACGCCAGCGCCGTACCGACACTGATGGCGCCGCGCTTGAGTGAATCACTGTTGACGTACATGGAATTCGCCTCCTAGTGCCGTGAACGCTACCTGAGTTTCACCGGACGTCAGCCCGCCTTCCCATGACAGCGGGTGGCTGCTAGTCGCCATCGCCGCTAGCGGGCGCATCCGCACTTGGGCCAGACGGCGCATCGGCACTTGGGGCAGACGGAGCATCGCTGCTGGAGTCAGACGGTGCATCACTGCTGGAGTCAGACGGTGCATCACTGCTGGGGTCCGAAGCTCCCGCATCATCGGGTCCGCCATCTGAACCAGGTCCCTCGTCGGAATCGCCGACCCACACGGTGCCCCCGTCGTAATCGCCGCCCCAATCGGCACCATCGTCAGATCCGTCGCTCCAATGGGGTTCGTCAGGCACCCAACTGCCTGAGTCGTTATCCCACCAAAATGTCTGAACGGTCGTGCCGCTGGAACTCCAGGTGATTTCGGTGTACCAGGAGGACCAGATCGAATTCCAGAACGAGTTCCAGCTGTACTCGTCCCAAACCGAGTTGTCCCAATTGATGTACTGGCCGTCGTAGGCACTGGAGGGATTGCCACCACTAGGCGCGCTCGGCACCTGTCCAGCGCCGCCGGAGTCCTCACCCGATGGCGTATCAGTCTTAACGTCGTCGTCGGGTGCGCTGACCTGGCCAGTCGCACCGTTACCGGTCGCTGGACCGGTAACGGGAGGCTTCGCTGGCGCCAGGGCACCGTCGGGGCCATCCAGATCGACGACCGGGCCGCCTGGGCCACGCTGCACCGTCCAATCGAAAACGATCCCGCTGCCCTGGTCGACGTACCCGACCACGATTGAGCCATCACGGCGCTGCACCGTGACCGCCCACGACGTGAACCCGTCTCGACGGGTCTTCTTCACCGACAGAACCTGCCCCGGCACTTTGGCGGTCACCTTGACCTGTGCCGTGGCCGCCGGAATTCGTGCTGCCTGAGCTGGGTTGGCCCCAGCCACCGCTGCCGTACCTAGTCCGGCC
Source organism: Actinomycetales bacterium (assembly GCA_018970765.1). GTDB lineage: Bacteria > Actinomycetota > Actinomycetes > S36-B12 > S36-B12 > REEB426. Next base: position 34,610 of record JAGWVT010000007.1, read on the forward strand.
AACATGGCCAAGCCGGCGGCACTCGAAGCCGCCCACGACGTTGCCTTCCACCGTCCCATAGGACCCTCCTCCTATCGGTGTTGGCAGTACGACGGTGACCAAGGTCCCCTGGTTCCCGCGATTCTGGGCGGCCTGATGTGCAGAACCCAGGTGGGGGCAACTGGATGCGAGAAATCTTCGATCGCGTCACCAGCGTGTGGCTCGACCCTTCGTCAGCACACTGTCGAAGTAAAAGGTCAGTTGTCCCCGATGCGTTGTGGGACGTGACCGCGGCCTAGGTACTTCGGGAAGTCCACATGGCCACCTGGTCGCTCCGGGCCAAGCAAACCAAGACCGATCCGACCGAAATCGACCGTGAGGGCGAAGGCACCGCAGTCCACGATGTTCAGCCAAGCCTGGCGCATGTCCTGCGACCAGGTGATGTCGTCGAAGATCACCACGCCACCCTGCTGGTTCATCAGCGGGAGCACGCGCTGGCAGTAATACTCCGTTGCCGCCCCCTCATGCTGACCATCAATGAAGGCCAGATCAAAGGCCGGCTCGCCCGCAAGGTCGTCCAGGGCATCGTCGAACAACGCCGCCCGCACATCCGCCCCCTGGGTGAACTGGGCGAGCGTTTGCCTGGCCACCGCGGCGAGTTCTGGCGAGCCCTCAATGGTGACCAACCGCTCACAGCTCGCGCTGGCGGCGAGGTAGCTACCGCTCAAACCCGTGTTGGCACCCAATTCCAAAATGCGGCGCGCACCGATGCCCGCGGCGATGCGATTCAGCAGGATGCCCTTAGCTGGTTTGGAGCCGGTCTTAGCGTGGGCACCGGCCCGATGCGGCAGTAGCGGACCGGGCAGTGCATGGCCGTCGGCGGCGCGTTGGAATGTGCCGGGCATCGGCGAGTGGTAGCTGCTGATCGTGCCGGTAGCCTCGGCGATTTGGGCTCGGCGGCCCTCAATCCGTGCGGCCAGCTCGCGCTCAGCGGCGGTCGGCTCAGGGTCGACGACCCAGGCCCCCGCGTCCTCCAGGCCGGCCGGCAGTGAATCGACCATCATCCGCAGCCGCCGGCTCCACACCAATCGCTTGACCAGGCGCTCGGCCTGCACCCGCCCGTACTGACCGGCACGAACCGGCAGCGAAGTGCGTACTGGAGCATTGACCGGTGTCGAACCGGGCGTTGGCTCCGGTTCGGGTGTGACCTCTGCGACTGCTGGGGCGGTCGTCATGGACGAAGGTTACTGACCGGCTTGGCACCCTCGGAAGTCCCCCACGGGATGACTCAGCCACCCAGCCAGAAGTCCATCCAACGAACAAAGATCAGGCCGGCGATCACCAAGTAGGTGGCCACCACGAGCAGCCAGCGCAGCGACACCACCGTGCCCGCGATTACGCCCGGTTCCCCGGAGCGACTCAGTCGCCCACGTCGGGCGTTCTCGGCGGTGACCATCCAAAAGATTGGGATCGTGCAGGACCACACCACCATGCACCAGGGGCAAAGCGCGCCGATGGAGTACAGGCTCTGCGAGACCAGCCAGGCCACGAACACCACGCCGGCAAGCGCTCCCACATTTAGTCCCAGCCAAACCCACCGTGGCAACTCCACCTTCGCAAGCAGCAGCACGGCGAGAGTGATCACCACTGAGAAGCCGCACAGCCCAAGGATCGGATTAGGAAAGCCGAACACCGATGCCTGCTCGGTCACGATCACCGAACCGCAGGAGACAACTGGGTTGATATCGCAGGCGAGCTGGTAGTTGGGGTCGGAGAGTAGGGCGATTTTCTCGACGGTGAGTTGGAAGGCCGCGAACAGGGCGATGATCCCGCCGATCAACATGGTCCAGACGGTGTCGCGCGAGGTCGTCATGTCGCCATCATCCCATGGCCTGCATGGCCCCTTGCGGCCGTCAGGCCAGCCGCCACTCCACGTCCGTGCGGAAGATGCGCATGCCACGTGCTTGGTAGTTCTGCAGGGCACCTGGCCCATCAAGGCTGCAGGTATGCACCCAGACGATCTGAACACCACTGAATTGCCAGGCGGTGCGCAACGCCTGTGTGAGCAGCCAGCCACCGATGCCCCGGCCAATCCACGGGGCGAGCAGACCGAAGTAGGCGATCTCGATGGCTGGCCCTTGGCAATCTAATTCGACGTAGCCAGCACACTCGTTACCGACCATCGCCAGTGTCAAGAGGTGTCCGGGTCTTTCCACCCAGGCCCGCCACTGAGTCACCCGCCAGTGCGCTCGGTCCACCCAGGACCACGGCTCACCAACCTCGCGGTACATCTGGGCACTCACCGTTGCCACGTCATCGGTGACAACCTGCAACTGCCAGTCGGATGATCGCGTTGCCGCTGGGCGCAGCCAGTGTGGGCTGAGCATGTGCAGGCTCCACACCTGCACCGCTTGTGCGCCCGGGGCTCCTTGCGTGGTGAGCGTCATTGGGTCGTCAGGCGGCCATGGAGTGCAGTGCTTCGATCAACCGATCGACGTCGTTCGCGTTCGTATACGGCGCCAAACCAACACGCACGGCACCGGGCGCCCCCAAGCCGATCCAGTCTGCCGCTTCGATCGCGTAGAAGGAGCCGGCCGGTGCGTTGATACCCGACTCGGCCAGTCGCACGGAAACCTGCTCGGACGGCAGGTTGGCGAGTGCGAACAACTCGGTCGGCGTGCGGTGCGGGGCGTGGCAGTACAACTGGATTCCAGGCAGGCTTTCCAAGCCCTGACGCAGCCGCAGATGCAGGCCGTCCTCGTATTCCTCGAGGGCACGCATCGATCGCACGAGTCTTTCGCGACGGGGTAACCGATCCTCATCACCGGGAACAAGGTCGGCCAGCATGTCGATCGCCATCGTCACACCGGCGAGAAGTTCATAGGGCAGCGTGCCGAGTTCAAAGCGTTCCGGCACCTGCTCTGTTGCTGGCCGCAGCTTATCCGGATGCAACGTCTCGAGGAACGCAGGTGAAGCCGCAAGCATGCCCAGATGTGGACCCAGGAATTTATAGGGCGAGCACAGGTAGACGTCCGCACCGATTGCCTGCATATCGATGCCGGCATGCGCAGTCAGGTGGACACCATCGACAACGAACACGGCTCCGGTGCCGTGCACGAGTTCACCAATAGCGCGCAGGTCAGGTCGCGTACCCAACAGATTTGACGCACCGGTTATGGCGACGACCTTGGTTCTTTCACTCAACACCCCAGCAACGTCCTCGGCAGTGAGCGTGCCGGTCTTCGGGTCGAAGGGCACCCAACGCACGGTGGCGCCGGCGGCCTGGGCCGCGCGCACCCATGGGCGAACATTGGCATCGTGGTCCAACCGAGTGACAACGACCTCGTCACCGGGCTCCCACTCATGTGCCAACGTGCGCGCCAACATGAAGCAGAGCTCAGTCATCGAGCGGCCGAAGACGACGCCACGAGGATCAGCGTTGAGCAGATCGGCACCGGCCAAACGTGCGCCCATGGTGAAGTCATCGGCGCGCCGTTCAGCGAGGTTCAACCGCCCGCGGTTGGACAGCGGCGCGGCCATGGCGCTGGCAATGGCTTGGGCGACGAGGTCTGGGGTCTGCGTGCCTCCCGGCCCATCGAAGTAGGCGGTGCCATCGTTGAGGGCGGGCACTCGGGCGCGAAGCCGATCGACGTCGTAGGTCATACTCGATCCCACCACACCGTGGCCACCTCGCGCGGCTGGGCATCCATCTGCTGCATGAGCGCTGCCGCGACCTCGGCATCACGGTCCTCGGTCAAGCACAGCCGGATGCGCGCATAGCGCACCCGCTCCTGGACTGGCAGGGCGACCCGGGCACCCCACTGTTGGTCCTGCCAGATCTGAACCTTCGGTGCAAATCCGAGGGCGTCGGCGATGCCAACAAGGTCCTGGGCGGTGGGCCTGGTGGGGCGTTGCAAACCCCAGAACCGTTCCCAGAGCGGATTCATTGATGAGAGCGGGTGAAGCGCGGGTAGCTCCAACACCACGCGTCGGCGCGAATGGTCGTTGAGTGCCCGCAGGAACGGCACGATCTGGGCAACGTTGTAGACCACGTGGTGGCAGACCACGACGTCCGACTCGGGAGTCTGCCCAGCGACCTGCGGCCATTCGCCCTCAATCGTTGAACACGGCAGGCCACGGTCCCGCGCCGCTTTCGCATACTCCTGCAACATCTGCGCGCTGCTGTCGACACCAATAGCTAACCCCGCAGCATCGGCCACTGCCATGGTCGCGCGACCACCTCCGCAGCCAACATCCAGCAGGCTGCCACCAGCCAGGGTCTCGCGCGCTCGCGCGTGGGAGGGCGAATCGGGCACCTCTTCGGTGACCGTGAACATGGCGACGGGATGGATCCAAGGCGACTGCGGTGCCTGCCGCAGAATGTCCTCCGGAATTGCCCAGGTGGCCAGGTCGGCCTGCCACTGCTGCGCCGCCACCTGGAGGCTGTTCGAGTTGCCTGACGAACCTGACATAGGGGGGAGGCTACGGTGGCTACCGTGAGCGAGGACGTGCCCGGCCGTCATCCACTCCAAGCCCTGATCGGTGGGCCGCGAGGCGCCATTGAAGGCATGCTTCCGCCGATCGTCTTCGTCGTGGCCTACGCGGTATCCGGCAACTCGCTGAACTGGGCGATCGGCGCGGCCCTGGCGATCGGGTTGGTTCTGGCGGGTCTGCGCATCTGGCGCAAGGAACGGCCGACGCGAGTGATCGGCGCACTGCTGGTCGTGGTCATCGGTGCCCTCTTCGCCTACTACAGCGGCAATGCCGTGGCCTACTTCTGGCCGCTCGTACTCGCCAATGTCGCCTCGGCTCTGGCCTTCGCACTATCGATCATGGTGCGCTGGCCACTGCTTGGCGTCATCGTCGGACCAATCGTTGGAACCAAGATGCGGTGGCGGCAGGATCCGGAGTTACTCCGCGCATACTCACGCGCCAGTTGGCTGTGGGTTGGACTCAACGTGATCCGTGCAGCCGTACAGATTCCACTGATCCAGGGCGATGCGCTCTGGGCACTCGCTGCGATACGTCCGGTGTTCTATCTGCTGGTGATCGGCACGATCTTGCTCTCCTGGATCGTGATCAAGCGATCACTGCCAGCCGATCACCCCGGCATACGTCATCCGCAGATCCCTCAGGCAACCTGACAGCCCGGACACCAGTAAAGCTTTCTGCCCTGCAGGTCCATCAACTGGATCTCTTCGCCGCAGAGGAAGCATTCCCGTTGTGCACGGCGATAGACGTAGACCTCCCCGCCATGGCGGTCCTGGCGCGGGTCGCGCCCCATCGCTTCGGGACGATGCTCGGTACGCACCGTATCGATGCGCCCACGCTTGGTTCCTTGACGCATGAGATCAACCAGATCTGCCCAGATGGCCGCAAAGTCAGCCCAGGTGAGTTCGCAGCCAGGGCGAAACGGCGAGATGTTGTGCCGGAACAGGACCTCCGCGCGGTAGATGTTGCCAACCCCTGCAAATACGCGCTGATCCATCAAGAGACTTGCGATGGGGGCTTTGCTTCTTTGCACCCGCTGCCAAGCTCGCTGCGGGTCGGCGTCTCGACGAATTGGGTCGGGCCCGATTCGGGCCAACAGCGCATCACGCTCGGCGAAGTTGATGACCTCACATGCGGTGGGACCGCGAAGTTCCGCATAGTGCGTTTCCCCGATGACCCGCATGCGAATCAGGCCACGCTCTGCTGGCGGTAGGCCTTTGCCAATGCGCCACTTACCGAATAGGCCTAGGTGAACGTGCACCCAGTTATCGGCATCCCCACTGCGCCGTTTCGCGGCGTGCTGTTCGGCAACAGCGGGGCCAGCGAAGGCGATGAACAAATGCTTACCGAACGCCTGCGCATCCACGAAGCGTTGCCCATTGACCACGCTGGCACCGGTCGCAAAGCGCCCCTGCGGGCTATCGACCTCGACGACCTGCTGGCCGAAGGCGCGGGTCAGCCGTCGCGCCTGATGATGAATGACATTGCCCTCAGGCATTGGTGAGGCCCTGCTTGGTGAAGCTCTGGTTCGACAGGGGTGCTAGTCGAACTGCGGTCCAACGCTGCGCGTGCGCTTGATTTCGTAGAAGCCAGGAGTCGCAGCCACCAGGAGCGTGCCATCCCAGAGGCGACCGGCGGCTTCACCCTTGGGCGCTGGGGTCACCACCGGCCCGAAGAAGGCCACGCGAACACCGTCCACGCCCGGCACCGCGATCACCGGCGTGCCGACATCCGTGCCGACCATGGCAATCGCCTCATCGTGCCCGGCTCGCAGGGGCACATCAACGTCCGTGGAGGTACCCATGGCTGCCAGGTCGGCCGACAGGCCCACCTGCGCGAGCGACTCCAGGATGATCTGGTCCACGTCCATTCGACCTTGCGGATGGAACCGCTCACCCATCGCCGTGTACAGCGCACCGACGACGTCCTCACCGTTCTGCTGTTGCGCGGCCACGATGACGCGGACCGGCTTCCACGCCTGGGCCATGGCCTCGGCATACTCCGCCGGCACTTCCCTACCCTCGTTCAGGATCGCCAGCGACATCACGTGCCAGCGCACCTGCACATCACGCACCCTGGTGACCTCCATCATCCAGCGTGAGGTCATCCAGGCCCAGGGACACATGGGGTCGAACCAGAAATCAGCGGTCGTCATTCGGCCACCGTAGCCAGTTGCGTCCAGTGAACGGTGGCAGGGGGCCGGGTGCAAAGATGCGGCCATGACCGGCTCAGAGAACATCACCCGGGACGAGGCCAAGCAGCGCGCCGAGATCCTGCGCACCCACGCCTACCAGGTGGACCTTGACCTGACCGGATCTGGCCCGACCTTTCGCAGCACGACGACTGCGGAATTCGCCTGTCGCACCCCCGGGGCCAGTACCTGGATCGACTGCATCGCCGAGCGGGTGCATGAGGTAGAGCTCAACGGCCAGCGCCTTGACCCGTCCGCGGTCGTACAGGGCAGCCGAATCGCCCTACCCAACCTGCAGGCCGAAAACGTGGTTCGCGTGGTTGCCGACGCTATATATATGAATACCGGCGAGGGCATGCACCGCTTCATTGACCCCGTGGACGGCGAGACCTACCTCTACACGCAGTTTGAATCAGCCGATGCCCGTCGGGTCTTTGCCTGCTTCGAGCAACCTGACCTCAAAGCCTGCTTTGCCCTGAGCGTACAGGCACCGGAACACTGGGTCGTCCTGAGCAACAACGCCGGCACCAAGCAGACCGATACCAGCGCCTCCGGTACCGCGCGTTGGACCTTCCCGCCCACACCGCGCCTATCCACCTACATCACGGCCGTCATTGCCGGCCCATACCACGGTGTCCAGGACACCTACTCTGGTCGCTTCGGCACCTACCCGCTCGGTGTCTACTGCCGCAAGTCGATGGCCGAGTACCTCGATGCCGACGACATCCTGCTCATCACCAAAGAGGGGTTCGCCTTCTTCGAGGACGCGTTCGACCTGCACTACCCATTCGACAAGTACGACCAGATCTTCGTTCCGGAGTTCAACGCCGGCGCCATGGAAAACGCCGGCTGCATCACCTTCCGCGAGGACTACGTCTTCCGCTCCAGAGTCACCGATGCCGCCTACGAGCAGCGCGCCAACACGATCCTGCACGAGATGGCGCATATGTGGTTTGGCGATCTGGTGACGATGACCTGGTGGGACGACCTGTGGCTCAACGAGTCGTTCGCCGAGTGGGCCTCGCACCATGCCAACGCGCAGGCCACGCGCTACAAGGACGCCTGGACCACCTTCTCCAACCTTCGCAAGGCCTGGGCTTACCGCCAGGATCAGCTCCCCTCCACGCACCCCATCGCCGCCGACATGGTCGATCTGGACTCAGTGCAGGTGAACTTCGATGGCATTACCTACGCCAAAGGCGCCTCAGCGCTACGTCAACTCGTCGCCTGGGTTGGTGAAGAGCCATTCATGGCGGGCGTGCGTAACTACTTCCGCAAGCATGCCTGGGGCAACACCCAGTTAGACGATCTGCTCACTGAACTCAGTGCCACCTCGGGTCGGGATCTATCCGACTGGACGCAGCAGTGGCTGCAGACCAGCGGAGTGAACCTGCTTCGCCCGCAGATCAGCATTGACGACGTCAACGGTGCCGGCACCATCACGGAGGCAGCGATCCTGCAGGAGCCGCCGTCGACGCCACCCGGTCTGGAGCCGGTACTGCGTTCCCACCGCATCGGCATCGGCTTGTACGACCTTCGCGACGGGCGGCTGGTACGGCGCGAGCGTCTGGAAACTGACGTCATCGGAGCCCGCACAGACCTGCCGGCCCTGGTTGGTCAGCGCATGCCCGACCTGCTGCTGCTCAATGACGGGGACTTCACCTACGCGAAGGTGCGCCTGGATGTGCGCTCCTGGCGCACAGCCCTGCAATATCTGGGCACCTTGGAGGACTCACTGGCCCGAGCGCTGATCTGGGGTGCGGCCTGGGACATGACACGCGACGCGGAGACCTCGACCGGTGACTACCTGGCCCTAGTCGAGCAGGCGATCGAGCAGGAACGTGACGTGGCAGCCGTGCAGGTGATCCTGCGGCAACTAGCCTCGGCCATCGCGCTGTTCTCAGCCGATGCCAATCGCGCGGGGTACCAGCACCGGCTCGCCAACCTCTCGTTGACACGCGCCACTGCAGCCGAACCGGCTAGCGACCTGCAACTGGCATTCACGCGCGCGTTCATCGCTGCGGCAACGAGTGCTGAACACCTCGATACCGTCGCCGCCCTGCTTGATGGCTCACGCACCTGGCCCGGACTAGCCGTTGACACCGACCTGCGCTGGCAGATGGTGCAACGCCTTGCAGCCACCGGCCGGTTCCATGCCGAGCAGATCGAGGCCGAACTCGCCCGCGACGACACCGCTGCCGGTCGCCGTCAGGCGGCCATGGCGCTGGCTGGTCGACCAACGGCAGACGCCAAGGAGCGAGTTTGGCGCGATGTTGTCGAAGCTCCGACGGACATTCCCAATGCGATGGTTGAGGCGAACATCGCCGGATTCATGCAATCCGATCAGCGGGAGCTCCTGGGGGGCTTCCGCGATCGCTATTTCGCAGCACTGCCGTCCGTGTGGGCGGATCGCACCCACGAGATCGCCAGTGACATCACCGTCGGAATGTTCCCGGTGTTCCTCGTCGAGCAGGCCACTGTCGATGCCGCTGATGCCTTCCTGGCGACTGAGGGCTCACCGTCGATGCATCGGCTGGTGAATGAGGGTCGCGATGGCGTGCTGCGTGCAATGCGAGCCATGGCTCGCGATGCCCAGGGTTAACATCAAGGGCGCTTGACCGAACCTAGGCGGGCTCGTCCAAGAACAGCACCTTGGGTGCGCGAGCATGCTCGGCCATCAGGGTCAAACCTGAACGCAAGCCTCCGACCAAATCGCCCGCCTCGAACGCGGTGATCATCGACAGGACAGCAAGTTCGCAGGCGGAGTCATCGAGGTGGACGGCGGCCTCGGAACCGGTCACGATCTCGACGCAGTGAGCATCCTGATCGACCGCGACAAGCACACTGCGGCTGGCAGCGCGCATCGAGGCGTGTGCGGCTAATGCCGAGGCCCGACCATTGGGCAAAGCGCCGATACGGATGCCAAAGGCGATGCCGCAGATCTGGCGGGCAAGATTCACCGCTTCCTGCATCTGCCGGCGCTGCCCGGCCGTGAAGTCACCAGCGCCCACGTGCGCCACCTCCAACGATCGACTGTGCGGCCAGCATCTCCAGGCCCGGCTCCACCGGCAGATGACCTGGGTCGGGTGCACTTGTCGCACTGACGACAAACAACACATCGTCCGCGGGGAGTTCGCCGACCAGATCACCGGGATCTGTGCTTCGACCTGACCAGGTACCGACCCATACGGCCAGGCTGATAATCACCGCAAGACCGATGGGAATACCGCCGAAAATCAGCAATGCTTGACCTGCGCTCACGACGGTCACCCTAGTGGACGGGTCGGGCGAACCCATCAGCCAGAACAGCAAGCAACGATTGCAGTGGTTCGCCAACCTGGCCGGTCACCAGGTCGTCCACGAGCAGGATCCGCCCCGTGGCATCCCGCAGGGGCACCCGCCAGTTGGGATACTCCTGATCAGTACCCGGCTGGTTCTGCGCCCAGCGATCCCCAACCAGATCCGGTAATCCGATGCCGATCAGGCGCGCCGGACTTGCCACCAAAGCGCGGTGCAGGGCGATGACCATGGCAGCGAGCTGCGCGTCATCGACCAATGCCTCGGCCGCAGACGACAGCCAGCCGCGCTCAACGAGCAGTCGAGCCCAGGCCCGCCGCTCGTCCTGCGCGGCGGTCAGCTCTGCTTCAAGGGGGCGCGTCAGCAGCCCGAGTTCATGTCGCAGTCGCACGTGTTCATCCCGCAGATATCCGGCAGTGGGTGGCAGGTCATGCACGGCCACGCTGGCCAGCACGTCGCGACGCCAGTGAGCCGGATCGCGCGGTCGACAGGGTTCATCGGGGGCGCCATCCGATTCGAACCACAGGATGCTGGTGCCGAGTAGGCCACGATCGGCCAGGGCCTGTTGCACCCATGGCTCAAGCGTGCCGAGGTCCTCGCCGATGACGATTGCGCCCGCGCGCTGCGCCTCCAGGCAGCAGATACCCAGCAACGCATCGTGATCGAACCGCACGTAGGTCCCCGCAGAGGCGGGCGCGCCGTCGGGAATCCACCACATGCGAAACAGCCCAAGGGCATGATCGATGCGCAGCCCACCGGCATGGCGCATGACCGACCGCAGCATGTCGCGGTAGGGCAGGAATGCTGCGTCAGCCAAGGCATCAGGGCGCCAAGGTGGCTGCGACCAGTTCTGCCCGGCCTGGTTGTACATGTCAGGTGGTGCCCCGACACTGACGCCTTGGGCCAGGACACGCTGCAGTGCCCACGAATCCGCGCCATCGGGGTGCACACCCACCGCGAGATCGTGGACGATCCCGATCGGCATGCCTGCCTGCGCGGCAGCTGATTGCAGTCGACACAGTTGCTCGTCCATCAACCACTGCAGCCAGCAGTACCACCGAACGCGCTCGTCGCGTTGATTGCGGTACGCGGCGACGGTCGCAGAACCTGGGTCCTGCAGTTCAATCGGCCACTGACGCCAACGTTCGCCATGTTCCTCGGCGATCGTCAACCAGGTCGCAAAGTCGCGCAGTCCGGCACCTTCATCACGCCGGTACTCGTCGAACTGGGCCTGGCGCGCAGCACTGAGGGGACGGGTGAAGATCAGCTCGAGTGCCGCACACTTTGCCTGCCAGGACAGATCGCGATCGAGCAGGCCGTCGATACGTTCGGTGCCCATCACCTGCGCCTGCAACGTGGCGATTGTGCGACGCTCTTGATCATTCAGGCGGCGATATTCCGGAATATCTTCCACGCGCAAATAGACCGGGTTGGTGAATCGGCGCGAGGTGGGCAGGTAGGGCGACGGCGTCATCGGTGGTCCGAAGTTGGCTGCATGCACCGGATTAATGGCCAAGAACCCGGCCCCCAGTTCGGCGCTCCACCGGGCCAGTGCAGCGGCATCATGCAGATCACCCAGCGCCCAGGAGTCTTTCGACTGGGCGGCGTAGATCTGCGCCATCACTCCCCACTGCCGTTCACCGATGAGCTCGGTGTCATTGCGCTCAGTACTAATCCGCATCGGGGTGACCACAAGTGGGGCCGTGGCCTGACGCTGCTGCGTGGACGCGGTCACCGAGTGCCAACCCAGCGGTAGGTCGGACGGAACCAGGAAACTGGCTTCCCCGGTCAGTACCCCGTCAACCTCGACCGGGTCGACCCAGTGGTCCATCTGTTTCAGGCTGCGATGCGAGCCGTCCTCCAGCGTCAACCAGGCACTCACTGATTGTCCGTGCGGAAGGTGCACCCACAATCGCCGTTCCTGACCCACGATCGTGACGAACACCGGCGGGATCATGCGTCGCCAGTCGACCAGTGCTGCATCGTGCAGACCCCGCGCAATGCCATCCGGCGTGCTGGCGTCGACATCCAACGCGCGAAGCACCGCGATGACAGTGGCTACCGGCACATCGACCCAGACACCAGCCTGGTCGATGAACGCCGTAGCAACCCCGTAAGCGTCGGCCAAGGCGCGCAGCTCAGGATTCAGCTCACCCGTCACCGCGGCACCGTTGTGACTGTCGGACACGCTCACCAACCCACGGGTCGGCGATGCACCCACGGCTGAGCCTGCTCGAGCTGCGCAGCCAACGACAGCAGCGTCGATTCGCCGTTGACTGCTCCGATGAATTGCACCCCGATCGGCAGGCCCTCGGCATTCCAGTACAAGGGCACCGTGATGGCTGGTTGCCCGGTCATATTCACCACGGCTGTGAACGGCGTGAAGTGCTTTTGTCGCTCGAAGCCAGCCTCAGGGTCGACGTCATCGCGCAGAGCACCGACCGCTACCGGCGGACTAGCAAGCGTCGGCGTCAGTACGACATCGATCTCAGTCCAAGTCTGCAGCACCGTGCGCGTTGCCGTGCGTAGCGTTGCCACCGCACGGCCCAAGGCCAGGCCGTCAACTCCCCTGCCGCGCTCGCGCAGCCAGCGCGTCAATGGCAAGAGCGCTGACTCACGTTCCGCCACAACAGGAATGAGCGCTGCGCCGATGGACCAGACCAACTCGAAGGCCGGCACCACCTCACGTGGCGCCAAAACCGGCAGATCGATGATGTCGTGGCCAAGATCTGCCAACAGCGCACTGGTTTGCTCGTAGGCGGCCAGGCAATCGGCATGCACGGTGGTGTCGGCGATCACCGGCACGGCACTTCGCCCGATGCGAAGCCTGCGCGGGGGCTGCTGCGCTGCCTGCAAGAAGGTATTCGTCCCGGCTCCCACCATCGCATCCAACAGCGCGGCGGCGTCGCGCACGGTGCGCGCAATGGGGCCCTGGACACCCAATTCGGCAACCCCATCCGGCCACGGCCCATTAGAAACCAGGCCTCGGCTGGGTTTGATGCCCACTAATCCGCAGCAACTGGCTGGGATACGAATGGAACCGCCACCATCTGAACCGTGCGCTGCCGACGCCAAACCCAGCGCCACCGCCGCTGCCGCCCCTCCGCTGGAACCACCGGCACCCAGGCGGGTATCCCAGGGCGTACGCGCCGACGCCGCTATGGCGCTCTCCGTGTAACAGCACAGACCGAACTCCGGCGTGTTGGTTTTGCCGAGCATGATCGTGCCGGCCTGGCGCAGATGTGCGACAGCGTCGTCATCTGCTCCCGGCTCCATGGTCAGCGCGGCCGAACCGAATCGCGTTTGCACTCCGGCCACCTGATGCAGGTCCTTGATTGGTATGCCAACACCATGCAACACGCTGCGTGCTTCGGCAGCCGCATCGGCCCGCGCGGCCTGTTCGAGCGCACGCTCGGGCACTAGGCAGACATAAGCGCCGACCTGATCATTCAGTGCCTCGCTGCGGCGCAGATAGTGGTCGGTGAGTTCGACGCTGGTGAACTCACCGTGCGAAATGGCCTCGGCCTGCTCGAGCGCAGTCAGGTCATGGAGCTCAGCCACGCCATCACCTTAGGGTGATGACCATGACGACCCCGCCCGTGGCAAGCTCACCGGACACCGCACGACCACAGGCACCACGTGTAGATGTGGTGGACGACTTCCACGGCACCGCGGTGCCCGACCCCTATCGCTGGCTAGAGGACGCCGCGGACCCACGCACCGCCACCTGGCTGCAGGAGCAGGACGCCCTGATGGCGGCCGAGCGCGCCCAGTGGACAACTCGGGAGCACTTTGCCGACCAGATCACCGCACTGCTGGGCGCAGGCACCATCTCCCCGCCCTATTACCGAGGCGAGCGGACTTTCTTCACGCGACGGGAACCCGGGCAGCAGTTCGCTGTCCTATATATACGTGAATCAGACGGCACCGAGCGGGTGCTCATTGACCCCATTGCGCTAGACCCCAGCGGCACCACCACGTTGGATTCCTGGCAGCCCTCCAAAGAGGGCGACCTGCTTGCCTACCAACTCTCCGAGGGTGGGGACGAGGAATCGCAGCTGTACGTGATGACGGTTTCCGACGGGCGCATCATCGACGGGCCCATCGACCGCTGTCGCTACTCGCCGGTGGCCTGGCTGCCCGGCGGGGAGGCCTTCTACTACGTACGTCGTCTCGACCCGGCACTACTGCCGGCAAATGAGGTGCAGTTTCACCGACGGGTCTACCTGCATCACCTCGGCGCTCCTACGACCGAAGACGTGCTGGTCTTCGGTGCTGGCATGGAGAAGACAAATTATTACGGCGTCGAAGTCAGCGTGGACGGACGATGGCTGCAGATTGCGGCGAGTCAAGGCACCGAACCACGAAATGACCTGTGGGTCGCCGACCTCACCGATCAGGATGCCGGTCATCCGGCTCTGCGGCTGGTGGCAGGTGACCTCGACGCACAGACCTCACTGACGTTCGGTCGTGACGGTCGGGTGTACGTCTCCACCGACCTCGATGCACCACGCGGCCGATTGGCGATTGCCCGCGGTCCGGACTTCACGCCGGACAGCTGGGTCGACCTGATCGCAGAGGATCCAGACGCCGTACTCGAAGGTGTCGCAATCCTTGACGGACCGGAGCTCGCCGAGGAACTGCTGCTCGTCGTCCGCAGCCACTCCGGGGTTTCGCAGATGAGCCTGCATGCCGCCAGCGACGGTCGACTCATCGAACAGATCGCCCTACCCGGTGTCGGCACCATTGCGGGCCCCGTGGAGCGAATCAGCGGTGGGCCGGTGGCGTGGTTTGTCTACACCGATCACACAACCGTGCCCACGGTCTACTCATTCGACGGACGAACCCGCGGGGTTGAGGTGTTCGCCCGACCACCGGGCAGCGTCGACGTGCCGCCGGTGCGCTCCCTGCACCTGCGCTACACCTCAGCAGATGGCACCAGCGTCGGCATGTTCATCGTCGCCCCAGCCAACCCTGGGGCGCCCGAACAACCCGACCGACCGCGGCCGACCATCCTGTACGGCTACGGCGGCTTCGGCATTCCACTCACCCCCGGCTACTCCGCGGCCATCTTGTCCTGGGTGCAGTCCGGCGGCGTCTGGGCGATTGCGAATCTGCGCGGTGGTGGTGAGGAGGGCGAGCAGTGGCATCGCGATGGCATGTTGGGCAAGAAGCAGAATGTCTTTGACGACTTCCACGCCGCCGCGGAATACCTCATCGACAACGGATGGACGACCACCGCGCAACTTGGCATCAACGGTGGTTCTAATGGCGGCCTACTGGTCGGGGCGGCCATGACTCAACGGCCGGATCTGTACGGATCAGTCGTCTGCGTGGCTCCGCTGCTCGACATGATTCGGTACACCACTTCCGAACTCGGGCTCACCTGGACGGTGGAGTACGGCGACCCGGAAGTGCCCGAGGAGTTCGCCTGGCTGCATGCCTACTCCCCGTACCACCGCGTCGTTGAGGGAACGACCTATCCGGCCACGATGGTGGTGGTGTTCGCCAATGACACCCGCACCGACCCGATGCATGGCCGCAAGATGGTGGCCGCGCTGCAGTATGCGCATGCGGGCCAGGCACCCATCCTGCTGCGCTGCGAATCCGAAGTTGGCCACGGCGCGCGCTCCATCGACCGAGCCGTTGCCGAGTCTGCCGACACGCTCGCCTTCTTCGCTCAGCACACCGGCCTAACCGTGCAAGGGTAAGTAGCGATGGTTACCGTTCTTGACGCGATTCACGCAGCTGACAAAGCACCAAACCCTGCCTGGTGGGAGGTCGTACGCGACTGGCTGCTGGACAAGCCAGTACAGGTTGCGCTGATCCTGGGCATCGCACTTGCCGCGCAGATCTTTCTCGTCTGGAGCATCCGCCGCGTTGTGCAGCGCACCGCGGAGAAGGCCCGCCGCGAACGACTGGAGCAGAATCGCAAGTACACCCGAACCGCTGAGCTCTCCGAGGTGCTGCTCAACCAGCGCACCGAGCAGCGGGCTGCAGCGATCGGGTCACTGCTCACGTCACTGGTCTCGTTGACGGTGTGGAGCGTCGCGGTCGTCATGGTGTTGCCCGTTCTCGGCATTGACGTCGCACCACTGTTGGCCAGTGCCGGTGTCATCGGCGTTGCTCTCGGCTTCGGAGCGCAGACCCTCGTCAAGGACTATCTATCCGGCATCTTCATCATCCTGGAGGATCAGTACGGCGTCGGTGACGTGGTGGACGTCGGCCCGGTCATCGGAACCGTCGAAGAGGTCACGCTGCGCTATACGCGGCTACGCGACCTTTCCGGAGTCGTCTGGTACGTGCGCAATGGTGAAATCCTGCGCGTTGCCAATCGCTCCCAGGGTTGGACGCTGGCCATTGTCGACATCCCGGTTGCCTACGATGCGGACCTGGATCGCGTGCGTGAACTCATTGACGCCATCGGCATCGACATGGACGAGGACCCGACCTACGACTCCATGCTGTTGAGTGCACCTGTCTTCGCGGGCGTAGAAGCCGTCACTGGCGAGGCAGTCTTGGTGCGAGTCACGGCCAAATCAGTGCCCCAGCAGCAGGTTCCCCTAGCCCGCATCATCCGGGAACGGATCAAGCTTGCCTTCGATCGCGCGGGAATTGTGGTCCCAGTCGTGATCCGTCCATTACCGGGAACAACCCTGGGCGCGTCGAGCCCGCCGACCAATCCGCAGGTGCCCTAGTAATCCATACCCCGCAATCAACACGAGCAGCGCAGCGGCGTGGCTGTTTCGATCGGCCGGGTCGCACCTCCCTCATCGGCAAGCACCATGCCACGGGCAGTCAGTCCAGCCGCAACAGGTGATGCGCCGTGCAATGCCTGTGCCACGAATGCCGCCGTCAACCCGTTGACATCAACCACAGAACCTATTCGAAACAACGACGTCGTTTCCATGATCGCGTCGTCTGACCCGGCACGTAAGACGATTCGAACGTTGGCGCGGCAGGCCAGCGCGGTGATTGCCACGGCAATGTTGTCTCGCTCGTCACTAGTCACCGCCACCACGGCGAGTGCGCGGCGCACTCCGGCTCGCAACAGCACACGGCGCGATGATCCGTCCGCGAACATGACGGGAATCCGCAGACTGCGCGCTAAGGGCGCAGCCGGCGCCGTTGCGTAACGTTCAATACCCGCAACGGCGATGCCCATTGCCCGCAGTTGTTCGGCAACGCGCAGCCCCACCTGACCCATGCCCACCACGATCACATGCCCAGACCTGGGCAGCACACGCCGACCGATCAAGGTCACGTGCCTGCCGGAGAGCAGATAACTCACCATGCCGGCCGCAAATGTTGCGGTGAGCGCCATGACCATGGCTGCAGCAATTGAGGCCCAGCCCAGTAACCAAGCCGATTCAGGTGGCTCAGGTGAGGAGATCGTGGCCGTTGTGCGCACTGCGTCGTAGATCGCTCGCATCGCTGAGGCATGCTGCAGGCCAAGGAGCGCATCGACGGCGGTGAGTACGAGTAATCCAAGGGCGCCGGCAATCAGGGTGGCCGACCCGACATCGTAAGGACGCAATTGACCACCGAGAACGCCGAGCAGGCTGCCTACCCGCAGGCGCATGGGCAGCGTCCATCGTGTGAAGTCGCGATCACGCAGGCATTGCCAACTGCCGGGAATGCGCCGCATGATCAACGTGGCCGAAGGATCGACTGCTGCCGCGGTTATTGCCGGCACGCTGATCGCTGCCGGTGACAGCACGACGCAGTTGGGAATCGTGGATTCCAGTTGGCGCCGCACCGTGCGGTCAAAAATTGCGACACTGAGGCGAATGCCAGGTCGCAGGTGCTCGATCACCAGGCAATAACGCAGTGCGCGGATGTCGTCGTGCATCATCACGGCAACAGCATCGATGTCACCGCGCAGCACCTGGTCAAGTTCAGCATCCGATGGCTCACCGAGGTGCACGGTCTGCCATCCCTGGCTGGTCAAGTCGCTGCAGACCCGCCGCGCCAGATCGGCATCCCCAACGACCAGCGTGACTGCGGACGTTGGCATGCTCGCATGCTAGGTGCTGGCACCGGCTCGGGCTGCCAAATCGACTTCCCTGGACCACACTGGACCCATGGCCAAAGCAATGGATAGCTCAACGCATGCCAAGTTCTGCCTCGTCACCGGGGCCAGTGGCTATGTCGGTGGCCGTCTGGTCCGAGAACTGTTGGCAGCCGGTCATCGCGTGCGAGTCCTGGCCCGCTCAGCCGACAAGCTTCGCGATGCGCCCTGGGTGGACAAGGTCGAGATCGTCGAAGGCGACGCCGGGGATCCGGTCGCAGTTGCCGAGGCCGTCCACGGTGTTGAGATCGCCTACTACCTGCTGCACTCCCTGCAGGAGGGCCGTGACCTCGAGGCGGCCGAACTGCGCATCGCGCAGAACTTTGCCGAGGCGGCGCGGAATTCCCAGTTGCAGCGCCTTGTGTACCTCGGTGGCCTGGCCCCGGACCTGCCGATGGAGCGTATGTCCCCCCATATGCGCTCCCGCGTGCAGGTTGGCCAAACCTTGCGGGCAAGCGGTGTCCCAACGGTGGAGTTTCGTGCCGCGGTGATCATCGGTTCGGGCTCTGCCTCATTCGAGATGTTGAGATACCTCACCGAACGACTTCCCGCCATGATCACCCCGCGCTGGGTACGTACCAAAACGCAGCCGATTGCCGTGCGCGATGTTCTGCGCTACCTCGTTCAGGCGGCCGACCTGCCACCTGAGGTCAACCGAGCCTTCGATATCGGCGGCCCGCAGGTACTGACCTACCAGGAGATGATGCAGCGCTACGCGGCCGTCGCAGGACTGCCCCGGCGCATCATCCTGCCGGTCAACATCCTGTCGCCGCGCTTGTCCAGTCATTGGGTCGGCCTGGTCACGCCGGTACCTCGCGCCATCGCACGTCCGTTGGTGCGCTCCCTGAAGCACCCAGCCGTCTGCCACGAGCACGACATCGCCCAGTGGATTCCTGATCCTCCCGGCGGGCTCATCACCTTCGACGAAGCGGTGCGATTGGCGTTGACCCGGATCCGTGAAGCGAATGTGGCAACCCGCTGGTCCGATGCCTCCCCACCCGGTGCAGCCAGCGAACCGCTTCCGAACGACCCTGAGTGGGCCGGAGGCACGCTCTATAAGGACGTGCGCGTTGTCGACACCAATGCCAGTCCGCAAGCCCTGTGGGCAGCCGTCGATCGCATCGGTGGGGACACCGGCTGGTATTCGGCACGTCTGCTCTGGGAGGCACGTGGACTGATCGACCGCGCCGTTGGTGGTGTGGGCCTGCGACGCGGGCGACGCAACCCCTATTCGCTGACCGTTGGAGATGCGGTGGATTTTTGGCGCGTCGAAGAACGCATACCACCACGGCTGCTGCGTCTGCGCGCCGAGATGAAGATGCCTGGTCGAGCGTGGCTGGAGTTCACGGTTGAGGCCACCGAGACCGGATCGCGGCTACGGCAACGTGCGGTGTACTGGCCCAAGGGCCTTGCCGGTCACGCCTACTGGTGGTCCGTTGCGCCGTTCCACGCGTTTGTCTTCCCGCCGATGGCCCGTCACATCGTCGAGTCGGCGGAGCGGCAGGAGCCCGCGACTACCCTCGCCGCATGACGCAGTCGTCCACCACCTGGTACGAGGCATTCGGCGGGAACGAGTTCTTCACCGACCTCGTGCACGCGTTCTACGTACGGGTGGCGCAGGATCCGATCCTTCGGCCGATGTATCCAGAAAGTGACTTGGCCCCCGCCGAGCAGCGCCTGCGCATATTCCTTGAGCAGTACTGGGGCGGGCCCGACACCTACTCCCAGGAGCGTGGCCACCCGCGACTGCGCATGCGTCACGCCGGCTTTCCGATCGACGAGGATGCTCGCAATCGATGGTTGACCTGCATGGCCGAGGCCCTCGCTGAACAGGATCTGTCAGCGCAGTTGCATGAAGAGATCTGGCGCTACTTTGTCGGTGCCGCAATCGCCATGCAGAACATCGTGGACGACGATCCCCCCGCTGGTATCGCGTCGGTCAGCGACCCGTCCGGAAACTCCCCTGCTGGTCACTAGACCTAACGAAAACCTGGCCACGATTCGTCGACAATCGTTTCCAGAGGCCATTCGAGGCACAACTGACGCGCGAAGCATCAGGGTTGATCATGCCCAAGCGTCGAGCAGCGTGCAGAGCACGCAGCGGTAGCGCCCCCCAACTTTGCCGGGACCAGATCTCCTCAGCGATCTGCTGGACCACCAGCTGTGACTGCCCCTTGCTGCGCTGATTGAACTCCCGAACCGCTTCGTCAACCTTTGTGCACAGGTCACCAGCGATGGCATGCATCGGCACCTGCCACCCGTCCGTTGGCGGCAGCATCGCAACGCCGACCGCCCCAACGAGCTGCACCTCACCAAGTGAGGTCGTGTCCAGCACCTCGCCGTTAGACGCGCACCGGTCCAGTGCCGACACCAGCGAGGCCAACAGCACCGTGCGGTCCAGTGTCCCTTTGGTCTGCACCGTCGCCGGCACCGCGAACATCGCCAGCACCTGCATGGGTGGCGCGGTGTACAGCCCAAGCGCACTACCGGTCGTGACTAGCCGCACCGCCATATGCGGATCCCAGGCAAGTTGCCGACGCCCATAGGCGGCCAGTGTGCGCGCTTCATCCGTGGATAACTGGATGATCGCATCACTCATCGTGTCTCCCCACCTAGGTCGCGCTCAGTCACGCGTGAGTTTGCGATAGGTCGCCCGGTGCGGACGGGCGGCATCGGCGCCTAGCCGGTCGACCTTGTTCTTCTCATATGACTCGAAGTTGCCCTCGAACCAGAACCACTGGGAGTCCCCCTCGTAGGCGAGGATGTGGGTAGCAATCCGGTCGAGGAACCACCGGTCGTGCGAGGTGATCACCGCGCAACCCGGAAAGTCCAGCAGAGCGTTCTCCAATGAACCGAGCGTCTCCACATCTAGATCGTTCGTCGGCTCGTCGAGCAGCAGCAGGTTACCCCCCATCTTCAAGGTCAGTGCCAGATTCAGTCGGTTGCGCTCACCACCGGAGAGCACGCCGGCTGGCTTCTGCTGATCCGGGCCCTTGAATCCGAATGCCGAAACATAGGCACGGGATGGCATCTCAACGTTGCCGACCTTGATCCAGTCCAATCCATCAGAAACGACTTCCCACACGTTCTTCTTCGGGTCAAGACCGGCCCGTGACTGATCAACATAGGACAGCCGCACCGTCTCACCGACCACGATCTCGCCACTTGTTGGCAGCACGTCTTTGTCCTGCGTGTCACCTTCCGCAGCAGCGACGATCATCTTGAACAGCGTGGTCTTGCCGACACCATTCGGGCCGATGACACCGACGATGCCGTTACGTGGGAGCGTGAATGACAGATTGTCGATGAGCATGCGATCGCCAAAGCCCTTGGTGAGGCCGCGCGCCTCCACCACAACATTGCCGAGGCGCGGACCCGGCGGAATCTGGATCTCTTCCATGTCCAACTTGCGGGTCTTCTCCGCCTCGCTGGCCATCTCCTCGTACCGCTCCAGTCGCGCTCGGCTCTTGGTCTGCCGCGCCTTCGCATTCGAGCGCACCCACTCAAGTTCGTCGGTCAAGCGCTTGCGCAGCTTGACATCCTTTTGCCCCTCGACCTTCAAACGTGCGGCCTTGGTTTCCAGGTAGGTCGAGTAGTTGCCCTGGTACGGATAGGCACGGCCGCGGTCCAGTTCCAGAATCCACTGGGCGACATTGTCCAGAAAGTAGCGATCGTGAGTGATCGCCACAACGGTTCCCGGGTACTTCTCAAGGTGCTGCTCCAGCCACTGCACACTTTCGGCATCCAGGTGGTTCGTTGGCTCGTCAAGCAGCAGCAGATCGGGCTGTTGCAGCAGTAACTTGCAAAGGGCCACGCGCCGCTTCTCGCCACCGGAGAGCACCGTGACGTCGGCATCACCTGGTGGGCAGCGCAGCGCATCCATCGCTTGCTCCAGCTGCGTATCCAGATCCCACGCATTGCGATGGTCGATTGCTTCCTGCAGTTGGCCCATCTCGGCTAGCAGCGCGTCGTAGTCGGCATCCGGCTCGGCCAATTCCGCAGAGATCGCATTGAAGCGATCCAGCATGGCCTTGGTTTCAGCGACGCCTTCCTGCACGTTGGCGAGCACATTCTTCGTCTCGTCCAACTGCGGCTCCTGCT
This sequence comes from Actinomycetales bacterium, assembly GCA_018970765.1. Classification (GTDB taxonomy): domain Bacteria; phylum Actinomycetota; class Actinomycetes; order S36-B12; family S36-B12; genus REEB426. The sequence continues at coordinate 56,740 of JAGWVT010000007.1, forward strand.
GCAGGATGCCAACCGAATAGCCGGTCATCAACTGCGCCTCGCCATTGGAGACCTGGTCGAGCCCGGCCATGATGCGCAACAGGCTGGACTTACCAGCGCCGTTAGGGCCGACCACCCCGATCTTGGCCCCGGGCAAAAATGCCAGGGTCACATCATCAAGGACGACCTTGTCGCCATGTGCCTTGCGAGCCTTGGAGAGGGTGTAGATGAACTCAGCCACCCCCTGAGCCTAATGACGCTGGGCGGGGAGCCGCCCAAGCGGCAGGGCACCGGTGCCACCATCACAGGAGTTCGAACGAGCAGCGTGGACCCGCGGCGCTCGTCAACCGAGCATCGCAGGTGAGCAGGGGCAGATCGAGCGCCTCCGCAAGCACCACATACGAAGCATCGAAGGCCGTGACGCTACCGAGCAGTTCGGCGATGCGCGGATTGAGCGGGTGGGTCGGGACCCGTTCGATGGGCGCCTGGTCCAGTACCTGGGGCAGGCCCAGGAGCAGCGCCCGGGATGGCGCTGCTCCGCTGGTTCGTCGAAGCGCCGCCATGCACTCAAGGTCAAAGATGGGCGGGACGACCCAACGGTCAAACTCCTGCAATCGTCTCGCTATCGCGCCGGCCCGCGCATCTTCGTCCACGAAGAGTTCCACCATCGCGCTGGCGTCCAGGACAACATCACCCACCATCGGCCACCGAGCGTTCGTCAGATCCCCAGTCGCTTACATAACCGTCCGCTCGAAGGCGCTGGCCTAGACGCAGGATCTGCCCCACGGCCTCACTGGACGACCACGGCATCTGACCTCCGGCAAGGACGACGAGCAGGTGTTGCTGCAGTGACCTGCCGTGGGCCCGAGCTTCGGCCACGAGGCGCGCGTGCAGATCCTCGGGGACATTGCGAATCAGAATGTTGGTCATGCATGCATTTTGCAAGCATGCGTCCCCTCCGTCAACCATCGGTGGTTAAGCCGCGGACTGATCGCGCAAGTCCACCTCAGCCACCACGTCATCAGCACCCAAATCCAGTTCAGCACCAGCAGCCAGCGCATCGGCAACAGCACGAGCCTCGCTTTCCACCACGGCTTCGCGCTTCACCCGCGTGAAGGTGGCAATGCCGCGAGCCAGATCCGGCCCAACGGCGGATGCCTCAATGTCGTGGTAGCGAACCATGTGGGCGTGATCCCCGCAGGGGCGCTCGACCTCGCGTGATCGCAGGCGACCCGTCACCACCACGGGCATGCCTTTGGTCACCGACTGCACCACGTTGTGGGCCATTGCGCGCCAACAGGTCACCGTGAAGTAATGCGTATCGCTATCCACCCAACGCTCCTGTGCTCGGTCGTAGCGCCGCGTACCCATCGCCACTCGAAAACTCGCCACCGGATCTCCCGCCCCGGTGAAGCGCAACTCAACATCGCGCACCACATTGCCGACCACCGTCACTGTCATGTCATTCACGTGGGCTCCCTTCGCCCGAACCCGCGGGATCACCTGATAGACCCCGATGTGTTCACACCCTGACCGGCATCACCCCCCGCGGCACAGACCGCGACCATCCCTGTGGACGCAATTCACGCGCTGTGGAAGGCAGCAGCTGGGCACCAAACGCGGGCCACTTACACCAAGGGATTGACCCAGCGCACTCCTGGGAAACGAGCGAAATCCGCATCCTGCGAGTAAACAGTCCCTCCATTTTCCAAGGCCATGGCAGCAAGGTGCGCATCAGGGACCAAGTTCCCGTACGCACCTGCCGCGGATGCAAGTCGCCTCATGATGTACACGTGCTCCGGACCCGGAACCAAGATTCGAACCGCGGGCAACTCCAGCCACGCGTTGACATCATCCAGTGCACTTTCCACCCGCTGGGGAGCGATCATGATCCGCGGATGGGTCGTAAGGCGTACGTACCCCATCAGGACAGTCCAGGTAAAACCAATGTGCTCGGCACCCACCAACGTGGCGGACCACCAATCCCAAGCCTTTGCGTGGTGATCACTGCTGGCATCCATGGCATGGACGAGCAGATTGACGTCAGGAACGATCACGGCGCATATCGCCTAGTTGATTCGTGACGGGGTCACCCAACTCATCCGCCATCGAGAGCGCCTGCGTTAAGTCAAACCGCGAGCCCCCCATCGCACGCGGCTGTGGAATGGGACGTTCCACCGGGCCAGTCTCCTCGATCAACCCCCGACGAAGGACCTGATTGACCACATCCCGGAAGGGACGGCCCGACTCTTGCGCCCGCTTCTTGAGCAACATCGCAACATCGTCATCCAGGGTCAGGGTCGTACGCACCCCTCTACCGTAGCCTTGGGGATGTAGAGACATCAATACTTGATGTTTTGATGCCCTCAATTCAGGCAGATTCTGCGCGTCAGTCCGACAGTGGAGAACGAGGTAGAATATTTGCCCTAAACGGTAGAATCGCAGGATGTCCATGAACATCAAGAGCGAGTCCGCTCACGAAATGGCAAAAGAGCTGGCCGCCCTGGAGGGCACCAGCGTGACGGCAGCCGTCACACTTTCACTGCATGAGGCCCTCGCTCGACGGCGCGCCAAGACCGTCGCCGAAAGCAGACTCATGAAGATGCGCGAGATCTCGGCGCTCTTTGCGCAGCGTGAGCGCGAGAATCCAGGTACGAAATCTCTGTGGGAAATCAATGAGGACCTCTACGACGAACGAGGACTGCCCCAGTGATCATTGATACATCGGCGCTCCTGGCGGTATTACTTGACGAGCCTGAGGGCGCTTCATTTGAAACTGCTATCGCTCACGACCCCTACCCACGGATCTCAGCCGCGACTTACCTGGAGGCCGGGATAATCGTGGATTCTCGCGGCGATCCGGTTCGCTCACGGTATCTCGATGCATTCCTCGCGGGAGCGGATATTTCCATCGAGTCGATCACCGGAGAACAGGCCACCATTGCCCGACAGGCCTATCAGGACTTCGGCAAAGGCTCCGGGCATGCCGCGAGGTTGAATTTCGGGGATTGCTTCACCTACGCACTCGCGAAGGCCTACGACGAGGACGTCCTTTACAAAGGACATGACTTCTCGCACACAGACCTTCGTCCCGCAAAGACACAACCCATTACACCCAGAACTGCGCCTCTTGACACAATCTGACCCAAGCGCCCGTAGCTCAATGGATAGAGCAACCGGTTTCTACCCGGTCGGTTGGGGGTTCGAATCCCTCCGGGCGCGCCCTCACAGGCGCGCCCTCACAGGCGCGCCCTCACAGGCGCGCAAGATCCTTGTTTGGTTCCGCCTGACGCGTGACGCTGGTTCCGCCTGAAGCGTGACACTCGCCTGGAGTCGGACCCGGTTTCCCCGCCTGTCGCGAGGGTCAGTTACTGGCCGTTGGTCCAGGAGCCGACCACCTGGCCATTCAAGACGAGTTGAATCGTTGTGGCGCCAGCAAGCGTGAGCCACGCTGAACTCAGGTTCGCCACCACCCACGTTCCACTGCCCGTGGTGTCCTGAACCCAAAACTCACCCTCGTACTGGTTGCCTGACCAGGCACCCGGCGCCAATGCTGGAGCGTTGTACTGGGTCATATCGAATGACTTGGCCACCGTGCCATTGGAGGTGAGGCCATTGACCACAACGGAGGTGATCTGGGCGTTTCCGGTACCCGCGAAGTCCACTTGCAAGGAGTTCAGTTGGACCGCTGAGGTGGTGAACTGGGTGCTCGTGCCCTGCGTGAAGTCAAGGAACTGGCCGAGGGGCGTCCATGCCAGGCACACGGGTTGGTTCGTGGAGAAGTTAGGACCCGTGGCGCCACCCCTTGAGTAGGGAGTGAGGATTTTCGTAGTGGGTGATACCGATGTGCCGTTCACATTGCACTGGACAACGTTGAAGTTGTTCTGCTGCGAGGTTGCAAAGTCGGTGCCACCGGTACCGTTGTAGTTCACCTGAAGGGACTGGAACTGGCCGTTGAGGCCATTGAGGTTTGCCCAAAAGTCGAACCACGCTTGGTCTTTCGTGCCCGAAGGTAATCCTCCGATAGCGATGTTCTGGGCTCCAAAATCGGTCGAGAAGGGCGCACCACCCACCGAGAGCCAGAGGACCTGCGTGGCGCCCGGTTGAACGGTGAAGTTGCGACTCCAGGCCGACGCGCTCGGTGGAGTGAGATTGCAGCCGTTGGCAACCATGGCCTCCTGCGAGCTGAAGACTTGGACGTCATTTGCGATTTTTCCGGACACCGTCATTGAGCCGGTCTGCGCTGCGTTGCCGGATACATTCGTGATGAGCACGGGGAACTGCGACATCGTGGGGCATGACGACTGTCCGCTGTAGTTCGTAATCACCGGCCCTGGATTAGCATTCGCCTGCACCGGAGGCCCAGCCACGACCACTCCGATCGCTCCCACCAGTACGACCATCAGTGACGAGGCAAGCGTCTTCATCGCAGGTCTCTCCGTCGGACGATTGTTCGGGTGCTCGAGATATTGAACGAGGATGTTAAGGAAACGTACCTAGTCCAGAATTCTAGGTAGTACGCAGGGCAACGGCCCGAGCCCCCGGAGAGACACTCAGTAGGCCACCATCACCGCTACCGCAAAGGCCAGTACCTGGTGCACTGGCCCGACATGGGCCCATCTGGACTCCATAGAAGTATCTGCCTTTCCGCCCCAGTTCCGCGGCGATGGTGAATGCGCGGTCCCGCCGAACCGTCGTGCAGGCCGCGCCGGACTCGAGCGTGACGTCACGCCCAGTCGTGCATTCGAAGACACCAATGCTCCTTACATCCCTACTTCAGCACCATACATCGACCAACGCCCAGTGCCCACGCCGGCACCCCGCTACGCTTCCATTCATTGCAGTCACGTTGAGGGAGCAGGCATGAAAGATGCGAACATCAATCACGCCTTTCTTGATGGCGTGCTTGCCGGCGACTACGAAGATGTGTACTACCACTTTGGGGTTTCCAGCAACGACTCTCTCTTGGAGCAACTACGCGGGGTTCGTGCGGTCATCATGGCTGGTTCCGGAAGCCGCATGCAGGAGTTCGCTCGGCGCTGGAGTGACCTCAATGACAGCGCACCGGTCGTTGCCTTTGACAAAGAAGATCGGTTTGTTACTCGTTTCTGCGCAGATGTGCTCTTCGCCTCGCACGGCATGGGCATGCCCAGTGCCTCGATCGCGGTCCAAGAACTCATGCGCCTGATTTTCTTCCTCAAGCGTGGTGACCACGCTGCCATGGATGCGGTCTTCTGGGCCCGGGTTGGTACCAGTGGCGGAGTCGGGCTGCCAGGCGGGACCGTGGTGTTAACCACGGAAGGCTTGATGCCCGACCTCAAGCCCTACCGTCTCATGCAGGGAGCTAAGGGAAACTATTGGTTCGACGGCACGTTTCCGGAGCGGACCCGCGCCGCGATCCTGCAGGCTAACCGAGATTCTGGCATCCCGATCGTCTGCGGTAGAACGATTGCCACGCACGAGTTCTTCATTGAGCAGTTTCGCCTCGACGGAGCGATCTGCCTTGAGTCACCGCAGACGAAGCAGGAGTTCCTGGAATGGTTGCAGGCAAACGACGTCTGCAATATCGAGATGGAGGGGGCCATGATGGCCGCCTACCTGAACTATTGGGGCTTTTCTTCATTCGCCATGATCTGTGCCGTCTTGCTCAACCGTCTCGAAGGCGACCAAGTCACCTCGACTCCCGAGCAGCTCCACCAATTTAGTGAAGACTCTGGCGAAGTGCTCTTCAACTATCTGAGGTCTCGACTCCTGAATCACTAGCTGGAGTCTGCTGGTGCCGCACCGCCATCGCTCAGATGGATAGTTGAGTGCAGGCCGAGAAACGTCTCACCATCACCGACCAAGAGTCGCGATGTTACGGGCAGCAGATGACTACGCCCTGATGCGTCGAAAAGGAGTGTCTGCAGATCTACTGATCTCTCACCTGAACTCAGCAAAGCGTTGATCATATGCATGACCTGCTCTCGGGAGTTTCCCGTCGGAGTGAAATACGCTCCGATGATGTCGTCAGGATCGTACCCAAGGAAGGGTTCGTGCGGTCGAACGTCCTGCAGAATCAAGTCACCGTCAAAGAACAGTTGAATCATCCCCTCGGGCGGAAGCACGGAAGGCTCACGGTCAGTGCGGGAACTGGCGTATGAGATATCGCCTGCATCGCTCGGCCGCTCGGACGGTAGCCATTCGACGAGGAACAGCTGAGTGATTCCCTGGCCATCCTTGATCGGATTGACGCGACAGTGCGTGGCGGTAAAGCCGCCGTCGGCAGCGGAGATACGGAGGACGAATGTCGTTGGATTTCCCAATTCCAGTTCCGCTCGCACCTCAAACGCCAACACGATGTCGTCGGGGTGGATCATGGAGTAAATAGCTCTCCCCACGACATCAGCCGGTTGCCAGCCAAGGTACGACTCAACATTTGCTCCAACCCAGAGAATCTGGCGGTCCAGGGAGGCAAGGAGATATACCGGTGATGCCGGATGCCAGCGTTCGGCGGCCATCCGATTTTCGGTAGGTTGCGGTCGGCTGATGTGGCCTTCGTACCCCG
>JAGWVT010000052.1 GCA_018970765.1 Actinomycetales bacterium
GCGGCCATCCGGCCCTTGCCCGTGCCGTCCGCAATGGAGGGCAGGACCTTCAGGCCCGCGGCGCGCAACTGGCCCATGGCCCAGGCCTCATTCGCCGCGCCGTTGGTGAAGTTGGGATTGAGGACCACCTGGACGCCGTTGGGGCCGCCAACTGTCGCTGAGTACCAGAACGGCGACACCTCTGTGAACAGGTCAGCGTTGGCCACGGCAGCGTTGATTCCTTGTGGCTTTGCCGGGGTGGTGAACCAGTAGGGCATCCACCCCGTGACGATGGGCTTGGGCGCCGGATCAGCGTTTGCTGGTGGGGCTACAAAGGTGCCCGTTAGCACTAGGCCAATGCTGACCAGGCCAACACTCACCAGGCTGACGAACACTCGTACGCACCAGCGAAGGCCGCCAGGTGCGTACGCGTCATCGGTTGCCCGTGTCACTTCAACATCATGCCTCACGCGCAGATGCGCTGAAGACAGCCGTCAATGGCCCATCATTGGGGGCATGGTGAGGGGCATGGTGAGGGGCACAGTGAGGGGCCTGATGACCGCTGTCGCCGCGGGCCTCGTGGTCCCGCTGGCGACCATCACATGCACACCGTCGGTCCTGGCCCGTCCGATGCCCATGCCCCTGGATGAATCGCAGATTGCCGAACAACGGATCGCGGACTTGCTAGACAAGCGCATCGACAACAAGATCCTGGGCAAGGAAGTGTCCATGGTTGTGCTGGATGCCGAAAGTGGCCGGGTTATCTTCGATCGCGCAGGATCCAACAAGCAACTGTCGGCATCAACGATGAAGGTCATTACCGCCGTCAACACGCTGGCCACGTTCGCGCCTCAGGACACGTTCAGCACGCGCGTCCTGGCCGGCAAGCGTTCCAACCAGGTCGTGCTGACCTGCGGCGGAGATCCGATGCTCACCGGCGATGATCTGCGCGCGATGGCTCGCCAAACTGCACAGGAACTGGACAACGGCAATACCGTCACCCTGCTGATTGACGACAGCAGGTTCCGCGGCGGCGTGCGCGGTCCCGGTTGGCCCAAGGAATATGTCTCGTCTGTCGCAGCGCGCGTGAGTTGCCTGGCTCAACTCGGTGACTACTCGGCCACTCCCAGTCGCAACGCCGCCCGGGTGTTCGCCAAGGCGCTGCGCAAACAGGGCATCAAGGTGCGTCTTGGCGGCTCCGGCGCTGCAGCCGCAGGTGCGAAAGTTCTCGCTGAGCGGTCGCACACGGTGGCACAGGCTGTTGATCGCATGCTGCTGGAATCCGAGAACAACATCGCCGAGGTGCTCTATCGTCAGGTTGCGCTCAAGCGCGGACTGCCTGCGACGTGGGCCGGTGGGCGCCGTGCCGCACAGGCCACCCTGCAGGAACTTGGCCTGAGTCCCGACGGAATGCGCCTGATGGACGGCAGCGGGCTGTCGCGCCGGGATCGGGTAACAGCTCGTTTCCTGGCGGAGGTGATCCGCCTGAGCCGAACCAATCCCCGGTTCGCGACCATGTACGACGCAAACGCCATGCCGCGCGCTGGTATGACCGGCACCCTGGCGGCTAAGTACGGTCGGTTCAATACCTCACCCTCGTCCTGCGCCAAGGGTGAGATTCGCGCCAAGACGGGGACGCTCTTCGACACGATTGGCTTGACGGGCATCGCCAAGGGTGAGGATGGCAAGGACAAGGCCTTTGCCATCCTGGTCAATGACCGGCCGCGCCGGTTCATTCCTCTGACGACGCGGCGCGCTGTCGACAAACTAGCCAGCACCATCACTGGGTGCTGGTAACGAACGCGGAACTGCCGTTCAACACCTGGCTGGTCAGCGAAGCGCGCGAGTGATGTCGGCTACTGCGCGTGCCACCCGGGGCCCCACTTCAGCTTCGTTGAGCTCACGCAGCGAGACCACCCCGACGCTGGCCTCCAGCCCGCTAACGCCGGTGATCGGCACGGCTAGGCCGTAACCACCTACCGGCCCCTCGCCGGTAGCCACAACCCACGGCGGATCCAAGGGTCGACCTGCTGCCGTCCGCGCGGCGAGTACGGCACGCCCGCCAGCATTGGCATGCAGTGGTTGGCGGGCGCCGAGTCGGTAGGCAACATGCAGATCTGATCTGGTCGGTTCAACGACGACCGCAGCAAGGGCATCGCCACCGTCGACAATGGTCAGGTGCGCTGTTGCGCTGACAGCGTCCGCGAGCAGCCGTAGCGCCGGCATGGCAACATCGCGAACCAGAGGTTGTATCTGCCTTCCCATGGCCAGCAAAGCGAAACCTAGGCGGCACCGGCCGTCCGCAGCGCGACGCAGGAAGCCGTGCTGCTCAAGAGTGACGACGAGGCGGTAGACGACTGTTCGACCGATCCCCATGGTCTGCGCCAGCTCAGTAACCGTAAGCCCGTCCGCGGATTCGCCGATGGCCTCAAGGATGCGCAGCCCTCGATCCAGGGTCTGCGAAGTCTCCACGGCCATGGCTCATTCTCCCCTACTTACCCGCACGCTTACACGATGAACGACCCGCGACAAAGCTGTCGCGGGTCGTTCATCGTGCGGAATGAGAACCGTCTCTAGGCGGCTTTCTTGCCCGCTGAGCGCATCATGAAGGACGAAATGATCTCGAATACGCCCATGACGATCAACCAGATACCGATAACCCAGGTGAGGGCAATCAGGCTGGTCGGGACGAGCAGGATGCACATGCCAGCAAGCAGGTAAACGATGCCGGCGAAGATGTTCCAGCCTCGACCCGGGGCGCCCTTGTCGCCGATACCGGCGAACAACTGGATCATGCCTCGGAAGAGGAAGGTCACGCCGATGAAGATGGCCAGGATCCAAGCGGCGATGAACGGCGTACCGGTCTCCCAGTAACCGCGCAGCGCGACGAAACCTAAAATGAGCGACAGCACGCCGGTGATGATGAAGAGGACTCGCATCCCGCCGCTGAGTCCGCTACTGAAGCCGCGGATTACTTCCACGATGCCAGTAATGATCAACCAAATCGCAAAGATGACCGACAGAACTTCAATGGCATCCACCGGCTGTGTGACGGCCCAGATGCCGATTACGATGCTGGCAACGCCCAGCAAGAGCAGGAGCCACCAATTTTTCGCCAGAGCAGACATCATGCTCTGCTCATCAGCTGTGGTCTGTACCGAAGACATGCAACCTCCAACAGGTTAGGGCAATCTGCCCCTCGTGTTACGAGACACTAGTCCGGTAAGTCCGCAAATCCCCGCAGCGACGCGGGAAATCCCCTATCCACTGAGGCGCACTCGAGCCAGAAAAGACTGCGTAGCGGGCTGCTGTGGGTGACCGAACACCTGCTCCGGTGACCCCGTCTCCAGCACTCGACCCTCGTGAAGGAAGCAAACCAGATCCGCCACCTGGTTGGCGAACTGCATCTCATGGGTGGCCATGACGAACGTCAGTCCGTCATGTTTGAGATCTTGAACCGTAGCCAGCACTTCGCCAACCAATTGGGGGTCAAGGGCTGAGGTGATCTCATCAAACAGCAGGAGTTCGGGTTCCATTGCGAGTGCGCGGACGATCGCCACGCGTTGGGCCTGCCCACCCGATAGTCGGTCTGGAAATTGGGCTGCCTTATCGGCAAGGCCGAACCGTTCCAGCAGCGACATTGCGACCTGCTCTGCCTCCTTGTTGCCGCGATGCAGCACCTTGCGAGGCGCGAGCGTGATGTTTTGCAGGACACTCAGGTGAGGAAAGAGGTTGTAGGACTGGAAGACGATGCCGATGCGGCGGCGGATTGCGTCGAGATCAGCATTGAGGGCCGAGATCTCAAGTTTGGTGTCGGCATCGTGCAACCAGATTGTCCCAGCATCGACCGAATCGAGGCCGTTGATGCAGCGCAACAATGTGGACTTACCTGAACCTGATGCGCCGATAAGTACCACTGCCTGATGTTGATTGACTTGCAGATCAAGGCCGCGCAGTACTGGATTGCCTTCGAAGGACTTCCAGACACCCTGCACGGTCAAGAGCGGACTCATACCACGCTCTCCGCTCGCCGTCGTCGAGTTGCGCGCGCCTGGACCCAGTCGGCGAACCGAGTCATGGGAATGGTGAGCGCGATGAAGATGATGGCCGCGGCCACATACGGGGTGTAGTTGAAGGTGAATGACGCATCAATCTGTGCCTGCCGAAGTACCTCGATTGGCCCAAGGACGGCAACCAGCGCAGTGTCCTTCTGAAGGGAGATGAAGTCGTTGAGTAGCGGTGGCGTGACATTGCGTACCGCCTGCGGCAGCACAACGTAACGCGTGGTCTGGAGATTGCTTAAGCCGAGCGAGCGGGCCGCCATGCGTTGGCTGACATGCACAGATCCCAGGCCTGCGCGAAAGACCTCGGCGACATAGGCACCGTAGGAGACCACCAGAGCCGCGGTTCCCCAAAACAGGGCACTGCTTGGCACGCCTTGCAGCCGTAAGGCAGGCATTCCGAAGCCCAGTAGGAAAATCACCAGGATGGTGGGCACACCGCGGAAGACGTCAACGTAGATGGTGGCAAGGATGCGCAGTGGCAAAAAGATGGGCGCTTGCAGGCCTCGGGCCAAGGCAACCAGCAATCCGACGATCAGGATCAGCGGTTCAGCGATGAGGAAGATGCGGACGTTGAGTAGGAAGGCGTCCAGTAGTTCCGGAAAGGAACGAGTGAACTCGTCCAGGTTGAAGAACGTCTGCTGAACAGTCGGCCAGCCTGGGCTGGCCCCGATCAGCAGGGAGCCAACAAGGATGAATGCAATAAGCGACAGGGTGCTGACTAATGCATCACGCCGCGCCTTTGAGCGCACCCGCGCCCGACGTATCGGATCGACGTAGGCGATCGGCGTGCCGGGCGCGGGCTGTGCGCTCATGAATCTGTTAGGACTCGCAGCGACTAATCCTTGAAGTACGGAGCGATGTCGCCTACGAGCCACTGCTCCTGAATGGCTTGGAGTTCGCCAGAGGCAGACATGCCTTGGAGCACCTGATTGACGCAACCAACGAGCGGGTTGCCCTTCTCAAACAGCATGCCGAACTGCTCGCCACCCTCTTGGGCAGGGAACTGGCCGATGATGGAACCCTCTGGGATTTCTACCGCCGTGATGTAAAGCGCAGTAGGCAGGTCAACAACGATGCCGTCAATCTGGCCGTTCTGCATGGCATTCTTGGCGTCATTGGTGTCGTTGAACACCTGGGGGTCGTTGCTCGGCTGCACCACCGAGGTGATGAAATCCAGACTTGTCGTGCCGACCTGGGCCCCTAACGTTGCGCCCTTGAGCTCGGTAAGGCTGGTTGCCTTGGCGATCGGGGAATTCTTCAGTGCGACGACGGCCTGGTTGACCGTGTAGTAGCCGTCCGAAAAGTCGACCACCTCAGCGCGCTCCGGGGTTACGGAGATCTGGTTGATGTCGAAGTCAAATGTCTTTTCGCCAGGTGCGTAGGAGGAGTTGAACGGCACCACCGTCCAGATGACGTCCTGCGGTGCGAAGCCCAATCCTTCGGCCACGGCATAGGCCACCGCGGACTCAAAGCCTTCGCCATTGCTGGGGTCGTCATCAACGAAGTACGGCGGATAGGCCGGCGAATCCGTGCCGATGGTCAACTTGCCAGCTTCAACCGTGGTCAAGTTCTCAGGTGCACATGGGTCAATCGCGGGGGCGCTGGAAGCTGCCATGGTTGCCGCGCTCGTGGGTGCAGCGGCCGAGGAAGCCGCCGAATTGCTCTCCTGCGGTGCGCAGGCGGCCAAGACCAACCCCGCCCCGAGCGCGAGCGCCGCGCCGAGCACGGTTGTCGACTTCAATGGACTGCGTTGCATGCTGCTCCTTCAGTTCTCACGACGGTCACCTTTGACCAAGTCAATGTCAGGCTAGGCCGGGGCTTTGTTGCCCCGGTGTAGTAATCCTTGCCTATGACCCCGTCGCCTGGGCTACCGGTTCCATCCTTCGGGCCAGGACGGCCGCCACCACAGCAATTGCCGCAGCACTCGCCCAGATCGTCACGAAAGATCCAGCACTGGACTGCCGACCAGACATCACCGCAGCCGCATGAATCACGCCCAGAGTGGCAGTAACGATGACAACCAGTACCGAGTCGACGATCTGTAGCGCCGATGAGTTGCGTCCTTGGTCCGCCTCTGGGGAAAGACGCATGGTCTGCACCGCCACTGACGGAATCGCAAGGCCCATGCCGTAAGCCGCAATCGACCAGCTCACCGCACCCAGCCAGGGTGGAACCTCTCCGAGCAGACTCAGCGGCAGACTTGCCAGGCCCACCGCCACAATCACAGCGCCTATCAAAACCAGCCGAGATCGAGGCAAGGTGATCGGCTGCCGACTCTGAGTGAATGACCCCATCACCCAACAGGCACCAGAGACGGCGAGCATGAGTCCGCCTTGAGTAACGGTGAGCCCACGTACCTCGACAAATGCCAAGGGCACGAAGACCTCTGCCGAAAAGAAGGCTGAGGCGAGAATGCCCCGCATCATGATCGTCGTCGGCAGACCTCGGACGAATCTCAGCGTGCCCAACGGCAGCAAGGCGCGAGCCGCATATCCGAGCGCTGCCACGCCAGCCAGCACCTCAGCGACGCCGAAGGCGAGAAGCGATGGCTCGAGCACGCGTCCGAGTCCGTCCTGAATCGCCACCAAGCCCAGCGTTGCCACCAGACCGGCCCGCAGGCGATATCCGGCGCGCACTGTCGGCTTGCGCACGTCCAAAGACCGCAACCCACGCCACAGCAGCAGCAGCGGCGGAACAACGAATAGGGGCACTAACCAGAATGCTGCCCGCCAGGTCCACTGTTCGGCCAGCACGCCGGCGATGACCGGGCCGATCAGTGACGGCAGTACCCACCCGCTGGCCACTACCAACATCGCGCGCGGGCGCATCGCATCGGGATACCCGCGAGCGACAACGACGTACACCGAGACGATGAGCGCGCCACCACCAAGACCCTGCAGTCCCCGGCCAGCAATGAGACTCACTAAATCCCAGGCAGTGCCGGCAACGATCGAGCCACTTGCCAGAGCGACGATGGCAACGATCATGACGGGACGAGGCCCGCGGGCATCAGCGCCGATGCCCGCGGCAACCATGCCCAACAGTGATGCCAGAACGTATGCGTTGAATGCCCACGTATAACTGGCGAGCAGATTGAGTTCCTGCGCAACCGCAGGCATCACGGTGGCTGTCGCGTTGGCTTCGAAGGCGGTGAGCGTGATCAACGCGACCACACCCACGGTCATCGGCAACCACCTACCCCGCCAAGGACTCTCCGGTTTGGCGGGCGCCTCAGTAATGCTCAGGAGTCGCCCCCGGGTGAGCCACCCCGCGGTAGCGACTTATGAATGCGCTCGCAGTCCGGACAGATAGGAAAGCGCGAGGGATCCCGGTTGGGCACCCAGGTCTTCCCGCACAGAGCCTTGACGGGCGTGCCGGTGACCGCGCTTTCGACGATCTTGGCCTTCTCGACGTAGTGCGCGAAGCGCTCATGATCACCGTCGTCGTTGCTCAAACGCTCGTCGGTATCCGGGGACAGCGTTGGTGAGGCCAGTGGTGCAGTCTCGACCGGAGCAGTGGAAACGGGACTCTTCACGTTCGTGAGTGTAGGCACTCACCAGGAGTGATTTTCCGGGACGGTTGTCCTACGGATTCGGGACCTTTGGCGATGCGTATACGCATCGCATCCCCCTAGCGTCTCCCTATGCCACAGCAACCACTTGCCCAAGTACCGGCCGATGTCCGTTGGAACTGGCAGGACTTCGGTGCCTGCCGTGACTACGACCAGGCACTGTTCTTCCACCCGCAGAACGAGCGCGGCTCTGCTCGCGTCAAGCGTGATCGCGCCGCCAAGCGCATCTGTTCAACCTGCATGGTGCGCCTGGAGTGCGCGGACTACGCAGTCCGCGCACGGGAGCCCTACGGCGTTTGGGGCGGGCTCAGCGAAGAAGACCGCGAGCAGATCTACTCCCGTCTCGATGTGCGCACCTATCCCCGCCGGCAGGGAGAAGGTGCTCGCGCGGCAGCTCGGGAAATCGCCGATGCCATCTCGGCACAGGCCTTGGGCATCATGGATATCGTGGACATCGTGGATATCGCGTAGTCGCGCTAATCTGCGCCATGGTCACGTGGCGCGAGCGAGACTTCCTCGCCGAGCAGGACTGCACCGCAGACGAACTGAAGGATCTGCTCGACCATGCCGCCTGGCTCAAGGCGCAGCGCCGCGCTGTTGGTGCAACGCAGGTTCGTCAGCGGTTGGTTGGCCGGCAGCTGGCCGTGGTGCTCGCGAAGACCTCGACACGAACGCGCCTGGCTTTCGAGGTTGCCATGCGTGAACTCGGTGGCGGGGTGAGCGTGCTTGACGCAACCACCTCGCAGCTCGGTCACAAGGAGTCCATCGCAGATACCGCCCGGGTGCTAGCCGGCATGGTGGATGCCATTGCGTATCGGGGCGGCGACCAAGCCGAGGTCGAGGAATTGGCGCGCTACGCCGATGTACCGGTGTTCAACGCCCTCAGTGACCAGTGGCACCCCACCCAAATGCTTGCGGACTTTCTCACCATGACCGAGTTCGTTTCCGGGCCGCCTAGGTATGCGTTCGTCGGCGATGCACGCAGCAATATGGGAAATTCGCTGCTGATGATGGGGGCCATCATGGGTGCCGACGTGCGACTGGTGGCACCCCGCGCGCTATGGCCGACGGATGAGGTGCGGCAGGCGGCCGAACTGCGGGCCCAAGCAAGCGGCGCAACGCTTCTGCTGACTGAGGACGTGGCGTCCGGAGTCGCCGATGTCGACTTCGTGCACACCGACGTGTGGGTGTCGATGGGCGAAGCTCGGGAGGTCTGGGATGAGCGCGTTAACCTGCTCCGTCCTTACCGAGTCGACACAACCGTGATGAACCAGACGGGTAAGCGCAGCACCAAGTTCATGCACTGCCTGCCGGCGTATCACGACCAGCAGACCACGGTCGGTCGACAGATTGCCGCCGCTTACGGGCTGGCTGATGGCGTCGAAGTGAGCAACGAGGTCTTCGAATCGGCCAACAGCGTGGTTTTCCAGCAGGCCGAGAATCGACTGCACACGATCAAGGCACTGCTAGACAGGACCCTGGGTGACCCTTAGTCCCTAGGCCATAGCGAGGCGCTCGCGCAGTCCGGCAAGTTGCGCATGCAACTGGTCGGGAACTCGATCGCCAAACAGGGCGTAGTACTCAGCTGTCAGGTCACACTCGGCCAACCAAGGCTCTGGACTCACCGCGAACAACTCGTCAAGTTGTTCGGGACTCAGGTTCAGCCCGGCTAGGGGAAGTGCACCATCGGCAGGCAGGCGGCCGATCGGCGATTCGACATACTCCGCGTCTCCTGCCAGTCGGCCGATGATCCAATCAAGAACCCGGGCGTTCTCGCCGTACCCCGGCCAGAGGAACTTGCCGTCAGCTCCCTTGCGGAACCAGTTCACGGCGAAGATGCGTGGCAATTTCTCGGGTGCGGTGAACTCACCGATCCGCAACCAGTGCGCCCAGTAATCGGCCATGTTGTAGCCGCAGAACGGCAGCATGGCAAAAGGATCACGCCGCAGTTGACCCATGCCCCCGACGGCGGCTGCGGTCATCTCGCTGGAGACACTCGAACCCATGAACACGCCGTGTTCCCAGTCGAAAGACTCCACCACCAACGGCACATTGGTCGCCCGCCGGCCACCGAACAAGATGGCATCGATCGGAACGCCCGCCGGGTCCTCCCAGTTTGGTGCAATCGACGGACATTGATTTGCCGGTGCCGTGAAGCGCGCATTCGGATGGCTGGATGGTTCGCTGCTGGCTGGCGTCCAATCATTGCCGCGCCAGTCGATGGCATGTTCCGGTGCTTCGGGGGTGAGTCCCTCCCACCAGACGTCACCATCATCCGTGAGGGCGACGTTGGTGAAAATGCAGTTACCGGTCAGGGTGCGCACGGCATTGGCGTTGGTGAGCATGCCGGTACCGGGGGCGACACCGAAGAATCCAGCTTCCGGATTGATCGCGTAGAGACGCCCATCTTCGCCGAATCGCATCCAGGCGATGTCATCCCCGATGGTCTCTACTTTCCAACCCGGGATGGTTGGTTCCAGCATTGCCAGGTTGGTCTTGCCACAGGCCGACGGGAATGCCGCAGTGACGTAGCGGACATCTCCGGTCGGTGCCGTGAGTTTCAGGATGAGCATGTGCTCGGCTAGCCAACCCTCGTCCCGAGCCATCGCTGACGCGATGCGAAGTGCGAAGCACTTCTTGCCCAACAGAGCATTGCCACCGTAGCCCGATCCGTAGGACCAAATCTCTCGCGTCTCCGGGAAGTGCACGATGTATTTCGTGTCATTACACGGCCAGCGCACGTCATCCCGAGCATTGCCCTGATCATCGACAAGTGGGTAGCCCACTGAGTGCATCGCCGGAACGAATTCGCCATGCTCGCCGATCTGCTCCAGCGCAGCAGCGCCCATCCGCGTCATGATTCGCATGTTCACCACGACGTAGGGCGAGTCCGTCAGCTCGACGCCCAACTGGGCGATTCGCGAACCAAGTGGACCCATAGAGAACGGCACCACATACATGGTGCGGCCTCGCATACAGCCGGCGAATAGACCCTTAAGCGTGCCACGCATCTGGCTGGGCTCTGCCCAGTTATTTGTAGGACCGGCATCCTCTTCACGTGCGGAGCAGATGAAGGTGCGATCCTCCACGCGGGCTACGTCACTGGGATCCGAGCGACCGAGGAAGGAGTTCGGACGCACCTGCGGGTTTAGGCGAATGAGCGTGCCAGATTGCACCATTGCCTCAGTCAGGCGATTCCACTCAGCATCCGAGCCATCACACCAGACGACTTCCTCTGGCTGGGTAAGTTCAGCCATTTCTTCGACCCACTCAAGGAGTTGCTTGTTGCGGGTCGGCGGGTTGGTAAGGCCTGGAATCTCATCCCTCGTTCGCGTGCTGGTGCCCATGGCAGGTGCCCTTCCATTCGGATGCCACAGCATGGACCGCAGGGGGGCGGACCACCAACTTCACAGCCCCGCGTAATCGGTTGCAGTGACTAACGGCACATCACAGAAGGTGACGTAGACCACTTCTGGTCTCACTGGTGTCACTCAGCTCGACATCAGCAGGGGAAATGTGGTTGCCGCCAACAATGCCAACGGGACCGCCTGAACTAAGACCACGGCTAGGAAAGCTCCCTTGCGTCGGGCCACGATTCCGGCGAAACCGGCTAGCAGGAACAACAGCAACACCATGAGTGGAAGCAGCAGGATCAAAAATCCGGGCGCACCCAGCAGGGGTATGGCAGCCAGCAGTGCCGCAATGACGAGTACTCGATCGATGACGACAACCAACCAACGTCGTGCTGTCGTTAGTTGACGTAGCAGCGTCTCCTCACCCCAGAAGAACGTGATGAAGCCAACGAGCATGACCGCGGAGAGCCACCAACGATCACCAACTAATGCAAATGGCGCCCAGGTGAGTTTGCTCGGTAGTGCAATGAGGAGAACAACCACGGTGGCACCCACTACGGCCCGCAGCAGGTCTAGCCACGTGATGTTGGGGATGTTGGGTTGGCGAAGTTCTGGACGCGCTCGACCAAGCCCGGGCAGAAGCTGTGCGAGCGCCATCAGGACGACACCGGCACTGGTGAACCAGCTCACCAGATAACCACCGACGGCTAGCGGCAGCAGACTGGTGAAATTCTGCAACAGTCGCGCAATGATGTCGGCGGCGAGGACCGCAATGGCAACCGCCAGGACCGCCCAGCTCCAACGTCGTGCGGACTGCCCTGGGGGTTCAGCTGCTTGCGGGTAAAGCAATCGAGTGATCGGCACCATCACAAGCAGGCCTGCGGCCAACAGCAGGGCGAGCCAGAGCAGGGTGTGCATACCTGCCGGCGGTAGTTGTAGTGCCGGTGAGGTGGACGCGGAATGATCGACTGCGAGCGTGTCGACAAGCCACTGCGTAACGGCCGTTGCCGTGGCCGGCGCAAAGACAATCCCAACGTGCTCCGAACCGGCGATCACCTGCGCTGAACGCAGCGTGCCGGACGGTGCACTTCCGTAGACGTTTTCAAATGCACCACTCGGGTAGCCAGCCTGTAGGCCCGCTAGGGCCGCAGCGCCGAACGATGCCGGCTCGGCAGATCCCACAAGCAGCAGGAGGTTGTGTGGCACTCCTGGTTCATGCGCAGGAATGTCTGCCGCACTTGGCAGTGAGATCGCAACCGTGCTGCGCAACGCCATCGGATGATCGACTGCGTAACGTACGACGGCCCCGGCTCCCATGGAGTGCCCCACTAGGGCGATCTCCTGCGAATCCACGTCGGGTTGTGCGGCCACCCAGGTGAGAACCTTCTGCAAGTCTTCCTGCAGGGCTGCCTGACCTGCATCACTCATGCCACCACCACTGGGCATAGCGACCGGATTGGCGCCGTGGCCGACAAAGTCAAAGGTGACAGCTATTGCACCTGCCTGGACTACCTGTTCGGCAAGGGCACTCATGATGACGCCCGAGCCCGCGAAGCCGTGCGCGATAACCACGACTGGATGCCTGCCGTCTGTCGCCGGCCGCATGACCGTGACCGGTACCCCATCCACCTGCAGATGATCTGTCGCAGCTGAGGTGGCGCGTAGGCCGAGCAGCGCTGGGACCGCAATCAGCACCGCCAGAATCCCGCAGACACCGGGCACCAGCCAACTGCGCCCCCGGTGGTGGGTCGGTGTGACGGTCATCGCGGTACGTCTCCCTGCTGACCCTGCTGATCCTGCTGATCCTGCGCACTTCGTACTGCCCGGCTGATCAGGCGCGCAAAGGCCTTGGCGCCTTCGGGACGCAAGTGCACGCCGTCGTCATAGAGCCATTCGGGATGCCGAGTCGCCTCGAGGTTCCAGTCCACGATTCGCACATTGTCGAATCGAGTAGCACAGTCGCGAATTGTTCGATTATTCGAACGCTCCCAGGATCTGGGGACTTTCACTGTGACAAGAAACAGCGTCCGCTTCGTGCCAACCTGATCGACGAGCCGATCACAGGTCTCGGCTGGGAACACGCCGTTCGTACCCAGGTGGACCACCACTGCCGACTGCAGTCCGGAACCCTGTTTGCGCAGAACACTGGGTCCAGCCCCGGCCTGTCGACTCTTCTGCGCGTCAACCTCGAAACCCCGATGATGCAGCACCCATTGAGCGCCCAGCATGACCGAATCCCCGAGGGCGAACCCATCCACATCGGCCCGTGCCGGCCCCGCCAGCACAGTAACCACGGCCAGCATCGTCAGTAGGCCACTACTGCCTGCAACAAGCCAACGAAGACTACCTATCACGCGGTGATCCTCACAGGGATGCGGAGAGTCGACTCACCATGTCCGCAAGTATCTCCGGTGACGTGGCGAAGTTCAGCCTGGCGTGCCCGTTGCCTTCGGCACCAAATGCTGGCCCCGAGTACAGCGCGAGCTTGCCCCGCTCCAGCAGCGCTGCCGCAGGGTCCTCCCCCAGGCCACAGGCGCGAAGATCAAGCCAAGCAAGGTACGAGGCGTCAGGGACTCGATAACCGACCTGCGGCGCGTGCAGGCTTAACAATTCAGCAAGAAGCGTCGCGTTGGCCGCTATGCGCTCACGGGTGCCCTCTAACCATGGTCGCGCCTGTCGATAGGCCGCGACCGCGGCTATCACGCCGAGGTGATCGACACCAAAACTCACCTCTAGCGCTGCACTAGTACGCAAGTTGGAGACAGTGAGGTCGTCATGTGCGACGACTTGGGCACATTTCACGCCGGGAACATTCCAGCCCTTGGATGCCGAGACGACGCTGACTGCGGTCAACTCGGGTGACGCCACGGTCAGGAACGGTGTGAAGATCTTCCCCGGATGCACCAGTGGCGCATGGATCTCATCGGCGATCACCATCACTCGGTAGTGCATTGCAAGGTCCGCAATGCGACGCAATTCCTGTTCGGAGTAAATCTGCCCCGTTGGATTGTGCGGATTGCACAGCAAGTACGCCGTCACATCTGGGTAGGCAAATGCCTTTTCGAGCGCTTCGAAATCAAGGGCCCAGACACCCGCGCCCTGCTCAACAAGCGGTACGGGTAGCAGGCGTCGACCGGCGATCTGCTCCACGCACAGTGCGAATGGTGGGTAAACGGGCGGATTGATGACAACGGCGTCGCAGGTACGCGTGCATGTCTCCAAAACCGTGACCACACCATGCATGACATCCGGAGTGATGAAGACACGCTCTGGGTCGATAGCCCACTGCCAGGTATCACTGGCGAACTCGGCAAGGGCAGGCGGTACATCAGGTGGCCAGCGATATCCGAGGTCTGAGCGGTCGACCGCGGAGCGCAGCGCCTCTTTGATGGGGTCCGCGATCGGGTAGTCCATCTCCGCCACCCAGGCCGGTAGGACATCCGGCGGATACATCTGCCACTTAGCACTTGTACGGTCAGCACGAAGTCGAGCGATCTGCTCCCCTGCATGATGAGTAGTCACGATCACCCTTGAACACGCTGGGCCGTGAAGCCACGTAGGCGCAGGGAGTTCGCCACCACGAATGCCGAGGAACCCGCCATGGCGGCACCGGCCAGTAGCGGACTAAGCAGTCCAAAGGCCGCCAGTGGAATCATCGCGACGTTGTACGCAAATGCCCAGAAGAGGTTGCCACGAATAGTGCGAAGGGTGGAGCGACTGAGCCGGATCGCGTCCACCGCAGCCAACAGGTCGTTGCGCATCAGGGTGATGTCACTTGCCTCCATGGCAACATCCGACCCGGCACTCATGGCCATACCGAGGTCAGCCTGCGCCAATGCGGCGGCGTCGTTCACGCCGTCACCGACCATGGCCACGCGCTCACCCCTCTCCTGCAGTTGCCGCACCTGCTGCACCTTCTCCTCTGGATGCACCTCAGCAAGCACGGTGGTGATCCCTACCTGATTGGCGACACTGCGCGCAGCTGCCTTTGCATCACCGGTGAGCAGAATCGGCTCGATGCCAAGGCTCCGGAACGCCTCGATGGCCTGCGCGCTTGTCGGCCGTGGCACGTCCTGCACCATCAGGATGCCGATGATCTCGTCGTCACGAGCCACGCTAATGCAGGCTCGACCCTGATCGACCGCATCCTCAATCGCGCTTTCAACCCAGTGATCCGTCGACGTTCGACCAATGACCTGCTGAACCCAGCCTGGTCGGCCAACGATGACCTGAACGCCATTCACGGTGGCCTGCGCACCATTGCCGGGAGCACTGTGGAAGCCACTGACCAGCGACAGCCCGGCATCGGACGCTGCGCTCACGATTGCGCGAGCGATGGGATGCTCACTGCGCGACTCAACTGCGGCAGCGAGTGAAAGAACCATCTGACTGGTGGTGCTGGGTGCGGGCCGACACTCAACGACCGTCATGCGCCCACTGGTGACGGTGCCGGTCTTGTCGAGCAGGATGCTTCGTACCTGCTGGGTCTGCTCCAGGACCTCGGGTCCGGCAATGATGATGCCAAGTTGCGCACCGCGGGTAGTGCCCATGAGCAGGGCAATGGGTGTAGCCAGTCCTAGTGCGCACGGACACGCGATGATCAACACGGACACCGCTGCGGTGAACGCCAGTTGTATGTCTCCCGTGAAGAACCACCAGAGCGACCAGGTAGCCAGCGCCAGAATCAGTACCGTCGGCACGAAGATTGCACTAATGCGATCTGCCAACCGCTGCACTGGAGCCTTACCGGCCTGCGCGGCTGCTACCAGGCGCGCGACCTGCGCCAGCCG
>JAGWVT010000053.1 GCA_018970765.1 Actinomycetales bacterium
CCAAGGCGCCCGACACTGGTGTCGTAGACCCTAAGTGAGCTTCCGTCACCGCCGGTCCAGGTGAGCTTCTCCGCCCAGGTGGGCACGAGTTTGCGGTGCACACCCAGCACCTGACCTTCATCACTGATGAACACCAGTGAGTTGTAGAGCGTGCCCAAGGACACTGGATCACGCTCATTGACGCCCATCACGACGACGACGCCATATTCGCGTGCCGCAGCGCACAGTTGTTGCACCTCTGGACCCGACGCGGAGATCGAGGCGTCGAAGAGCCTCTGGAACCAGGGCGAACCCTGTAAGGGAGTCATGGTCCAATTCCAATAGGGATAACCCGGCACGAAGACTTCCGGGAAGACCACCAGTTGCGCCCCCGCACGGCTTGCTTCGCCGATTAAGGCGACAGCCTTTTCGATCGTCGCAGCAGTATTGAGAAACACTGGTGCGGCTTGCACGGCAGCAGCACGAAACCTGGGGTACTGCGCCACGGCATTCCTTTCCCGCTTCGACTTTCCAGTCGCGCCCGTTCAGCCTCGCGTGAAGTCCGGCAAACGTAGCATCCGTGTAGACGCCGCGGTAAGGTGCAGCGAAGTCTCACGGCTCCGTTGGGAGGCATCATGGATGACAACCAGGACAACCAAATCGGACGCGCACGAGTGGCAGACACCCCAGAACTTGAGGAGTACTACGCAAGACTCGCAAAGTTCGGCTCAGGTGCCCTGTGGACCGTCGCCAACGAAATCGAGCCCTGGTACCCGCAGCCAAAATCTGTCCCGATGCTGTGGCGCTACGAAGACCTTCGACCCCTGGTTGTGGAGTCGGCCACCTTGGTTCGCGGCGATGATGCCGGCAGGCGCGTGGTCTACCTAGTGAACGACGAGCGCAAAGACGTTTCTGCCGCTGTTGGCCTGCTCTACACCGGCATCCAAATCATGAATCCAGGCGAGTCGATGACGGCACACCGGCACGCCGCCTCGGCTCTGCGCTTCGTCATCGAGGGATCCGGTGCCTGGACAATCGTGGATGGGGATCGGCTTCAGGTGGGTCCGAACGATTTCGCTATCACGCCGAACGGCACCTGGCACGAGCATGGCAATGAGGCGGACGACAATTTCGTTATCTGGCAGGACGGTCTAGACATCCCGCTGGTCAACGCCCTGGATGCGAACTTCTACCAAGTGCACCCGGAACTTCACCAGGTACCCGGCAAAGTGCCGAACACCTCGATCTTGATGCACGGCAGCGGCATCCTCAAACCCGCGCGCCGCAGCTGGACCAAGCCGTACTCGCCCCTCCTCGGATTTCCCTGGGACGTCACCCGAGAGGCACTGGTCAACCTGGCCAAGGTCAGCGACGGCACCGACTACGACGGCGTGATCATGGAGTACGTCAATCCGGTTACGGGCGGCTCGGTTATGCCCACCATGGGTGCGCATATGCAACTACTCGCCCCCGGCCAGCAGACTAAGGCCCACCGGCATACCGGTTCGGTGGTCTACCACGTTGCCGAAGGCCGCGGCCACTCGATCATTGGCGGCTACCGCTTCGACTGGCAGGAGCATGACATCTTCTGCGTGCCCTCCTGGGCCTGGCACGAGCACGCCAATGACGACCCGAACAACCCGGCCTTTTTATTCTCATTCAACGACTTCCCAATGATCCGCTCCCTGGCGCTGGATGCCGAAGAGGAGTACGACTCCAACGGGGGTCACCAGGACATCGGCTAGCGGGACCACCATCGATGCGGTGTAGATCACGCCGCTTCGGACCGATGACTGAGCCGAGCCCATTGCCAGGCTGTGCTGTGTGGCGCAGGATTACAGGGTCCGCCACTGGGGGCCGCCAGGGCTGAGGGTGCGGGGCTGAGGGTGCGGGGCTGAGGGCACGTGGGAGGCTGAGGCATGGCAGAGCGCTCGTTCGCTGAGGAAGTCAAGCAACTTCGACTGGGGGCCGGGCAGGAGTTCCGGGGTGAGGGCATCCTGGCCGTCACCAAGGGTCTGCTGCAGTCCGGAGTCGCCTACGTGGGCGGATATCAGGGTGCGCCGATCTCCCACCTCATGGACGTGCTCGGCGACGCTCAAGAAATTCTCGACGAACTGGACGTCTACTTTGAGAACAGTGCCTCAGAGGCCACCGCGGGCGCAATGCTGGCGGCATCTGTGCACTACCCGTTGCGGGGGGCCGTGACGTTTAAGTCCACAGTTGGGTTCAATGTCGCGTCCGACGCCCTAGCCAATCTCGCCTCCGGCGGAGTTACCGGCGGGGCACTGGTCATCATCGGCGAGGACTACGGCGAGGGTGCCAGCATCATGCAGGAACGCACGCACGCCTTCGCCATGAAGTCACAGATGTGGCTGTTGGATCCGCGGCCGAACTTGACCGCGATCGTGGACATGGTGGAAAAGGGATTCGAGCTCTCCGAGGTCAGCAATACCCCGGTCATCCTCGAACTGCGGCTGCGGTCCTGCCACCTCACCGGCTCCTTCGTCACGAAAGACAACAAGCGGCCAACCATGACGATCAGCCAGGCGGTCGAGACACCGCGGCGAGACCTCAGTCGCATTGTCCTGCCCCCCGCCAGCTTCCTGCACGAGCAGGAGAAGGTACACAAGCGTTGGCCGGCCGCTGTTCAATTCATCAAGGAGAACGGGCTCAACGAGTTCGTCTCGGATGGAACACAAGACTTCGGCATCATCTTGCAGGGTGGCCTGTTCAACACTGTGAATCGCTCCCTTGAACTTCTGGGAGTCTCCGACGCTTTTGGCAACAGCGACATCCCCTTATACGTCATGAACGTGACCTATCCGGTGATCGACGACGAGGTTGTCCGCTTCTGCGAAGGCAAGCGGGCTGTGCTGCTGGTCGAAGAGGGCCAACCTGATTTCATCGAGCAGAACATCCAGGCGGTCCTGCGCAGGGCCGGTGCCACCGCGATCCTGCACGGCAAGGATCTCCTCCCGGTGGCCGGCGAATACACCCCTGCTGCAGTCACCCGCGGGGTCACTGCGTTTCTGCGCAAGTACGCGCCCGAGTTAATCGAAAACACGCCGGCGGTAACCCTGCCCGACGACGATGAGCGCAGCCCGTTCGCGCCACGCATCGCACCGGAGCTCGTACAGGGGCGTCCACCAGGTTTCTGCACCGGCTGCCCGGAACGACCAATCTTTGCCGCCCTGACATTGGCCCAGCGTGAAGTCGGTGAGCACTACGTGAGCGCCGATATCGGCTGCCACTTATTCAGCATCAATGCGCCATTCAACATCGGTGCGACCACGATGGGCTACGGGCTTGGGTCTGCGGCTGCGTCGGCGTTGAATGGCAAGGACGCCAACCGCCGACCAATTGCATTCATGGGTGACGGTGGGTTCTGGCATAACGGCCTCACAAGTGGTGTCGGCAACGCCGTCTTCAACGAAAACGACCAACTTCTCGTGGTCGTCGATAACGCCTACAGCGCAGCAACGGGCGGACAGGATCTGCTGTCCTCAGCGGCCGAGAATCCACGCCGGTCAACCAAACATCCCATTGAGCGAGCCGTGCGCGGCGTTGGTGTGCGCTGGGCGCGAACGATGTCCAACACCTTCAAGGTGGACCAGATGAAGGAAGTCTTCATTGAGGCCCTCACCACGAAGGAAGCTGGCCCCAAGGTCATCGTGGCGCAAAGTGAGTGCACGCTAAATCGCATGCGCCGGGAGCGTCCCGCTAGGGCGAAAGCCATCAAGGAAGGGAAGCGAGTAATCAGCGAGCGTTTCGGTGTGGACCCAGAGACCTGCACCGGTGACCATTCCTGCATTCGAATCTCGGGATGTCCGTCATTGACCATTGCTGATAATCCCGATCCGATGCGCAAAGACCCAATCGCCACCGTGATCAGCAGCTGCGTGGGGTGTGGCCTGTGCGGTGAGAACGCCCACGCGGCGGCGCTATGCCCGTCCTTCTACCGAACTCAGGTCATCTCCAATCCCAGCGCCTGGGATCGTTTCAAGGCCGCCATCAGCCGCCCGTATCTGCGCTTGCTGCAAAGGGGCATGGAGCGACAGCTCGTCGGCCTAGATCCGGTGCGATCATGACCGCCGTCCTTGAACCCAAGGTGCGCCTTCGGCCGATCACTCTGGCCATCCTGGCCATGGGCGGTGAAGGTGGCGGCGTACTTTCCGAGTGGATCGTCAACCTTGCAGAAGATCACGGCTACTACGCGCAGAGCACCTCGGTCGCCGGCGTGGCGCAGCGAACCGGAGCCACCGTCTATTACGTGGAGTTGTTCCCACGCCTCATCGATGGTGATGAACTGCCGGAACCGGTGCTCAGCACGATGCCAACACCGGGTGAGGTGGACGTCGTCGTCGCGTCGGAGCTTATGGAGGCTGGGCGAGCCATTCAGCGCGGCTTCGTCACACCGCAGCGCACGACACTCATCGCCTCCACCAGTCGCACCTACTCCATGCCCGAGCGCACGGCCATGGGTGACGGCCGCGTCGATTCCACCCGCCTGTTGGAATCCGCGAAGTCGGCATCAAAAACCTTCTTGCGAGGTGACTTCTCTCGAATTGCCGAGGCGTCGAACAGCGTGATCAGCGCAGTGCTGTTTGGTGCTCTCTGCGGTGCGCAGGTACTGCCGTTTACTCGTGAGCAGTTCGAGTCGGCAATTCGCGCAAGCGGCAAGGGTGTCGAGGCGAGCCTGCGTGCCTTTGACGGCGGGTTGCGGGCGGTTACCGGTGGTCCCGGCGTTGAGCTGCAGATCACCAGCCGACCAGCGCCGAGTGCCTCCGCGGAGCTCGACCAGGAGCAGGTTGCCTTGGCCACCGCTGATCCAGGTGCCTTAGTTGGGCCCAAACTGGCCAAGCAGGCCGCACGGATCAAGGAGCACATCCCTGCACCGGCGCGCTACATGGCTGTGCTCGGTATTCGGCGCACTGCTGAGTACCAGGACACCCGGTACGCAGACGAATATTTGGACCGACTGACATCCATCGCTGCACTGGAGCAGTTCGGGGATGGTTCTGCGCGATTGACCACCGAAACCGCGCGGTACCTGGGGCTATGGATGACGTATGAGGACACCATTCGGGTCGCTTTCCACAAAACGCGCAGTCGCCGTTTCGACCGGGTTGGGCGTGAAGCACAGGTATCCGAACAGCAACTGATGCGCGTTCAGGAGTACCTCCACCCGCAGATTGAGGAAATCTCAGACACCCTGCCGACTGCATTGGGACGTTGGGTGCTCAACTCACGACTGGCAGGTCGCCTGATCTACTCAACCACGCACAAAGGGATCAAGATCCAGACGACATCGGTCTGGGGTTTCACAACACTGTACGTACTGGCGCGCCTGCGACCCATCCGTCGCCGATCGTTGCGATTTGGCCAGGAGCAACAACACATCGAATCCTGGCTGGACCTCATCCGAAGCACAGCCCCCACGAACTACCTCTTGGCCTGTGAGATTGCTGAGTGCCAGCAGGTGATCAAGGGCTACGGCCAGACTCACGCCAATGGGATGAAGAACTTCACCACCATGATGGCCGTCCTACCTCAGCTGTCTGCACGTGCTGACGGAGCCGAGCGCCTCGCTGGTCTTCGTAAGGCTGCACTGGCGGACGAACATGGTGCGCAGTTGCAGGCAGCTGTCGCAGCACTCGCGAGCTGAAGTTACTCGTCAACCAGGCCCGAACGCACCGCAAATCTGTGGTCTGCGGTCAGCGCCGTGCGCACGTCCTCAGGCCACGGGGTTGATCCTGATGACGTGCTGGACACATGGACAATGACGTACCGGCCCTCTGCGGCAACTTGATCGTCTTCAGTCCGCACCGTAAAGGAAAACTCACAGGAGGCTCGGCCAACTGAACCTACGGCAACCTCAACAGCGATCCACTGCCCAAAGTAGAGCCGCTGGCGATAATCCGCCTCAATGTGTACCCGCGGAATTCGGTCGATCATCGTCGGCTCGAAGCCAAGTTGGCGATAGAGCTCGTGCTCAGACTCCTCAATCCAGCGAAAGACTGCGCTGAAATGATTATGCCCAGCGGCATCCGTCTCATTCCAGGCTACGCGTCGATGGACGACCACGGCAGCATGTGCGCTCATCGGGCAAGCATGGCAGGTGTATCCGGCTGCAATGGCATGCTTACCGGATGTTCGCGGACCGTGCCGTTCAGTTGGACATTGCCGATCCACTCGGCCACCTGCGTGATCGCTTTCTTCCGCCGCAAGAACCACTAATCGCATACTTCGACGGAAACTCGCTCGGCAGGCCCCTTACCGCGACTGCCGAGGCACTCACGGCTTTCATCAGTGATCCTTGGGGCACCGGACTCATACGCAGTTGGGGTCAACAGTGGCTGGATTGGCCGATACGAATGGGCGACGACCTTGGTCGCTTGCTACTCGGTGCTGCACCAGGGCAATTGATCATTGCCGATTCGACCACTGTTCTGCTGTACAAACTGCTCAATGCAGCAGTGGATGCCAACCCGAACCGCACAACAATCCTGGTTGACGAAGGCAACTTCCCAACCGATCGCTACGTCGCCGAAGCCGTCGCTGCCCAGCGTGGCCTGCAGTTGCGTTGGATCACGCCACCAAACGGGACTGACATCGAACCCGATCTCATCTCCCAGGCTATCGATGAGAATGTGGTCACCGTCCTGCTCAGCCACATCTCTTATCTCAACGCGCATATCGCTGACATGGCTGCCATCACACGAATTGCACATCAACATGGCGCCTCAGTGATTTGGGATCTCAGTCACTCGGCTGGTCTGTTGCCCGTCTACCTCGACGAGTGCGACGTGGACTACGCCGTCGGTTGCACCTACAAGTACCTCAATGGTGGCCCCGGCTCACCTGCGTTCGCTTACGTCAACGCGAAATTGCTGGACACCATGTCCCAGCCCATCTGGGGCTGGCTCGGGCGCCGGGATGCCTTCGAGATGGAGCAGGGATTCCAGCCCGCCGCAGGTATCCGGAGGTTGACCAGTGGCACACCACCAGTCCTGGCGATGGTGCCCCTGGCCGAAAGCCTTGCCCTCATCGAAGAGGCCGGGATCGCGGCCATTCGTGCAAAATCCACGGCCCTCACCGACTTTGCACTGCAGATTGTCGATTCCTGGCCCAATCATCTAGGTTTCACCGTCAACGCCCCGCGAGATGCCCAGCGCAGAGGTGGTCACATCACGTTGATCCACGAAGATGCTCGTGCGATGACCGCGCGGCTATGGAACGAGGGTGTCATTCCCGATTACCGCAATCCCAATGGCATTCGCATCGGTCTTTCTCCCCTCAGTACGAGTTTCGCTGAGGTTCTCGCCGGCTTGCAGGCGATCCGGGCCATGGCGGAGTAAGTGGCCGTGACACCAAGTCACCACGATGATCACGAAGATCGATCAGTGCTCACCCGCAAACAAGCCGAACCGCAGTTGACGCTGAACTACGGCAATCACGCGGACCAGATCGCCGAGGTTTTCCCGTCAACGACTCCCCCGAGCACCTGGGCAATTGGGATCCACGGGGGCTTCTGGCGTCCGGCCTTTGATCGAACACATCTGCGAAACACCGCCGCGGCTCTTGCCGCTCATGGTGTACTCAGCATCCTCATTGAATACCGGCGGATTCCGGGCCAACCACAGGTGATGGTTGAAGACGTCTGTCTTGCCGTGCAATCACTGCAGAGCACGTCGTGGCCGCTCCACGTTCCCACCAGTCGACCGGTGCTGTGGGGTCATTCGGCAGGTGGGCACCTGGCACTTCTCGTCGGTCAACTCATGCCGCTGGAACTCAGTCGAGTCATTGCCCTCGCCCCAGTGACCGATCTCGTCCAGGCCGAAGCTGACCACCTCGGTAAGGGGGCAGTCGCTGAGTTTCTTGGCGGGCCCGCCGTCGACTTTGCACAGTTCGATCCCGCCCGACTAGCGGAACCCGAACTCCCAGTGACACTGATCCACGGCGCACGAGATTCACTCGTCCCTATCCGCCAAAGCATGAGCCTTGCTGGCTATTGGACAAGTGCCGACTGCATAGCGATCCCCGATAGCGGTCACTTCGAGCTGATTGATCCGCACTCGGCAGCTTGGCCGACGGTGCTGTCCGCGATCGCAGGCTAGGCGCAGGTGCCCTCACGGGTCACTGCACCCGGCGACGCTGGTGCCGTCAACATTGGGCGCAGGGCAGCATTGGTCATGACGAATGCACCGCAGTACCCATCGACGGACCTCGCCAGATTCACGCGCCAGCCTGACCCGTCGGGCACCACCACTGCACTCAAGCGCCCGCCGGACTGCACGGACATCATCAGCGGATTCGAGGATTCCACCGTGCCCTTGACTGCCTTCGTGATCCAATCTAGGACCGACGCTTGTGTCGGGGCGGGGAAGATCGGATTCACCAGGATTCCAAGCGTCCATGCCGTTGCATCGATTGCCGCGAAGGTCTCGCCGGGATCCCTAATGGACGCTGGCGGAAGTGGCGCGGGTGTGAGGATCATCATGGAAACACCACGAGTCCGCTTATTGCCTTTAGCCGAGATCACTGCCTTCCAGCGCATGCCCGCGGAGCTCGTTCCTTGCACAACTGCACCATTTGCTGTTTGCTGCGGATTCCACCCATTTGCACGTAGCGTTTCCAGCAGTACCGGGACCGGCCGACTCTTGAAGCGTGGATCTGCGACAGCCTCGCCGTACACCTTCTCCAAGTCTGTCCGGTCCATCATGACCGACATCAGCATCAACTGCATACGAAGTTGATCGTCGGTAGAAAGAGTTGCGTTGTCAGCTGGCAGCTTTGCGAGCGGTGCCGACCAGGACTTCACCTCGAACACTCGTTCACCGAACAAGTCGACGGATGTTAACCGTCCCGCACTGTCGGTCGTGTAGGTAGCTTCACTCAGGCCGGTAAGGCTTCGCCATGGGTCATTGATCTGAACATCGGCCTCGTCTTCCATGCCCACCATCAGCAGCCCCCCCGGCTTCTTGCCGAGTGCCGCCAGGACGAGATTCACATTCGCGCGATCCGTGGGGTTCGTGTCGGGAGTGTTCGGCACATACATTGCCCAGCCGGCAGGGGTTTTCGCATGCAGGATGTACCCATCGTCACCTACTGTCCGCCACACCGTGCCGCCGGGATTGCCCTGCACCGTGACACCGCCAGTTGTGTAGGTAATGCCCGACGACAGCGCCTTTGCCTTCGCCGCGTCGATCGCCGCAACGAGTCGCGCCGGGTCAGTGAATTCTTCGGCAGTCGCCGGGCCCACGCAGATCGTCAATGTCACAGCGAGAACACCGACCAGCGCAGTCGCCCTGAATCGTCCCTTGGACAGTGAGCGTTGCATGTGGACTCCTAGAGAACTTCGACACGCGTCCCGACTCGCGCGAATCGATAAACCTTTGCCGAAGCCTCAGTTGTCATACGTACACAGCCACCGATCCCAAGCGGAAGTCCCAATTTGTCCGGGCCGTGAATCGGCACGCCTGAGTACGTGCGGGGTATGTCGTGAAATCCGATGGCAACCCCGTTGGTCGATCGGTAAAAGCGCACCATGTTGTCGAATTTCAATTGTAGATCTGGGTTCATGCTGTGCTCGGATTTCGAGAACACCTCGTAAACCCCTACCGGTGGGCGGTCTGGGCGGCCGACTACCGGGTATCGCGCGACAACCTCGTCATTGCCATTAATGAGCCAGACGGTCATCAAATCCTTGTCATACACAATGCGCTTTCCCTTGAGTTGGCTCTTTGTTGGGTACCAAGGGACATTCTTCGCCTTAGTGGTTCGGGTGGCCGCGACCGGCTTTGGCGGCTTACTCGCGCTGGGGCTCGGCGATGGCGTCACCGTTGCCGTGGGACTAGGACCGGCACTCGGCTCGTCCTCAGTTGTGACGGCCGCCGTTGGTACCAGCGACAGCACCGCTAAGAGCGCCACCCCTGCTGTCGTAGCAACCACGACCCGTGCGAGGCCGACATGTCGAGACACCGCTAACTCCCTCCCGGACACCTCTAGGAGGGTACCCAGGTCACTGCGTCACCGTCTACCGTTCCCGTATAGGCGCCAGCTGGCATTGCGGCGAGCGGCTGAAGGACCAGGCGTTCGATGGTTCGTAGCAGTTCACGAGCCCCGTAGGTGGGGCTGAAGCCAAGTCGTTCTACTAAGGCGAACACCTCCGGGGTCAGAACAATGCGATACCCCTGCCCCTGGAGCCGCTCGGTCGCCGCTGTTATCTGTTTGGCGGCAATCAGCCGAACTGACTCGGGTGAAAGCGGTGAAAAGATCAGCACCTCGTCTATGCGATTGAGGAGTTCCGGCTTCATGGTCTGCTGTAGCACGCGACGAACGGCAGCGATGTCGGCTCCAGCGGAGTCTGGCACATCGACGAACCCGACGACACCATCAGGAGTGAACACCTCGGCACCTAGATTCGTCGTCATCACAATGACGACATCTCGGAAGTCTGCGACAAGACCGCGTTGGTCTGTCAATCGGCCCGCGTCGAAGACCTGCAGAAATGTATTCCAGACCCGTGGATCAGCCTTTTCGATCTCATCGAGCAGGAGGAGGCAACGTGGCGTCCGACGTACCAACGTGGTCAGCCATCCCTCCGAGTTGTCATGACCGATGTAACCCGGTGGCGCACCAACAAGTCGTGACACTGTGTGCTCTCCATGCAGTTCACTCATATCAATGCGAAGAAGCGAATCTTCGCTGCCAAAGAGTTCGCGGGCCATTGCCATGGCGAGGGCCGTCTTACCCACACCTGTGGGGCCAGCAAAGAGGAAGACGCCGTCTGGTCGATGCGGACTGAGGTCAATCTGTGCCACCGTGATTGCCAAGCGCGCGGTGACGCAATCAATGGCCGCATCCTGTCCCACGATGTCCTGCCGAAGTGCCTGCCCAAGGACAAGCGGATCGATTCGCCGAACCTCTTTGACTTCAAGTGGTAGTTCACGCACCGAGACAAGACGATCGCCTTGGCGCCTGGCAACTCGCGAAGCGGCGATGTCCAATCTGCGAATTGCCAGAGCAGGATGGGTACCCAGGTCATCAGCCTCAGGTGGTGCGAGAGCTGCCGAGACAACCTCCATAGGAATCTTCACTGAGTGGAAGGCCTCAATTTCCTGGGCCTGACGTGTCACCACCTGCAAGAGCTGCTCAGCCGGTAGCTCCGGCAGGTCCACTCGAGCAAACTCTTCAACCAACTCGCGGTCGGTTCCCTGTAACCTCGTCAGGTAGTGCGCGGCAATGACGGCTATGGTCCGCGTGCCACCTCGTTCGAACGTCGGTCTCATCTGGAGAAGCATCTGCGAGTCGGCACCGGCCGGAAATCCCAGGCCAAGGGCGACTTCATAGTCATCGATGAACAGCACGCCCTGGTCCTGGGCCAACCGAAGCATCTCGGTGAGTGCTGGGACGCGCTGCTCAGAAGGCGAACTCGCGCTGTCATACCTAACGACCCGAAGTCCTTGGTCGACCAAGGCGGCCGCTAAGCCGCCGGCGATCGCGGTTCGTCCCGATCCTTCCTGGCCAACAAGCAGAATCGGGGTTCGATCCCTCCGGTGGAGAGAATCGACGAGGGACTGGACCACTGATTCTCGGCCGATAAGTGACTCATCAGCATCCACAAACGTGATCCAGCGTCGGTAGATCTGCGGAATCACGACGCCGACACCCGCCTCAGTCGGCGAATCCATTGTTGCGGTCTGATCTGCCACTAAAAGCGCGCGGACACGCTCCGCGACCATCGTGCTGTCACCCGATCGAAGCACATCGCCAAGGAGTGATTCAACCTCGCTTGAATCCGGTGGCTCAAATGAGACCGGAGCGCTTTGCAGCTGCCGTTCCGCCCTTGCCAGCACCTCAGACCAATCATCACCGAGCGCATCCGGGTAGCGGCTCGGTAGCACCACGGCAATGTGGCCGACCAGCACCTGACCGTGTCCACGTCTTTTCGCCTCAGCACGAGCATCGTCCAGGACTGGATGGAGTGTCATGGTCAGGACTTTTCGCGATATCGCTCGCCACCGAGCTTTTCGATGACCTCATCATCAAGTGCATCGGCGCTGGAAAGCATGGCAAATACGGGAATAGTCAATTCCTGTGGATCCAGAAAATCCGCAATCAGAGTGTCAGTGAAGTAGATGTACGCCTTACCCTTGTGCTCGGAGTCGTCGCCGTATGGGCTCATAGCGAGGTGGCCGAAGTAGTACTTGTCCACATTGCGTGCCAAATACTCAAAGAGTTCCGGTGTGACTGGAACGTAGTAAGCCACCGCGCAGGTCAAGGTGAGGTAGACAACTCGCTTCTCAGGCTGTGGGAAGAACTCGATCCAAAGGCGCGTCGATCCTCGGTCCACTGCGATCCGGTTTCGCTGATCAATGCTAATTTCCGATTCTCGTAGCAGGTAGGTCTGGACTTTCGTCCGAGCGAGTTCCGTTGCTGCTGCACCGTCCCACTCTGGGGAACTTTGTGCCGTCGTGCTCTGCGACATGGCGACACCCTAATTGTCAACTAGATCCACAGCGTGAGCCTCAGTCTCGACTTCGATAAGGCGGTCGCCTTCGAGGAGCCCTGCCCCGATCCCAAGGGTGTTCGCTGGGGCAGCTATCCCCGGGGAGCGCCTAGTGGGCTTCACTTGCTTAGCGGACATCCCGACGAGGGGCCAAGTAAATCCTGGTTCCCACAATGCCGTTCCTAGTGGCGCCAAGGTTGATGGCCTCGCTAATGGCACGCTCCCGGCATTGCCGCGTCTGAGCGCAGGTGTCCATGTCGGCGACGGCCATTCCGTCAGCCGGTCTTACATATCCATCCCATGAATCTACGCTTCACCTGCGGCTGCACGTCGTACATGCTTCGCGACCAGCTGCCGTAAGACGTTGATGTCTGCATTGAGTGGATCAGTCTCATCCACGAGCGACTCAGCTTCCCTGAGACGGAGTAGGTCAGCATTGGGATCTCCGTCGTACCGCCCGTGATGCAGATCGGCAGTATCGCTGCGAACCCACTGCACGAGGTGTTGAGCGAGCATGGACCGAATTTCGAGGCTCGTCGGCTGGGCGCGCAGAGCACTCCGGAGGAAGTCGCCAATGCTGTCCGGCGAAAAATCGAGATGCGCCATAACTTCGACAGGAAACCAGCGCACCAGCCAGACAGCAGCTCGTGCATCTCCTTCTGCCTGCGCCTGCCACAGTTCCTGCAGCACGACTCTTTCGATCGGCTGGGGCAGGATCATCGATCGGACAACGCCGACTTCTAGGACCTCTGAGCACACCCAGCAGGTGAAATCCCACCTGTCGAATGCAGAGCCCGCCTGCAACGTGGCAGCAAACCCATCGGCAACTCGGAGGGCCTCCTGGCGCAGCCCCTGAGACCGCAACTGAGCGTAATGGCCGAATTCAGCCCACCGGGGGTCACCCGCCTCACCGCGCGCCAGGGCCTGCCAACTCGCATCGCGCCACGGGACCATCGTTGACTCAATTCAGTACGGACGCGTCAGCCACCACTTGCCCAGGTCAAAAACGCAGAGAATACGAAACCTGCCGCACCTATGATCCCTGCCCATCCCTTGATCGAACGCACCGCAATCGGAATCATCTCGTTAATGACAACTACAAGTAGCGCGCCGGCAGCAATCGACTGAATGATCGCCTGCATTGAATCCGACGCACCAACGAGCAAGGTGTACCCCAGCGCGGAAAACACGGCTCCCAGGACAACAATCGCAGAGAAGCGCAGCAGAATTCCCCCTAGTGCAAGCCCACCCGCAAGCATGGCCGCTGCAATGCCGATCGCTTCAGGTACAGCGGAGATGAAGATGGAACCCACCAGGGCTCCGGAGACTCCGATTGCTGCCGTGTGCAGGGTTAGTCCAACCGCGATTGACTCCGGCACGCCATCTATCACCATGCCTATCGTCAGGTTCCGGGCCTCCTGCTTCGTTGCTCCATGACCTGAGTGCGACTGTCTGGTTTCGTGCTGAGGATTGTCCAACGCGTCATGATCCTGCCTTCGTTCGAGGAGCTTGATGATCCCGAAGTACAGAAGGCAGCCGATAGCAATACCAAGCGCAGTGGGGACTTCACCGGCCTCGTCATAGGAGACCGCGACCAGATCTATCGCCACGGCAGAAATCACCGCACCGGCCCCGAAAGCCATCAGCGCACCTATCAGGGCTGGGCGCTTTAGTTGCGGAAATCGCCAGACCAACAGCGCGCCAACGACTAGGGCTGATTGCGCGACGGCACCGAAGATTGCCGCCTCAAGCATGGTGGCAACATACCCGACAAGACTTCTGCTGCCTCTTGGGGTCTAACCGATAGCAACAACCATGTCGGATGGGCGCCGAAAGGCGAACCCCTGTGCAGGCACGACGCTCAATAGATCAATTGTCGACCAAGCATTAAGCATCTCCTCAAGCGCAATTACCGTCTGCATCCGAGCAAGATGCACGCCGAGGCAGTGATGCGCACCGGACGAGAAGCTCAACGCTAGCCGGGCATTCTCGCGATGGATATCGAATCGCAGGGGATCTGGAAAGGTACCGGGGTCTCGATTGGCTGCGATCACCGATACGCCCACGAACTCACGCTCACCAATCTCCACCCCAGCAAGCGTCAGCGGCTCCCGCGTCCAGCGCTCAATGAATGCCACGGGTGGCATCCAGCGAATCGCCTCATCAACAGCACCAACGAGAAGGGCAGGATTCGCGCGAACCTGTTCCATGGACTGCGGATTCTCAATCAACAACAGCAGTGTCGTGAGCACCGAGGCCTGGATAGTTTCTATAGCCCCGAACATCACAACGCGCAGCTGTGCCGCGACCTCTTCCGGCGTCAATGCCGATTCCTCAACGACCTTAGAACGCCCCAGACCCTCGAGTAACAGGGCCGTCAGTTGGGCGCGCGCTGCCTCGGCACGCTGCAGTGGCTCGGGATCCCCCGAATACTCCATTGCCGCAGCGAATGCGGCATAGAACTCATCAATCAGTTCAACATCTTCGAGTGGGAGCCCAATGACCTGTGCGGCAACACCTACCGCGAACGGTGCAGCAAAGGTCTGCGTCATTTCCGCCTGGCCAGGTATGCGCGAGATGAGCTCGCATGCGTATGACCGGATCGAGTGGGCAAACAGTTGCTCAGTCTCCCGAGCGCGAAAGGGCACCTCAAAAGGTTGCCGATATCGCTTGTGCTCTTCGCCATCAACGGTCAGCATCATGCGTCCGAGGGAGGCTCGCACCATGTTTTGCTGAGCCTCAACAGTCGCGCCCGACTTAGGGAGAAGTAATTGCCTGGCCGGCTCACGTGCCGTAATCAGCCAGCCGCCGAGCTCGGGAAACCACGTGACCGGCTCACACGCACGCAAATCATCGAGCACATGCTCCCGTCCTGCTTCACTGAGGTCTGCGACGGTCAAGCTTGCACCCTGGGGGAACAGTTCGCGCCGACGGGCATCTTCCTCCTCACTTAACTGGACTTGGTCGAGAAATTCCGCAGACTGCGCCATTGAGACCCCAGGGCTTCATGAGTGGTCAGGTCGTGTGGCACAAGGCTAATCTCAGGAATGCAACGCCGCTGGTGAATGGGCACCTTCAAGCGAAGATCCATAAATGCTCAGATTCGACATCAAGGTCAGTCACGGACGAAATAGGCTTCCTGCATGCAAGCCACAATCTATGACGGGCTGGCATGGAAACCATGCACGATTGCAGACGCAACCGCAGCCATGCAGGACACCAGCCTGTCGTGGATC
>JAGWVT010000165.1 GCA_018970765.1 Actinomycetales bacterium
TCACGCTCGGCGCACGCCCACGATCCCGAACGCCCTGCTCCACGCGACGCCACATACCGCGCTGACATCACCTCATATATGGCTATCTGTTGTGGCAGTTGTCCAAGAGTTTTTGGCCGTCGGGACAAATGGGCGAGTCTTCGCCGATCCGACACCACTAGAGCGGGCCTGCGAGTGGGCAGGTTCCTGGCTGGCGAGATTCACTTCCGTGCGCGCGCGAAATCCGTTCAACGAGACGTAGCCGAGGCCCCGGACATCACCGACGAATAGAGCGCCACCCGGGCAGCCGCGTACTGCTCCCGCACCCGCGGTACTGGCGAGGGCTCCAGTCGCAGCGTCGCACCGTCTCGCAGTCGGTCCCACACGGGTGGCTCACTACCGCCGTGTAGCGCCCAGGCCGCCTGTCGGGCGGCGCCGTCGGCGACGTACTCACCCGGTGGTGGCACCTCCACCGGGACCGGGAACATCGTCGCGGCCACCTCGGCGACCGCACGGTTTGCCGCAGCACCGCCGACCAGCAGAATGCGCCCGGGTGTGACGCCGACCTCAACTAGCGCGTCTACGGCATCCGCCAGGCCGCCAAGCATCCCCTCGATCGCCGCGCGGGCGATATTCGCCGGGGTGAGGTTCTCCCTTGTGATGCCATGCAGTGACCCGCGCGCCTGCGGCAGGTTAGGGGTGCGCTCGCCGTCAAAGTAGGGCAGCAGAGTCAGCCCGCCGGCTCCGGGTTCGGCCGTCATCGCGAGTCGACCCAGGTCGTCCGGGCTCACACCAAGCAGTTCGGCGGTGGCGGTCAGGATGCGCGCCGCGTTAAGCGTGCAGACCAGCGGCAGGAACCGACCGGTTGCATCGGCGAACCCAGCGACGGTGCCAGTGGGATCAGCCGACGGCACCGTGGAGCAGGCGACCGCCGTTCCGGACGTACCCAGCGAGACGACCACGTCACCGGGGCCGGCATCCAATGCCAGGCCCGCGCCCATGTTGTCGCCGGTGCCCGGTGCCAGGGCGATGCCGGTGGCCGTCTGGCCGACGACTTCGGATGGTCCGGCAACTGTGGGCAGTGCCGGGACGTGACCTAGGGCCAACTCCACGAGGTCTTCCCGGTAGCGACCCTGCGCCGGCGACCAGTACCCGGTGCCGGAGGCATCCCCGCGATCGGTGACCGCCTGGTCGGGCCGACCGGCCAGCAACCAGGTCAAGTAGTCGTGCGGGAGCATGAGGGAGGCCACCCGGCGGGCCTGATCAGGTTCACTGCGCGCGAGCCAACGGATCTTCGACACGGTGAACGCCGCTACCGGCACGCTGCCCACCGCATCGGCCCAGGCCTGCGGTCCACCTAGTTCGCTCACCAGATCAGCCGCATCATCTGCCGAACGCGTGTCGTTCCAGAGCAGCGCCGGGCGCACTACGGCGCCGGACTCATCGAGCACCACCATGCCGTGCTGTTGCGCGGCGACGGCCAGCGCGGCCACGCCATCGAGCATTCCGTCGAGCACGCCACTGAGCGCCTGCCACCAAGTTTCGGGGGCCACTTCGGTTCCATCTGGGTGCGCAGCGCGCACCTCACGAACCAATTCCCCGGACTGCGCGTCACGGACGACGACTTTCACCGATTGGGTGGACGAATCAACTCCGGCCACCAGCGGCCCTTGGATTGCCATGCCGGCAAGCGTGGCATAACCGCATCACTCCGCCAGTGCAGGCACGCGCATCCCTACTGAACAGCCGCGCAGCAGCTGCTGCAGCGCCATCCTCTCCCGGCTATCCACCGCAAGGCGCCACCGGAACTTCACACCGATCCACGCTTTGGCGAAACGGCATCGACCGGCTTCGGGCACCCACTCAGCAGGATCCTGATCGCTCTTCGACCGATTGGAACCAGCCGTCACCGCGAACAAGGCAAGGGGATAGCCCAGGTCATTCGCAAACCGTGCCCGGCGACCGGCATTCCATCGCCATGCACCCGAATCCCAAGCCTCGCTCAGCGCAACAACGTGATCAATGTCGAGCGCCGACGCATCACTGACGACCGATCCGTCATAAAGCGAAACCCAGCGCCCTCCGATGACTTCACAGCCCTGCACCACCCCCGCGACCGCTTCAGCGATGAGCACCTCATCGCGCGTGTCACAACCGTCGCCATCACGGTCTTGCCAATCGGCAAACAGTGACCGGTCGTACCCACCCACATGCTCTGGGACGCTCGGCAAAGCTCGCAACAGCACCAATGCTGATGAGGAATCGGCCTGCACCGGAACGGCAAACCCTGCGGATGCCAGCACGACCATCAACGCCGTGCTAGCCCGACTTAGCTTGCCGATACCGTCCACCCCCCACGACCGCCGCCTTCGGCTCTGGATGATCAGTCGAAGATAACGCCCTTCTGCATGAAGAAGCAGCCATAGGGCTCTGATTCGAGCGTGTGCACGACGGCATAGACACCCTTGGCTCGCTGGTAGAACTCCAGGCGCGGGACGATGCCGTAGGCGAGATCGCGCCCTTCGGCGTGTTTCGCCAGCATCA
>JAGWVT010000054.1 GCA_018970765.1 Actinomycetales bacterium
CCGCGTTCGAGTGACGGCCACGAACCCGTTTGGCACTGCGGTTCCCGAGGAACCGCAGGCAAGTGCCGTGGCCGTTAGCGCCGTGGCGCCCAACGAAACACACGTCAAGCGCGAGACCCTGTTGCGCTGGGCCGGTATTCCGCCCCAGCAGCGCACCTCCGCCGTCGCCGAGCCCTACGACATTTGCTCGGCCACGCTGAAGGGTGGTATCTGGACGCGCGGTTACGGAACCTGCATCGTTGATGTGACGAGCAAGGGTGCGACACAGCGTGTCTACGTGGAAGTGCGCGATGGGTCGGTTCAGGCGCTGACTGCCACCGCACCCATTCGCACGAACATTCATCGCCCAACGCTGCTGCAGTGGGTCGGGATTCCCACGACGCAGAAGACAACGGTCACTGCAACGCCGTATTCGGTCTGCTCGGCAACGCTTAAGGGTGGGTTCTGGACGCGGGGTTACGGCACCTGCGTGGTCACGGTCCGCTCACAGGGCGTCGGCGTCACCGTCAATGTTGAGGTTCGCTGAAGTTTGCGCTAACCCGATGTGGCACTCATCGGTGAACGGATCGTCACTGGTTCACTAAAGGCGCTGAACTGGGCATCGGTGGTAGCAACAGCGCCAGCCTGCGTATTGAGGGTGCGCAGGATTCTGGTGATTCGGCCCTGTTCGTCAACCCAAACAAGGGCCGAGACACTGAGCACGTTCGCCAGGCTGGTGCGATCGGCGTCGGTAAGCCCGAAGCCGACGGCAACCGCAGGCAGTTGCATGGCGTAGCGGCGCAAGTTCTGGCCGTTGATTACTTCGGTGCCTTCCAGGATCACCCCGGTTGCCTTGGTGAGATCGCGGAGTGGATCGGCAAGTTCAGCTGTCGGGGTGATGAGTCCACCGGGAACTTCATCCCAGGTGGACCCATCGCTGCTGAAGTACGCAGCGTCCTGCAGGACGATTTCGCGGACCTGCCATTGTGGATCAACGTCATCCGACCAGGTCATATCGGAGGTGCCCTGAATCATGTCGACAGCACCTTGGCCACGAAGTGCGCGACCGGTCGGGGCTGGGTCGGCGATGAGAGCGTCCACCTGCAACCGAGCGGTTCCACGCGCGACAGTGGCCTCCACGGCCGAAGTGATGGGGTTTGCCTGCGGCGTCGGTGCGATTGGCACGATTGGCGGTGTTGGCGAACTGGCGGGCGACATTGCAGATGCAGTCGGGGTCGCCGGCTGAATGGAGGAGTTGGTGGTGCTGCAGGCGGTGACAGCCGCCGCGCCGAGCACGGCGATCAGCGGGATGCGACCGATGGCCCTCAGCCGAACCTGCCCGAGATGTAATCCTCGGTACGTGAATCGCTCGGGGCGCTGAACATCTGGCGGGTTGGTCCGTATTCCACCAACGTACCGTGCCGGACGCCATCGCTATCGAGTTCAGCGGTAAAAAACGCGGTTCGATCGGAAACCCGGGCGGCCTGCTGCATGTTATGGGTGACGATGATGATGGTGTAGTCGCGAGCCAGTTGAAGCATCAGTTCTTCGATTTTGGCCGTCGCAATGGGATCCAGTGACGCACAAGGCTCATCCATCAAGATCACCTCGGGCCTGACGGCAATGCACCGGGCGATGACGAGGCGCTGTTGCTGGCCACCGGAGAGCGCGTAGGCGCTCTTCTTGAGGTTGTCCTTGACCTCGTCCCACAGTGCGGCTCGAACCAGGCACTCCTCGACAAGGTCATCCAAGTTTGCCTTGATTCGATTCACGCGTGGTCCGTAAGCGACATTGTCGTAGATTGATTTTGGAAACACATTCGGCTTTTGGAAAACCATGCCGACTCTGCGGCGAACCTCAATGGCATCGACTTCAGGGCTATACAGATCCAGTCCGTGGTACGCGAGCAGGCCTGCCACCCGGGCACCTGGAATCAGGTCGTTCATCCGATTGAAGGAGCGCAGCAGGGTGGACTTCCCGCAGCCGCTTGGGCCAATGAAGGCAGTGATCTGCCTGGCTGGAACGGTCAGGTTGACGTCTTGGACGGCCTGGTAGTCGCCGTAGAACACGCTGAGCTGGTCGAGCGTGAACACAGGTGCAGTGATCTCCATCTGATCCGCGTCCATGGCCTACTACTCCATCCTTCGATCACTGCTGACGGTATACATCGACTACCAGCGCCGCTGGGTGCGATTGCGAATCCAGATTGCCGCGGTGTTCATGGCCAAGAGCATGAGTAGCAGGAGCACGATCGTTGCGGCCGCAAGAATTTGAAATTCCTCGCGCGGATCCTTGGTCCAGTTGAAGATCTGGATCGGCAGTGTGGTGAACCCCGAGAGCATTCCGTCGGGATTGAAGGTGATGAACGCCACTGCACCGATCATCAGCAGAGGTGCTGCCTCACCGATGGCTCGGGACAGGGCCAGGATCGTGCCGGTGGCGATACCGGGAAGTGCCGCAGGCAGTGTTTGTCGGTACGCGGTCTGCCAGGGCGTAGCTCCGAGTGCCAGTGAGCCGTCCCGGATGCTGCGCGGTACGGCGCGCAGTGCCTCGCGAGTCGCGATGATGATGATCGGCAGCACGAGCAGGGCCAGCGTGGCGGCGGCCGTGATCACGCTCTGCCCCAGGGCCAGCGCTCGGGCAAACACGGCTAGGCCGAGGATGCCGTAGACGATTGACGGAACAGCCGCCAGATTCTGGATGTTGATCTCGATGAAACGGGCGACTCGGTGTTCGGGTCGTGCAAACTCCTCGAGGTACACCGCGGCTAGGACACCGATGGGAAGTGCCAGCAGCGCGGTGAAGGCGATGACCCAGAGGGTGCCGGTGATGGCGGATTGAGCACCGGCCTGCTGCGGATTTCGAATGGAGGGCATGTTGGTGATGAGTTCGAGATTGAGCCGCGGCCAACCTTTGGCGATCACGTAAGTCAGCAGGGTGGCCAACGCGAGAATGCCAACGGCCAGCGTCAAGAAGAGCAGCCACGGGAAGAGGCGATCCCATAGGCCACGCCGCTGTTGCCCGCTGAGTTCCTCGGCCACGTCGGGGGCGCTCACTGGTACACCTGCCGGAACTTGCGCACGAGGCGAATGCTTCCCATGTTCATCAGGAAGGTCAGCACAAACAGCAATAGGCCCACGGCGAAGATGGTCTGGTACTCCAGCGTGCCAGTCGCGAGATCACCCAGACCCGCAGCTGCGATGTACGAGGTCATCGTCTGCATACCGACCAGCGGATTGAGCGTCAGTTGGGGTTCGAGCCCGGCAGCGACGGTCACGATCATCGTTTCGCCAATTGCGCGGGAGATCCCGAGGACAAATGCTGCAACGATGCCGGAGAGCGCGGCCGGGATGACGACTTTCAGTGCGGTCTGATGCTTGCTCGCGCCAAGGGCATAGGACCCATCGCGCAGGCCACCAGGTACTGCTGCCATGGCGTCCTCGGAGAGCGAGGCCACGGTGGGGATGATCATGACGCCCATCACTAGGCCTGCGGAGAGCGTGTTGAAGATCTCGATGCCCGGGAAGATGCGAACGAGCAGGACCTGGGTGACGAACTCCAACGCGAAGAAGCCGAACACCACGGTGGGGATGCCGGCGAGTACCTCCAGGATCGGCTTGAGGACTCGCCGGGCCCGATCGCTGGCGTATTCGGAAAGGTAAACGGCGGCGCCCAGTCCCAGTGGGATGGCCACGGCGACGGCGATGAATGTGATGACTGCGGTGCCAGAGAGCAGTGGTAGCACGCCGTATTGCGGGTCTGCGAACAGCGGTGTCCATTGAGTGCCGAAGAGGAAGTTGGTGATCGGCACGCTGCGGAAGAACTCGACGCTGGGAATGATCAGCGACAGAATGATCCCGAAGGTGGTCACCACTGAAACGGCGGCACATAGTTGCAGGATGACCATGATGATGCGCTCACCGACCCGCCGACGTTGGCGCGTTAGCAGTCGCACTGCGGTGCTGTCACTCATTGACTTGCCCGGACGGTGAAGGGCTCAATGCCTGGGCCTTGGTAAGCAG
Organism: Actinomycetales bacterium; assembly: GCA_018970765.1. GTDB lineage: Bacteria > Actinomycetota > Actinomycetes > S36-B12 > S36-B12 > REEB426. Next base: position 4,002 of record JAGWVT010000054.1, read on the forward strand.
CGCGTCGAGATCACTTTTCAGTTGCTGTTTCTGCTCGTCGTTCAGCGGCACGTAGGCCGCTGCTTGCGCGATCGAGTCATCGTTCGCTACGTAGAAGCGAAAAAAGTCCGCCACTACTGGGCGTGCCAGTGCTTGTACTGAGGGATAGATGTAGAGCGGTCGGCTCAGGGGTGCGTAACTGCCGTCTTGGGCACTGGCCACCGTAGGTTCGACGCAACCTTCACCGTTGTCGATGGCGACGTCGGAGATCACGGTGGCGTTCTGCTCGTAATAGGTAAAGCCCAGGTACCCCAGGCCTCCCGTGGTGCCTTTGACACCCTGAACGATGACGTTGTCATCCTCGGAAGGGGTGAAGTCGGTTCGACTGGCGCCCTCCTCCCCGACGATCTCCTTGGTGAAGTAGTCGAAGGTGCCTGAGTCGGTGCCTGGTCCGAAGAGCCGCAGGGGGACGTCCGGGAATGCCGGATCCAGATCCTGCCAGTTTCGGACCGAGGAGTCCGGTTCCCAGATTTTCTTGAGTTGCTCAACAGTTAGGCACTGTGCCCAGGTGTTCTTGGGGTTGATCACTACCGTGATCGCGTCAAGCGCCAAGTTGAGTCGTCCATACTCCACGCCATTGGCGGCACACTCGTCGGCCTCCTCGGGCTTGATCTCGCGCGAGGCGTCATTGGCGTCGGTCTCACCCCGACAGAACTTCGCGAACCCACCACCGGTACCTGAGGCTCCAACCTTGACCTGGACCGCAGGCGTGGCCAACTGGAAGTCCTCAGCTGCGATTGCGGTCAGTGGGAACACCGTGGATGAACCATCGATTGCGATGACCTGGGTACGCGTGCCGCAGCCGGCAAGCATCAGCGGGATGACTACCGCGCCGGCAACCAGGAGTGGTCGACGCCAGGTGACGCCACCGGGTCGGTGAACCCCAGACCAGCGGTGGGTGAACACGTTGGAAACCTAGGCCCAGGACTTGTCCAATGCTGTGCGTGCAGATGAACAACAGGTGAACAGCGGGTTGACGTCAGGAGGCTGCTGATGGCTGATCGGCCTGGAGCTGACTCAAGGTTGCCTGCAGGTCGCTGACCATGATCTTGAGGTCGGCAATTTCGGCCCGAAGGTCCTCCTGGGGGTCGGCGGCTGGCGAGCTGGACTTCGATGGCCGCTGCTTGATCAAGGTTGCCGCAAGACTGGCCGAGACCGATCCAACGACGCTGATACCAACGATCATCACCAGAACGGCGAGAATTCGACCAGGAACGGTCACTGGGAGTACATCCCCGTAGCCCACCGTGGTTACCGTTTGCAGACACCACCACAGGGCATTGCCGAGGTCGGTGATCTGCGCACCTGGCGCGCCGCGCTCGGCATTGAGCACCATCAGGCTGCCGATCCAGACGACGAGCACAGTGGCCATCAGGGCGGTGGCTAGGGCTCCTCCGGACAGCCCACCGGTCTTGCGACTTACCAGCCCGTGCTTGGTGAATATTCGCAGGGCACGTAGCGCGCGGAACTGCGGAATAACCACGGTGATCGTGTCCAGCAAATTGTGTCGAAAGAAGCCGCGACGCTCAGGTGTGACGATGAATCGCAGAATCAGGTCGACGGCAAAAAGTGCCCACAGAAAGAGGCCAAAACCACTGAGGACCTTGAACCACAGCGCCTGCGGATACCACCAGATCGCCTCGATGGACCAAGTGACGAGGTAGACCAGCGCAAGCGCGGATAACCACGGGGACGTGCGCAGCACGTAGCGGTGTAGCCACTGCTCACGTGCCTCTTCACGTTCGGAAGGTTCGTTCATGCCGTCATGCTGCCATCCAGCATGGACCCACCGACCTCGTACTGCTCAGCCGCCAGTATCACCGGGTCGCGCCGTGCACCAAACCAGCGATGCAGCACCAGCATGGCTCCCGGGCGAAGGGCCAGCGGCTGCGTGAGCAGGGCGAATGCGGCGCTGCCGCGAATTTCACCGACCGCCGCCTGGATACCTGGCAACACCGGTCGGTGCGTGCAGACCACAGTTGGCGCCGGATTGCGCAGTAATTCCAGCATCCGTGCCGTAGCGGCGGAGGGATCGACGACGAACCCCTGTTCAGACAGGGTTGGTTCGTCGACCACCTGAGCTCGCAGCTGCGCGGCGATGGGAGTAATGGTCTGTTCGCATCGAACGGCCGGTGAACTATGCAGTGCCTGGACGCCGAAGGCGTCAAGGATGGCCGGAAGTTGCATGGCCTCACGGTGGCCGCGAGGTGACAGCGGACGCTCTTGGTCGTCCTTGCCCTTGAACTCTGCTCGCTTGAGCGCCTGCGCATGTCGCAGGATGATCAAGGGTGAAGTCGGTGGAAAGGCCAATGCCGATCGCACCAGCAATGCATCGGCCGGATAGGTCAACTGCGCAGGAGCGACAGGTAGCGGTGTCCAGGCGATGGTGTCGACCTCATCGTTTGCCACGAAGCCGTGATCGGCTCGGACTCGGGCCGTCCAGTACAGGACCTGCTTGCGGCCAGCAGCAACCTGATACTCCTGCGCTGGAAGTGCCGGCCCGAGGACCGGCAGATACCCGGTTTCCTCCTGGCACTCCCGCACGGCGGCCACGACTGGATGCTCACCGCTTTCGAGCTTGCCTTTCGGCAGAGACCAGTCTTGATGCTTGGGTCGGTGAATGCTCAAGAATTCCGACTGGCGACGATGTTCGCGCAGCAGGACAACACCCGCGGCATGTACTGCCGCGTCGGAGAAAGCCATCAGTCTGGTGCCTCCACCTACTGTCCATCCAGCCGCGAACGCTTCGCCGCCTTGCGGGCAGCCGGCCAGGCTTCCAGGGCGTCGGCTCGAGCAGTCATTTCGCGAGTCACCTCGCGTGCGTGCAGGTGTCCGAGACTGAATGCGGCGGCCGCGCTCGTACCTGGTTGTGCCACCAGTGTGGTGATGAGTTGCTGAGCAACATGTGCGTCCTGACCGGTACCGAGCGCGTCGGTGATGAGCGCAAGGCGTGTTGCAAGTCGTTGCACCGGGCCGCCGAAGATCGGAGCAACGGCATCTGCGGCGTAGCGTGCCCGCTTTGCCTTGATGCGTACTCGATGCCACTGGTCGGGGGGTGCGTCAGCGTCGAGCTCCTTCATTGCCTTCACCAGGGTGCGCCACTGCGTCCACACCAGTCCGGGAAGCACGAGCGCACAGGGCCCCACTGGGTGCACCGGTGGGTCTGCCGCAAGAGCAACGAGGTCATCAAGCAGTTGGGTGTAACGATCGCTGCGCACAGCGGCGATTGCACCGTTGCGCGCATTGGCAAGCTGATTTGCCAGGTACGTGCGCAGCAGCTCGGCTGCTTCCTCGGATCCGGCCCCCGGGGCCTCCACGGCCTGCACGTCAGCAAGTTCTTCGTCAAGATGCTCGGTTAACACCTCGGTATCGCGGAGCCGACTCAACTCATCCGCGAGCCACGCCAATTCGCCCTCGAGATCGATATCACCGGGCAGGTCAAGGATCGGGGCGAAGGTGCGCAGGGCGCTGCGCAGGCGGCGTGCCGCAACACGCATCTGGTGTACGGCATCAGGGAGGTCGCGCCGCCAGGCCATGTCGGCGAAGAGCAGGTGGCGTACATGGGTGCGGAACATCGCAGCCAGCGCCACCGCCGCGGCGCCCGAAGGTCCAGGAAACGCCGGAGCGGGCACGTCCGGTGGCTGCGAGACCTGGGGCCCCAGTGCCTGGGCGGCCTTGCTCAGTGAGCGTGCCTGCCCGCCCGCCGCCATGATCGCGGCGGCGAGTGCGGTCAGGACCTCGGTGTCACGCTCAGCATCCCAGGCCTCTACTTCGATCTCGCGGAACTGGGTAACTGGGGCACCAGATGCGTCAAGTACCTGAACTCGGTCGTCCACCACCTCGGCACGCGGCTGCCCGGAGTCATCGAGGATGCGAATGGGGCTGCGGTGTGTCTGCACGGTGGCCAGAGGAACTAAACGTTCACCGCGGGTGAGCGGCGTGACGATGTCCGCCAACTCAGCGGGAACGAAGCCCGCGGAGCCTGCGCTCAGTGGCAGATGCAGCTCCTGACGTGTTAGCCCATCGGCGCCACTGAGCGGGATCTTCAGGTGCCACCCTTCGTCGCTGCCTCCCCAGCGGCGCCGCAGGGTCACCCCCCAGCGGATGAGTCGCAGGTCCGCGGTGTCGTGGTAGACCGCTGTCATGTCGAAGGATTCGATTGCCGTCCAGCGCATACCGACTGCAGGCGGCAACTGGGGGATGACAAAAGACTCTGGGACGGCGAACTTCAACTCGCGTTCCACCTGCGACTTCATGTGCGGCCGCTCACGATCGCCGTCGCGTCCGCGCGATGAGTGTCTCCTGATAGTCGGCCAGCGGGCGTCCCTCGGCGTCACAGGAGCGGCGTAGCCACTGACCGTCGGACTGCAGGTGCCAGGACGATGTACTCGGCGACATGGCCAGGTCGAACATCTCCCAGACAGTGGCCCGCTGCTCGGCGTCGGTGAGGCGCACCAGCGTTTCGACGCGACGATCCAGATTTCGATGCATCATGTCGGCCGAGCCAATCCAAACTTCTCGATCACCGCCGTTCACGAAGCAGAATGCGCGTGAGTGCTCCAGAAATCTGCCCAGAATGCTGACCACGCGCGTGTGCTCACTCAGCCCGGGCACGCCCGGGCGCAGAGCGCAGATGCCCCGTACGAAGATTTCAACAGGAACACCGGCCTGGTCCGCGCGATAGAGCGCGTCGATGACTTGTTCATCCACCAGGGCATTGCACTTGATGCGAATACCGGCTGGGCGCCCCTGTTGAGCGTGTTCGATTTCGCGATCTATGCGCTCAATGAGGCCGATTCGCACTGAGTGCGGCGCGACGAGGAGTCGGCGATAGTCGGTGTTGAGCGAGTACCCAGAGAGCACGTTGAACAGGTTCGAGATATCGGCACCGACCTCTGGGCTGCAGGTGAGCAGACCGAAGTCCTCGTACAACCGAGCGGTCTTGGGGTGGTAGTTGCCAGTGCCGATATGGCAGTAGCGGCGTAGGCGGTCGCCGTCGTTGCGCACGACCAGCGAGAGTTTGCTATGCGTCTTCAGACCCACCAGGCCATAGACAACGTGGACGCCGGCTTCCTCGAGTTTGCGACTCCACTCGATGTTGTTCTGTTCGTCAAAGCGCGCCTTGATTTCGACCAGAGCTAGGACCTGCTTGCCCTCTTGGGCCGCGGTGATGAGTGCGTCAACGATCGGTGAGTCACCACTGGTGCGGTAGAGCGTCTGCTTGATGGCCAGTACGTTCGGATCCTTGGCGGCCTGCTCAAGGAACAGCTGCACACTGGTGGAAAACGAGTCATAGGGATGGTGCAGCAGCACATCGTGCTCGCGTACGGCCGCAAAAATGTCTGGCTCGGAGGCTGTTTCCACGTCCGCAAGCTGGCGGGAAGTCCGGCCAACGAACTTGCGTTGCTTCAGGTCATCGCGATCCAGATTGACGAAAGCCCAAAGACCCGTGAGATCCAGTGGGCCGGGGATTCGGAAAACCTCGTCGGGTGAGACGTCCAGCTCATCAATGAGCAGTTCTAGGACGTAGGGATCGATGTCCTCTTCAACCTCGAGGCGCACCGGCGGACCGAAGCGACGCCGCAGGAGTTCGCGTTCTAGGGCGAGCAGCAGGTTCTCGGCATCGTCCTCTTCCACCTCGACGTCTTCATTGCGAGTGACACGAAAGTAGTGGTGACCGACCACGTCCATGCCTGGGAAGAGTTCATGCAGGTGCGCGGCGATCACTCGTTCCAAGGACACGAATCGCCCCGGGCCCACAGCGACAAACCGGGGCAGGGACGGCGGCACCTTGACGCGGGCGAACAGATCGACACCGGTTTCGGGATTGCGCACCACGATGGCCAAGTTCAAGGACAGGCCGCTGATGTACGGGAAGGGATGTGACGGATCAACTGCCAGTGGCGTGAGAACGGGAAAGACCTGCTCGTCAAAGAATCTATCCAGTTCACGGCGCTCATCGTCGGAAAGTTGCGCCCAATCCAGCAGCGTGATGCCGTGGGTCTGCAGTTCTGGGAGTACTTCGGTGCGGAACACCATCGCGTGCTCACGCTGCAGTTCATGCGCTCGCCGCCAGATGTTCTCCAACACGGCCCGGGGCTTTTGCCCGGCGGGGGTCGGCACGGCGATGCCGGTTGCGATTCGGCGCTTCAGCCCGGCGACTCGAACCATGAAGAACTCGTCCATGTTGCTGGCAAAGATGGCCAGGAACTTCGCGCGCTCCAGGATCGGCAGGGTGGTGTCCTCAGCCAACTCCAGTACGCGCTGATTGAAGGCAAGCCAGGAATCCTCACGGTCCAAGAACCGGTCACCTGGCAGGTGTTGCGAGTCAGAGCGCTCACTGGACGAGGGTGGAACCGGCACGCCGATAACCTCAATAGCAGCCGTTGACCCCTCACTCACCCATCAATGGTTGCACAGGGGCACGCAGGAGGGATTCGCCTTTACCTAACGTTTGCCGACGCTTGGCGCTGGTACATCACATCGGTGTCCCAGCGAGCGAATCCGAGTCCCTCATACAGCCGAATAGCCCGGGTATTGCCAGCATCTACATAGAGCATCGCCTGAGCTAGGCCAAGGTGGCGCAGGTGCTCCAGTCCCAGGATCGTCAGCGCTCGGCCCAGCCCACTGCCGCGGTAGTCCGGGCTGACACCGACCACATAGACCTCACCGATCGGTTCGTGCGCGTGAGTGTGGCTGGCTGCATGCGTTGAATGATGCGCCTGCACATGTCCATGGGCGTGCGTGTGCCCTTCGGCGGGATCGAACCCGTGCACCTTGGTCCAATGAAAGCCAACTAAGGCGCCGGTCTCGACCTGCGTGGCCAGCAGGAAGCCCGCCGGATCAAACCAGGGCTCGGACATGCGCAGGTCCAGATCAGCCCGAGTCCAGCCACCCTGCTCGGGGTGGTTGCTAAACGCCCGCGCATTCAGTGCCACCCAGGCATCGCAGTCCGCCGCTGGATCGAATGAGCGAATTTCGATTCCCGGTGGAATGACCGGTCGAGGCAGCGCGGCCAGCAGCGACCGGCGCATCTGCCAGAGCACGCGCACGCTGCGAAAGCCCAGCGACTCTGCCAGCTCACGGGCACCGGGCTGCTCACCATGTGCCCACAGGCGAAGTCGACTCCCGGCAACCAGGTCGTCGAGCGCGGTGATCATCGTTCGACCGACGCCTTCTCTGCGGCGCTGTGGTTCAACGAGGATCTCCGCGCTGGCGCCCTGCACGGTGTCGGTGACATCAAGGTGTGCGTACCCGACGAGGTGATCGTCACTGTCCCGGGCGAGCAGGTGTTGCCCATGCGCGTCACCACCCTGGCGCAGGTGCAGCAACACATGTTCGGAAATCGGCATGGTGCCATCTGCCTGGGCGGTGGCGTTGATTAACTGCAAGACGTCCGAGATCTGCGCTGGGCTCAGGGCCACCGCGTGCTGAACTGTGATGTCAGCGGTTGTCATGGGCCAGTGAAGCGTCCAGGTCGGAACCAAGGACCGCCAACGTGGCCTCGTCCACCCGGCTCGGCACGAATCGATAGCCAACATTGCGAACTGTGCCGATCAGTGCCTCATGCTCGACGCCGAGCTTTGCGCGCAATCGACGCACGTGCACGTCGACCGTTCGAGTGCCGCCGAAGTAGTCGTAACCCCAGACCTCTTGCAGCAACTGCGCGCGTGTGAACACGCGACCGGCGTGCTGGGCAAGGAACTTCAGCAATTCGAATTCTTTGAACGTTAAATCCAGTGCCCGCCCACGCACCCGCGCCGTGTACGAACTCTCATCAACCACCAATTCGCCGCTGCGGATCTCCTCAGACTCACCGAACACGGTCTGTTCGACCTGGGGTGTTCGAGCAGTAGCCAGGCGAAGCCGCGCCTCAACCTCGGCAGGTGAAGCGGTATCAACGAGGATTTCGTCCATACCCCAATCACGCTGCAGGGCAGCAAGGCCACCTTCGGTCGTGATCAGGATGATCGGGACATCGATCCCGGTTTGGCGCAGCAGGCGTGTCAGGCTGCGCACCGTCGGCAGATCCCGCCGACCGTCAACGAGGAGGGCATCGCAGTGCGGTGCCTCGAGCAGCGCGGTGGGCTCAGCGGGCAGCGTCCGGATGTGATGAGCGAGCAGGCCCAGTGCGGGCAGAACCTCGGCAGACGGTTCCACTGCCCGCGTGAGGAGCACCAGGCGCATGCTGCCTCCCCGATTCCTGCCACAGACCCGCGTGGCTCAGCCGATTTCCGGCTCAGACTACTTGGGACCAGAATTCCTGCATGTTCCTCACTCCGGGGAAGGATCGCCGACCCGCGGCCCGCGCCGCCGGGGTGCTGCGGGCTTATGCGGCCGATGGCGTTGAACTGGTCGTCCGTCACGACGCTGGACCCACTGCGGATTTGGCATTCGTGCTGGCCCACGGCTTCACGGGCAACTCCGGTCAACCCAAGGTGCGGCGCATCGCCCGGCTCTTGAGTCGATCGGGCGGGGTGCTCTCCGTGGACTTCCGCGGCCATGGCGACTCCCAGGGCTGGTGCACCCTGGGTCATACCGAAGTGCTCGATGTTGCCGCGGTGGTGCGGCTTGCCCGTGATCTTGGGTACCGAAGGGTGGTTTCCATCGGCTTTTCGATGGGGGCCAGCGTGGTGATCAGGCAGGCCTATCTCGATCGTGACGGACCGGCTGCGGTGGACGGCGTTGTGGCGGTAAGCGGGCCGGCCTTCTGGTACTACCGCGGAACACCCGTGATGCGCGTCGTTCATCACCTCGTTGAGCACGCGGCAGGGCGTGCTGCACTTCGGTCCCGGGGCGTTCGCCTCTGGGGAGGCGGCTGGCCGACTCCGCCGCCGATGCCGCCGTACGAGGCAGCCGCCGGTTTGGCTCCGATTCCTTTTCTGGTCGTGCACGGCGACGTTGACCGGTACTTTCCGCTCGATCATCCGCGCGCACTACATCGAGCCGCCCAACAAGCCGGCCACCGTGCAGCCGAGTTGTGGATCATTCCTGGAATGGGTCACGCCGAAGCGGCTATCGAACCCGCGACGGTGTCCGCAATCGCCCAGTGGGTGCAGGCGACGGTCACTTCTCCTGATTTATCGAGTACCTCGCCAACGCCGGGTATGCGATGACCGGGTTCTGGGTCACCATCGCAGCACTGGCTATTGCGCTTGGGCTTGGGCTGTGGTGGAAAGTCAGTAACGGCCGGGTGCGTAGTACGACGGGTGCGCGCAAAACCACGAGTGCCCAGGCAGGCGAACTCCAAGCGGTGATCAGCGCGATGAACGGCGCGTCACTAGGGGATCGGGCCACGCTCGTGCAGTTCTCCACTGCCTTCTGCCAGCCCTGTCGGGCCACTCGTCGGATTCTCGGTGAGGTGACCGAGATGGTGGGCGGCGTCCAGCACGTAGAGATCGATGCCGAATCGCAGTTGGACCTCGTTCGCAGCCTGGACATCCGCCGCACACCGACGGTGCTCATCCTTGATTCCCGCGGTGACATCCGCCATCGCGCGGTCGGCCAGCCACGCAAAGCCGATGTCATCCAGGCACTAGGTGCCGTCATCGACTAACAACACGAAGCGATAGGTGCGATTGATTGGCATCTGCGCAGGCCGTGGTCACCCACCCTCAAGGTCCTTCCTAGCGTGCCCACATGACGCAAATCTCGAATGCCCAATCCGAGACGTTGGCGGCCGGTCAACTCCTGGATCCTCGTGGCGCACGCTTCGGCGCCGCCATAACGACTGTTGTGCTGGCTCTCGTCCTGCTCACCTGGGATAGCCCGCTCTCATTTGCGCTCCTAGCCCTGCAGACGGTGGTCTTTGCCATCGGGGCAACCGCCGGCCCTCGACGTCAGCCCTACGGCTGGCTCTATGCCCGACTGGTACGACCCCGGCTGGGTCCTCCCCGGGAGTTGGAGGATCCGCGTCCACCGAGGTTTGCCCAGGCAGTAGGGCTTACGTTCACCGGCGCGGCCATCGTCGCGGTTCTGGCCGGTCTGCCCTTGGTCGGCCTAGTCCTGACCGCCGGTGCGCTTATCGCAGCGGCACTCAATGCGGTCTTTGGGCTCTGCCTGGGCTGTGAGATGTACCTGGGCATCGTGCGACTCCGGCGGCGCAGTACCTGACAATGCAGGGGTGAGGCGCGGGTGGTTGTCGCTGCTGAGCGTGGCGGTCACAGCGCTGGGCCTGTGTCAGGGAGTGCAGCCAGCACAGGCCGCCCAGCCGACCCAGGTTCAGGTCTTCGGACCTGCAGCGGTCTTCGCCGGCGAGTCAATCGTGGTGCGGGTCCAAGTGCCGGCCACGGCCACTGCCCGAAAGGCAGTGGTGAGTGCCTCCCGCGATGGACGGTCGTTCGCGGTTCTGGGCAGTCTTCCGCTGCGCCGTGGCTTGGCTCTCGGGAGCCTTCCGGTCGGCGAGCAGGTCGGTCGACTTTGGCTGCGAGTCAGTGTCAAAGGTCAGGGTTCGCGAACGGTTCGCATCGACGTGCAGAACCCTTATCGACCCGCGGCACCGGATGATGCGACGCTGCCGGTAGCCGGGATCGTCGTCTCACGTGACCTGTTCGGCAATCACCCGATCTCAGGTGCGCCGCAATGGGCCGGCACGGTTCGACTGTGGGATACCGCGACGTCCTGGAATGCGATAGAGCGCTCACCTGGTCAGTACGACTGGCGTGCCCTGGACAACGCGGTCGCCCAGGCAGAGGCCAATAGACAGTCGGTGCTGCTGGTGCTCGGCGGTACCCCGAGTTGGGCGGCGGTTGATCAGGCGCCTGGTGCGGAATTCGCCGGGCCTGGTTCGTCAATGCCAATGCGCGACGCCGCCGATTTCGAGCGTTATGTCGGAGTTGTCGTGGATCGCTATGGCGGACGCATTGCCGCGTACCAAATCTGGAATGAAGCGAACATCGAGCAGTTCTGGCGTGGCACGCCCGAACTGATGGCCGATCTCACGGCTCGTGCTTACGACGCGATCAAGCGACGCAATCCGCAGGCCACCGTGGTGGCGGCATCGACCGGTTCACGCTGGATCAAGGGATTCGAACGGTTCTACCCGGAATATCTCAAGGCCCTCAGTGCCTACAACTGGCCTTTCGACGCGTATGGCGTGCACCTGTATCCCATGGCGTCCGGCACACCGCGTGATCGTGCCTACCTCCTTGGCATGTTTCGCAACACCCTGCACGTCGCCGATGCACCACCCAAACCTGTGTGGGAAACAGAGATCAACTACGGCGTGACCAACCCCGGTCTCGGTGATGCCGCGCGAGCCATACCGACCGAACAGATTCCCAGTTATGTCGCACGCACCTATGTGGACTCCCTGCGCTTCGGTATCGATCGTAGTTATTGGTACGCGTGGACGCCCGACTATCGCCTGCT